>NZ_JARAVM010000080.1:0-7606 GCF_033792735.1 Streptomyces sp. PA03-3a
CCCTCCGGGCTTTCCCTTCGTTGTCTCCAGCTTAGCAGATCCGATTTCCTTCTCTGCCACCCTCTGGAGGGGGTTTCGCCGTCCGGCTTTCGCTTTTCGGCTTTTCCGACTCTATCAGACCGTTTCCGGGCTGATCCCCAGTCAGCGGGGCTTGTCCTCGCGGCTGTTGGGCCGTTCCGACTGGTGAAACATTAGCGGACCGGTGGCGCCCGATGCCAATCGAGCAATTCCTTCGATCCTCATTCCGGAAAACGCACACGCGAACGAGACGACACGAGGCCGTTCGTCGAGATAGGTCTTGCGGGATGGCTGCCCGGGGCCGGCCGGAGCCGGTGTTCACCGGCGGGCAACTCGGAGAACATTACGGATGCCCTGGACGTCTGTCAAACCGGGGCAGCCGAGTCAGTCCAGGTCCTTCAGGCGGCCGCCGGCGTCGGGCTGGGCGGCCTCGACGCGGCGCAGCAGCCGGGTCAGCAGGTCGCCGAGGACGTTGCGTTCGTCGGGGGCGAGGTCCTGGAGAAGGTCCGCCTCGAAGGCGGAGGCCATGCGCATCGTCTCCAGCCACTTGCTGCGGCCGAGGTCGGTGAGCTCGACGATGACGCGGACGCGGTTGCGCTCGTCGCGCTCCCGGGTCACCAGGCCCTCCGAGACCATGCGGTCGATGCGGTGGGTCATGGCGGCTGGGGTCAGACCGAGTCGCTTGGCGAGGTCGCCGGGACCGAGCCGGTACGGACGGCCCACGACCACAAGGGCCTTGAGGACCTCCCACTCCGCGCTGGTGATGCCCACCGCCGACAGGTGCCGGCTGTAGCCCACGTTCATACGGCGGTTGAGCCTGCCCAGCGCCGTGACGATCTTCTCGACCTGGGGATCCACCTCGGGGTATTCGCGCTGGTAGATCGCGATCTGCTCGTCGAGGTCCAGCTCCTGCGGAGTACCGGCGGAACCGTCGGATGCGCTCGTCATGGCAGGAGTGTCCCACGAAACTCGTTGGTCCTAAAGACTTCTGGCATGTACTGTTTAGCTTCGAAGTTTAAAGTTGAAGTCTTCATGTTCGAGAACTACTGACCTAAGGGGTGAGTGTGACCACCGCGATGGGCGCCGCGCTGCGCCGGATCCAGCTGGGCAACGCGCTGAGCGCGTTCGGCAACGGCTTCACCGTCCCGTTCCTGTTCGTCTATGTGGCGCAGGTGCGGGATCTGGGAGCGGGCACGGCTGGTGTCGTCCTGTCCGCGTTCGCCGTCGCCGCGCTCGCCGTGCTGCCGTTCACCGGTCGGACGATCGACCGGAGCGGGCCGCTGCCCGTGCTGCTGGCCGGTGCGTTCGCGGCGGCGGTGGGCTCCATGGGCTTCGGGCTCGCGTCGAGCGCGCCCCTGGTGATCGCCGCGTCCGCGGTGATGGGCGCCGGCATCGCCGTGATGCAGCCGGCGCTGGCCACGCTGATCGTGTGGTGCTCCACGCCGAGGACGCGGTCGCGGGCCTTCGCGACGCAGTTCTTCCTGAGCAATCTCGGGCTGGGGGTCGGCGGTCTGCTGGGCGGGCTGCTGGTCGACACCTCTCGTCCGGACTCCTTCACGCTGCTGTTCTCGATCGAGGCCGCGATGTTCGTCGTGCTCGGTGTCGTCGCGGCCTCCGTACGGCTGCCGAAGGCGGCGCGCATGGAGACGGCGCCGTCGGACAAGGCCGCCGGAGGCTGGCGGGCGCTGTTCGCCGACCGGGCGATGGTGCAGCTGTGTGTGCTGGGCGGGGTGCTGTTCTTCGCCTGCTACGGGCAGTTCGAGTCCGGGCTCTCGGCGTACGCGGTCGAGGTGACCAAGGTGTCGCCGGCGACGCTGGGCCTCGCCCTCGCGGCGAACACCGCGGCGATCGTGGTGGCGCAGTTCGCCGTCCTGCGGTCCGTGGAGCGGCGGCGGCGCAGCCGGGTGATCGCGGCGGTCGGTCTGCTGTGGGCCGTGGCGTGGGTGGTCGCCGGGCTGTCCGGGCTGACGGGCTCCGCGCACCGGGTCGCGACGGCGATGCTGATCGCGACGTACGCGCTGTTCGGGCTCGGCGAGGCGATGCTGTCGCCGACGGTCGCGCCGCTGGTGGCGGACATGGCGCCGGAGCGGATGGTCGGCCAGTACAACTCGGCGTTCGCGCTGGTGAAGCAGCTGGCGCTGGCCGTGGGTCCGGCGGTCGGCGGGCTGATGGCGGGCAGCGGACGGTACGCCGAGTACATCGTGATGCTGGTCGCCTGCTCCCTGGCGGTCAGCGTGCTCTCGGTGCGGCTCGGCCGTCGCCTCACGGTCGGGCAGGACGCGCCGATGCGGGAGCCCGTGCTGGCGGCGTGATCCCCGGTCAGTTGGGGAGCGCGAACTCGCACCACACCGCCTTGCCTCCGCCGGGGGTCCGCCGGGATCCCCAGGCGGAGGCGATGGTGGCGATGATGGAGATGCCCCGGCCGGCCTCGTCGGCCGGTTCGGCGCGGCGGCGGCGCGGCAGGTGGTCGTCGCCGTCGGTGACCTCGATGATCAGGCGCCGGTCGGTACGCCGCAGTCGCAGCCGCATGGGCGGGACGCCGTGCTGGAGCGAGTTGGCGACCAGTTCGCTGGCGGCGAGGACCCCGAGGTCGACGAGTTCGACGGGAAAGCGCCAGGAGGTCAGCACACCCTGGGCGAAGGCGCGGGCGCGAGGGGCCGCTTCGATGCCGCCGAGCAGTTCCAGGGAGGCGTTGCGGAACAGCTCGGAGTCGTTGCCCTCGTGCTGCGGGTACTGCATGACGAGCACGGCGACGTCGTCGGCGTGCTCGGAGGTCACGCCCAGGGCGCGCAGCAGGCGGTCGCAGATGACCTGGGGGCTGCCGGTGGCGCCGGCGACGGCGTTCATCAGGGCCGACACGCCCTCGTCGATGTCCTCACCGCGGCGCTCGATGAGGCCGTCGGTGTAGAGCACGGCGGTGGCGCCCGGCCCGAGGGGAATGGAGCCGGAGGTGTGGACCCAGCCGCCGGTGCCGAGCGGCGGTCCGGTGGGCTCGTCGGCGCGGCGGACGGTGCCGTCGGCGTCGCGTACGACGATCGGCAGGTGGCCGGCGGAGGCGTAGGACAGCCGTCCCTCGCTGGGGTCGTGGACGGCGTAGACGCAGGTGGCGATCTGGGTGGCGTCGATCTCGGCGGCGAGGCCGTCGAGGAGCTGGATGACCTCGTGCGGGGGCAGGTCGAGGCGGGCGTAGGCGCGGACCGCGGTGCGGAGCTGGCCCATGACCGCGGCTGCGCGCACGCCGCGGCCCATGACGTCGCCGATGACGAGGGCGGTGCGGCCGGCGCCGAGGGTGATGACGTCGTACCAGTCCCCGCCGACGGCGGCGTCGGTGCCGCCGGGCTGGTAGGTGGCGGCGACGCGCAGGTCGTCGGGTTGTTCGAGCTCCTGGGGGAGCAGGCTGCGCTGGAGGGTGACGGCGGTCGCGTGGAGGCGGCGCTCGCTCTCGCGGAGGCGTTCGGCGGACTGGACCTGGTCGGTGACGTCGGTGGCGAAGACCAGGACGCCGCCGGTGTCGCCGGCGTCCTTCACCGGAACGGGGCTGCAGGTGAGGGTGAAGTAACCCTGCCGGGTGGCGGTGGCGACCTTGCGGGCCTTGACGGTGCGGGGCTTGCCGCTGCGGAAGACCTGGTCCATCAGGGGGAGCAGGCCGAGTTCGGCGAGCTCGGGGAGGGACTCGCGGGCGGGCTCTCCCGGGGTGCGGGTGCCGAAGACCTCGCTCCACGCCTCGTTGACGTACCCGAGGTGGTGGGTGGGCCCGTGCGTGACCGCGATGAGGGCGGGCAGCCGGCCCAGCACCTCGCGTACGGGGAGCGCGTCGAGGGTGTGCGCCGGCGCGTCGGGGTGCTCGGCGGCCTCGCCGCGCGCCGCGGGTACCGCTCCGCCGGACGGGGGTTCGGCACCGGCGGCCGCCGCCTGGGCATTGCGTCGCTGTGTTCCGGGGAGCCGGGCGCTCCAACGCGTGAGGTTCAAACGTCCGATTCCTCGTATTTGTCACTCTTTGCAGGTGCTGGCGCACGCTTGGTCACGGGTCCAGTGTGGCCGACCCACCGCTCCGGGGGAATCGGCCACCGCATCCGCACTGGCGGTCAGGGCGCGTCGGGCTTGCGACCGGTCTCCGCGGCGAGCTCGAACTCGGCGCGCGGGTTCTCCAGCGAGCCGAGCGAGACGATCTCCCGTTTGAAGAGCCCGGACAGGACCCATTCGGCCAGGATCCGCGCCTTGCGGTTGAAGGTGGGCATCCGGCTGAGGTGGTACGCGCGGTGCATGAACCAGGCGGGGTAGCCCTTGAGTTTCCGCCCGTAGACCTGCGCCACGCCCTTGTGGAGCCCGAGCGAGGCGACCGAGCCCGCGTAGGCGTGACGGTAGTCGGTCAGGGGCTCGCCGCGCAGGCTCGCGACGATGTTGTCGGCCAGGACGCGCGCCTGGCGCAGGGCGTGCTGGGCGTTGGGCGCGCAGACCGCGCCGGGGTCGCCGGATGTGAGGTCCGGGACGGCGGCGGCGTCGCCCGCTGCCCAGGCGCCCTCGGTGCCGGCGATCCGCAGGTCCGCGGTGCACGCGATCCGGCCACGGCCGCCCAGCGGCAGATCGGTGCGGGAGAGCACGGGGTGCGGTTTGACGCCGGCCGTCCACACCAGGGTGCGGGTGGGCACGCGGGAGCCGTCGTCCAGGACGGCGACGCGGTTCTCGCAGGACTCCAGCCGGGTGTTCAGGCGGATGTCGACGTTGCGGCCGCGCAGCTCGCGGACGGCGTACCGGCCCATCTCCTCGCCGACCTCGGGGAGGATGCGGTCGGTGGCCTCGACCAGGATCCATCTCAGGTCGTCGGCCTCGACGTTGTGGTAGTACCGCACGGCGTAGCGCGCCATGTCCTCCAGCTCTCCGAGTGCCTCCACGCCCGCGTAGCCGCCGCCGACGAAGACGAAGGTCAGGGCCGCGTCGCGGACCTCGACGTCCCGGGTGGAGGAGGCGATGTCGAGCTGCTCCAGGACGTGGTTGCGCAGCCCGATGGCCTCCTCGACGGTCTTGAAGCCGATGCCGTGCTCGGCGAGGCCGGGGATGGGCAGGGTGCGGGAGACGGAGCCCGGCGCCAGCACCAGGTGGTCGTACGGGAGCTCCAGGGCGAGGGAGCCCTCCTCCTCGGTGGCGAGGGTGGTGAGCGTGGCGACCCGCTTGCCGTGGTCGATGCGCCGGGCCTCGCCGATGACCAGCGTGCAGCGGTCCAGGACGCGGCGCAGGGGCACCACGACGTGGCGGGGCGAGATGGAGCCCGCGGCCGCCTCGGGCAGGAAAGGCTGGTAGGTCATGTAGGGCTGCGGTTCGACCACGACGATTTCCGCTTCGCCGTGTTTCAGCCTGCGTTGCAGCCGCAAAGCGGTGTACATGCCCACATAACCGCCGCCGACGACGAGGATGCGCGGGATACCGGATTCTTCTGCCGCGCCGGACGGCCCCTTGAGTGCTGCCATCGTTCCATGAGGCAATGGGCCATCGGGGTTTGTCCACAGGGCGGACGGCAATGAATGGCCGAATCCTGTTCTCCGGCAGGTCACGGGCGGGTTGCTGACCGGTGTGAAGTGCCGGGAAGGAGAATCGGCGGCCGGGGTACTCCGATCGTGCGTGGGTTCCCCCTTCATTCTTGACCGGGGCTCAACTATGTTCGTATCCCACCGGGATGCCCGCGCGGCGCAGTCCGCCGCCTTCCGGCGATCATGGGGTGGGGAGTCTCCGGGGGGAGACGCGATTAACCGGGGGATACACATATGCATATTCAGGATCCGCAATGGGCGACGACCGCGACCGTCAGCGGCCATCCCGATCCGGACGTGCGCGGTGGCGGCGGGGGCCGTACGTCCCCGCTGCGTGTGGACGCGCAGCGCAACCTCGAGCACGTCCTGCGGGCCGCGCGCGAGGTCTTCGGTGAGCTGGGGTACGGCGCGCCGATGGAGGACGTGGCCCGGCGGGCCCGGGTGGGCGTCGGCACCGTCTACCGGCGCTTCCCCAGCAAGGACGTCCTGGTGCGGCGCATAGCCGAGGAGGAGACGGCACGGCTGACGGAGCAGGCGCGCTCGGCCCTGGGCCAGGAGGAGGAGGCCTGGTCGGCGCTGTCCCGCTTCCTGCGGACGTCGGTGGCCTCCGGCGCCGGGCGGCTGCTGCCGCCGCAGGTGCTGCAGGTGGAGCCGGCAGGTGCGGCCGACGGGACGCGAGTGCCGCAGCAGCGCGGTGGGGCCGACGACTTCACGTCGGGCGCCGGGATGGCCGCCCTCCTGGACGTCGTCGGGCAGCTGGTGGAGCGGGCGCGGGCGGCCGGTGAGCTGCGGGCGGGCGTGTCGGTGGCCGACGTGCTGCTGGTGATCGCCACCGCGGCGCCGTCGCTGCCGGACCCGGCCCAGCAGGCCGCCGCCTCGGCCCGGTTGCTGGACATCCTGCTGGAGGGACTGCGGTCCCGTCCGGGGGCGTGAGGCTGACCCGTTCAGGTGATGACCCGCTTCCGGGGGGTGAAACTCCCCGGACGGGTGGTTCTGATGCTTGACAGGTCGTCGGACGGTAACGGTGTGCCACTCTTACGCCCGTGGATGAAGGAAACGGGGAGTCCGGTCCGCCCGCGGAGGCCGGGGCGGACTCCGGTGGGGGTCCGCCGTCCGGCCGGGTGCCCGAGCAGCGGGAGCCGCTCGCGGAGCGTCTCCCCGAGGCCGCGGACGCCCCCGGGGCGCAGCTGTCCGACGCCGACCTGGTCGCCCGGGTGCGCGGCGGCGACGACAGCGCGTACGAGGAGCTGTACCGGCGGCACGTGGCGGCCGTGCGGCGGTACGCCCGCGGCTGCTGCCGTGACCGGCACACCGCCGAGGACCTGACCGGCGAGGTCTTCGCCCGCACGCTGCAGGCGATCCGCGGCGGCAGCGGTCCGGACGCGGCCGTGCGCGCCTACCTGCTCACCACGGTGCGGCGGGTGGCCGCGTCCTGGGGCAGCACGGCCAAGCGGGAGCAACTGGTCGACGACTTCGCGGTGTTCGCGGTCACCTCGGCCGGGGCCGCGGCGGCCCAGGGCACCCAGGACCTGGGCGCGGACGTGCGCGCCATGCACGAGGCCGAACGCTCCCTGGCCATCCAGGCCTTCCGCACCCTGCCCGAGCGCTGGCAGGCGGTGCTGTGGCACACCGCGGTCGAGGAGGAGTCCCCCAGCAAGGTCGCACCGTTGCTGGGGCTGACGGCCAACGCCACAGCCGTTCTGGCGCACCGGGCGCGCGAGGGACTGCGCCAGGCGTACCTGCAGGCGCATGTCTCGTCCACACTGACCGCCAAGGGGTCCTGCGCCCGCTACGCGGACCGACTCGGCGCACACGCCCGCGGTGGTCTGCGGATGCGGGCCGACCGGGAGCTGCGCAAGCACCTGGAGGAGTGTGCCAACTGCCGCCTGGCGGCGGCGGAGCTGGCGGACGTGAACGCGGCGCTCAAGGGGCTGCTGCCGGTCGCGGTCGTCGGCTGGTTCGGCGCCGCGTACGCGGCGAAGGCGGCGGGCATCGCCGCGGGCGGCGCGGCGGCAGGTGCCGGCGCGGCGGCCGCCGCCGCTTCGGGCGGCTCGGGCGGTGGC
>NZ_JARAVM010000081.1:0-7529 GCF_033792735.1 Streptomyces sp. PA03-3a
GCCGCGTTCTGCGGCACCACCACCGCCAAGGCCACCACGCTCAAGACCACCGAGGACGAGACCTTCACCGAGGACATAGCCCCCCAGATCGTCCGCCACTGACGTTCCGTCAGACGTCCTGGATCCCGGCCCTGCGGCCGGGATCCAGGGTCCGGCGCACCGTGACGCGAGCCGTCACCGCCAGGACCAGGGCTGCCGTTCCGGGCTCACTGCCCGGTACGCCCGGCACGCCGCGCCTCACGCGCCGCGACCCGGCCGGGGTCGCAGTTGTACCAGAACACCCAGGCGGCCCCGGCGAAGACCGGCACCATGAAGTACACGGGAATCGTCCAGTGGCCCGTGGTCAGCTTCCCGTGCAGGGCGAGGAGCACGCTGCCCGCGACGGGGATCCGGAAGCACTTCAGCGCCAGAGATGATCTTGCGTTCATGCACCGGACGTTAGGGTGCGCCCCGCCGCGGGACCATCCCTCGCCGGTAAAGGGTGCCTCAAGCCCGGCGCCGTCGACGGCGCACGGACCGCCGCTCGGCCCGGCCAACGCGATCGGGGACGCGCGGATCGCGACCGGGGAGGTGTGCGGGCTCCGTCAGGCCTGTGGAACCACGCCCTCGGCCGGGGACCTGGCTGCCCGCGGCTCGGCGCGGTCGCCGGCCGCCTCCTCGGCGCGGCTGAGCGCGGTGTTCCTGGTGTCGGGCATGAGGACGTAGGTGACGAGGGAGACCAGCGCGCACCCCGACACGTACCAGAAGAAGGCCGTCTCGTGACCGGCGTCCTTGAACCACAGGGCGACGTACTCCGCCGTGCCGCCGAACAGCGCGTTGGCGATCGCGTACGGCAGCGCCACGCCCAGCGCCCGCACGCGCGTCGGGAACAGCTCGGCCTTCACGGCGGCGTTGATGGAGGTGTAGCCGGTGACGATGACGAGCGCCAGGAGCGACAGCCCGAGCGCGGACCAGTACGAGGAGGCCGAGCCGAGTGCCGTCATGATCGGGTAGGTGCCCAGGGTGCACCCCACCGCGAAGGTGATCAGCAGCGGCCTGCGGCCGATCCGGTCGGAGAGCGCCCCGGCCAGGGGCTGGAGCAGCGCGAAGACGAACAGCGCGGTGAAGCTGACCAGGGTCGCGGTGTTCTTGGCCATGCCGGCGCTGCCGATGAGGTACTTGGTGAGGTACGTGGTGTACGTGTAGTAGGCGACGGTGCCGCCCAGGGTGAGGGCCATGACCAGGAGTGCCTGGCGCCGGTGCTGCCACAGCAGCCGGAGCGAGCCCCGGGCGTCGTCCTGCGTGCCCGCCTCCTCGGCGAAGACGTCGGTCTCCTCGAGCCTGCGCCGGATCCAGAAGACCACGACCGCGAAGACCGCGCCCAGCACGAAGGGGAGGCGCCATCCCCAGTCGTGCAACTGGTCCGTGGTCAGCACGTGCTGAAGGGTGATCAGGATCCCCAGGCCCAGCAGCTGGCCCGCCGTCATCGACACGTACTGGAAGGACGAGCCGAGACCGCGCCGGTCACGGGCCGACGCCTCGGTGAGGTAGGTCGCGCTGGCGGCGTACTCGCCGCCGATGCTCATGCCCTGCAGAAGCCGGGCCAGCAGCAGGACGAGCGCCCCCGCGTAGCCGGCCTGCCCGTACGTCGGGGCGATCGCGATCATCAGCGCGGCGACCGACATCATGGTCACGGTGAGGGTCAGCGCGCTCTTGCGGCCATGGCGGTCGGCGGCGCGGCCCAGCACCCAGCCGCCGACGGGGCGCATAAGGAAACCGACCGCGAAGATGCCGGCGGTGTTCATCAGCTGGGTGGTCGAGTTGTCGCCGGGGAAGAAGGAGTCGGCGAAGTAGATGGCGAAGCTGGCGTAGACGAACCAGTCGTACCACTCGACGAGATTGCCGAGCGAGCCTCCCACGAGGGCGAGGCGGCGCTTGCCGCGCTCCCCGGCGGCGGGCGGCGCGGGCATGGCGGAAGTCGGCGACATCGGCGGCTCCAAAGGAGAAAGGCCCTGATGGGGGACGGGGCGAAGTGCCCAGAGCATGTGGGCCCGCGCCGCGCCCGGACAAGGTCCGGCGCCGAGATCTAACGTCCCGCTAAGAATCGGGTCACGGTCGCCGCGCCGCCCGGTCGCCCCGGCGGCCACGGGTCGGCGACGCGCCGTCGGGGATCCCTGGCCGCTGTCCGGCCGGTGTGGCCCGCATGACGCGACCCTCCGTGACCGGTCCGCGTTCCGGTCGGGCATCGTGCCGGCCCGGCGGGTCAGACCGGCAGCCCCTTGCGGGCGCGGCGTTCCAGCGTGCGCCGGCGGCGTTCGGCCGCGACGGCCCTCAGCCCTTCCTCACGGCGCTTGTTGTACCCGGGGGGTTCCACCGTGAAGAGGCAGAGGCCGCACACGTAGCCGCCCTCCGGGCCCTCGATCACGGGTTCCAGGCAACGCTCACAGTCCATCGTGCAGTCGTACCCCATCGGGACGGTGGCGGGCCAGCGGTTCCGGTGAGGTCGCGGGACCCGTGGACACCCCTCACGGGGTCAGATCCTGACGCTCCGGCGGCTGACGGGGACGCCGTCGCCGTCCACCCAGCCGAGGACGAGCCGGCGGAACTCGGTGTGGCTGATCATGCGGGTGGTGGTGTCCGCCGAGCCGCACTGGGCACCGATCTCCCGGCCCTGGCCGTCGTCGTCGCCGTCGTCGGTGGCGAGGTAGACGCAGCCGGGGTCGTCGACCTCCTTGGTGACGAGGGCGTCGACCTCCCAGCCGCGCCCGACACGGTGGACGGTGACCACGGCGTGGCCGACCCGCCCGGAGTCGTACACGGCGAGGCGTGCGCTGCGGCCGCCGTCGCGGTGCGGGGTCCAGCCGTCCGCCGCCCGGGCGGAGGGCGCCGCGGACAGCAGCGTCGCCGCGGACAGGACGGACACGGCGACAGGGCGGACACGCACGACGGCCTCCAGGTCGGATGCGACGGCCACCGGTCGGCGGCCGCCCCCCATCCAAACCCCCTGACCCCGCCCGGGCCCCGGCGCGGCGCGCCGGGCCGGGCTCGTGATCACTCCGCTGGCGGCTTCCCGCCCGTACGGGCCAGCAGCACCAGCGCGGCCGCGCCGGCGACGGCGGCGGCCGTCCCCATTCCGCGCAAGCCGCGCGAGGAGCGCCAGGACAGCACCGACCAGCGCGACTGGGCGGACAGCAGCGAGCCCACGCTCAGCCAGGAACCACCCGACAGCAGCGACAGGGCGGACCCGAGGGACCCCGCGGACAGGGCGCTGCCGACCGAGCCGACGGACAGCACGGAGCCGACGGAGCCGATGGAGAGCACGGAGCCCACCGAGCCGATGGAGAGCACCGAATCCTTCGACCACAGGGACAGGGTCGAGCCCCGGCAGGTGGAGCCGCACGAGGAACCCGGCGGCGGTGTGGAGGGTGTCGTCATGGCCTCCATCCTGCCGAACACGGCGCCCGGCCGCCGCACCTGAGGTCACGTCGGGAAGGCGGTCGCGCGTGAGCCGGTGCGGACCGGGAAGGCGCGCAGTGAGGGGGGCGCACGGAGGACGGGACGCGGAGCAGACGGAGGCAGGTGAGGACCGTGAGCGCGACCGGGCAGCGCGACGGCGGTGACGAACGGGTGGGCGAGCTGGTGTCCCGCGCGTCGGAGCAGTTGTCGCAGTTGGTGCGTGAGGAAATGCGGCTGGCCCGGGCCGAGATGACGCTGAAGGGCCGGCGCTTCGGCCTGGGCGGCGGCCTGTTCGGCGGGGCGGGGCTGTTCGCGGTCCTGGCGCTGCAGGGGCTCGCCGTGGCCGCCGTGGCGGCGCTGTCACTCGCGCTGCCGGTGTGGGCGGCGGCGCTGGTCGTCACGGGGCTCCTGGGCTCGGTCGCCGCGGCACTGGCCGCGGCGGGCCGCAGGCAGTTCGGGCGGGCGGCCCCGCCCGTGCCACGGGCTGCCGTCGACGGCGTAAAGGCCGACATCGCGGAACTCAAGGAAAGGGCACACCGATGACGAGCGACAAGTCACCCACGACCGACGAACTGCGGGAGCGCGTCGAGGCGACGCGCGAGGAGCTGGGCCGTACGGTCGCCGCGCTGACGGCGAAGACCGACGTCAAGGGCCGGCTGATGGACCGGGCGGGCCGGGCCGGCGCCAAGGCGCACGGCGCGGCCTCCCGGATCGGCGAGCTGGTCCGGGAGAAGACCCCGGAACCCGCCCGGGACAAGGCCGTGAAGGCGGCCGGACGGATACGGCTGCAGGCCGTGCACGCCGGCCGGCTGGCCCGGGCGAAGGCACCGGCGGTGCGGGCGCGGGCCGGGCGGAGCGCGCGGGCCGCCCGGGCCCACCGCGCGCCGCTGCTGGGCGCCGGCGCCGCCATGGGGGTGTTGCTGCTGGTGCGCCGCGCCAGGAGGAGGCGCGGGTGAAGGCGTCCAAAATCGTCTACAAACCCGTGGGCATGACCCTGGGCGCGGTCTCCGGGCTGATCGCCGGCGCGTTGTTCAAGCGGGCCTGGAGGACGCTGGGCCATGAACAGGACGCGCCCGGAGCCACCGACGAGGACCGCTCCTGGGCCGAGGTGCTGACCGCGGCGGCGCTACAGGGCGCGATCTTCGCCTTGGTGAAGGCGGCGGTCGACCGTGGGGGTGCGACCGCCACCCGGCGTCTGACCGGTGTGTGGCCCGGCTGAGGCCCACGTCGCGGTCGAGGCTCACCTCACGCGGGCGCTCTCCCGCGGCCAGTCGTCGTACCGGTGGCGAAGGTGAGCGGGGTGCCGTCGGGCCCGGTGGCCGGGCGCGGATCGAGGTCGTCGACCCTGTCGTCGTCCCGGATCCGACCGGCCGCCGGGCCCGGCACGACCGGCCACTGCCGTGGCGCACAGCCCGGATGACACAGGCAGACGGCATCGACGACGTTGCGGTCGTTGCCCCGCAGCAGGGCGCCCAGCGCTCGTCCCGGGTCTCGAAGGCGGTGTCGAACTCCTCGAAGTCCCCCTGCTGCGGGCGGTCGGCCGCCCGCGCGTTCCGCGGCCGTCGCCCGCGTCGTGGGGAAGGGCTCCGCCGACCCTCCGGGTCCGTGACGTGAGGTCAGCGCCGTCGCCGTGCCACGCCTCACGGCCGTCCTCACCGCGCCGGACCGGCAACACCCCGTACGCCGGGCCGGCTCCGCGGGTACTCCTCCGGCGGCCGCACGCCGATCTGGCCCTCCGGCTCTGCCGGTTCACCGGGCGTGAGCGGCTTCGCCAGCCCCGTCACCCGTTCTCCCGGACCGGCCTGCTCATCGCTCGCCGCGCTCCTGGGGCGGGCGTTACCGCCCGGGCCCGTTGTCAGTGGCTGCGCCTACTGTGAGAAGTGTCCCGATCCGTATGGCTTCTCGGAACCGGACTCCCGGAGCGCCGGCCCTGTGGCGGGGCCGGCCTCCTCCCAGGACAGGAGGCACGATGACCGCCGTGACGGACAGCGCCGCGCTGCCGCCCGCCCTCATACCGGGCTACGGCGGCGGCCCCTTCCGCCATGTGCCCGGCCTCCTCGACGACCGGCTGTTCTGGGAGGGACACCTGCACAACTGCGCGCAGGAGGAGGAGGCGGAGGAACTGCTGCTCGGCGCCGACGGGACGGAGGCCATGCGGTTGCACAACCTGCTGCTGGGCGGTGAGAAGTGGCCTGTGTTCAGCGTGCCGCTCGCCGGGGGGCGGCGGCTGCACGTGGTCTACCGCGCCTTCGCGGAGGACGAGGGCGTCGACTACCTGCTGCACGATCCCGGCTGGGAATCCGCGGAACTCCTCGCGGCGGACGAAGGGCACTTCACCGGCCCCGCTCTGTCCTGGGCCGAACTGGTCGCGGTCGCGGACAACGGCCTGCCCGGCGGCAGCACCGACGATCCGCACGCCCGCCTGCTGCTCCTGCTGCCCGCCTTCGGCGACGACGCCGTCCCCGCCGGCGCGGAGGACCGGGTGGCGGCGGCCCTCCGTGCCCGCACCCGGGTCGGCGAGCCCGAGCGGCTCGCGGCCGCCCTGCTGGAGGAGCAGGGGCCGTGCGGCCCCGTGCACTGGACCGCGGCCCCGGGCGGGTACCGGACCAACGACGGCGAGTACTCCTTCCGGAACCCGGCGGGCGCGTACGCCCGGGACGCGGCCCGGCTCGAGAGGATCGCCCGGGCCCTGGCGCCCTGAGCCCCTCCCCCGCCACGCGCGGACGCGCCCGCCGCACCGGGCGCCAACCTGCCCTCCAGCACATATCATGCGGATGTCACCCCTTTGCCCGGAAATATTCATGCGGGCCTCCGGGTGTCGTTCATGTCTTCCGATCACTCCCACGCCGAGGCGGCGCACGCACCGGCGCGCAGCGAAAGTGCAGGAGGTACGGCATGTCGGACCGGTCTCCCGATCTGCGGGTGCACTCCGTTCCCGCGGGACCCGAACTCGCCGGGGAGCACGAGTCCCATACGCGCCTGACCATTCTGCTCAGTCCGCACGGCACCACGCGCACCGAGGCCGTGCTCATCGGCGAGCTCGACGCGGGGACCGCGCCGGAGCTGCGCCGCGCCCTGTTCGCCGCCCTGGAGGCGGGGGACGGCCTCGACCTGGACCTGCGCGACGTCTCCGGCTGCGACCGCGCGGGCCTCAACGCCCTGCTGGAGCTGCGCAACCGCGCCATGGCCGCGCACCGGACACTGACCGTGACCGCCGCGAGCGACACCGTCCTGCGGCTGCTCGACCTCACCGGCCACCGCGGGGCGCTCACCCCGTCCCGCCCGTCGGCCCACCGGCTCGGCGCGGACGTCCGGCGGCTGCACACGGCGGTGTGCCTCGCCCTGCTGGACGCGGGACTGCCGCTGGCGCAGCACCGCGGCGGCGAGGACCCTCCCGTCGTGGAGGCGGGGCCCCGGGGCGTGGTCGTGCGCTGGGACACCCTGCCGAGCGCCGGCGGGGCGGCGGGCCCTGCGGCCGGGGCGCACCGCCGCCCGCTCCACAAGGAGGTGCTGGACGCACTGGCCCTCGCGGGGTTCCGCACGGTCGAGGACAGCACGGCGACCCGCGAGATCATCGTCACCGCCCTGCCGGAGCGGGCCCGCCGCTGATCCCCGCCGTACCCCCCCGGCTGCTCGGCTGCGCGCACCCCCTGCGTGCCAGGACGAAGTCGGGGTAGGCGGCAGCCAGGTACACGGCTTGACCCCATGACACGCCCCGCAGGAGGACGACGTGCTGCTTGCCCACCCCGCCGTGCTGGACGACCTGATCGACCGTTACGAGACGCTGCGCCTGCTCGACCCCGAGGACCCCGAGGTACGGCGCCGGACGGCGGACGTGTCGTACACGCTGTGCGTGGCGACCGGCACGCGGGACGTCGACGCCGCGCTGATCGCGGCACGGCTGCGGCTGCCGGGGGCCCGGCCGGAGGACGACTCGGTCCTCGCCTGACGAGACGTCCGCATCCGCCGTCGGAGCGGCCGGGAAGGAGAGCCATTGCGCACGGTGGGTGTGGAGGAGGAGCTCCTGCTGCTGGACGCGGAGTCCGGGGAGCCGCGGGCGTTGTCGGCGGCGGTGCTGGCGTCGGCGCGTCGTG
>NZ_JARAVM010000082.1:0-4842 GCF_033792735.1 Streptomyces sp. PA03-3a
GCGCGGGCTCGGGACGGGAGATGCGGAAGCCGCGCTTCGCGTAGTTGGCGGGTGCGCGCCGCCCGTCCAGGCTGCACGTGTGCACCCCCACCCGCCCGGCCGGCGCGCGGTCCGGCGGGACGCGGGCGCGGCAGCCGCTTCGGACGCGGCTTCGGCGGCCAGCAGCCGCCGCAGCCCGCGTTCGACCCGGGCGTCCGGCGGGCGGTCGCGCCAGCGCGGATCACCGGCCGGCACGGGATCGGCCCGGCGCAGCAGCTCCAGCTCCGGCTCATCGGTCATGGCCCCTCCTGGGTCACGGTCATCCCCATGCGGTCGATCTGCTCGCGGAGCCTGCGGCGCGCCCGGTGCAGGCGCATGGCGGCCGCGGAACGCCCGCAGCCGAGGGCCACCGCCAGCTCCCCGACGTCCAGCTCCTCCCAGGCGGTCAGCCGCAGCACCTCCTGGTCGGTCGCCGCGAGCCGGCCCAGCGCCTCGTGCACCCAGGAGCCGGGCGCGTCAGTGCCCGGGCTCGGGACCAGGTGCGTGCCGTGGGCCGTCTCGTGGTTCCCGATCCGGTCCAGCAGCCTGCGCCGCCGCCCCTGCCCGCGCACGCTGTTCGCCATGCAGTTGCGGGCGACGCCGTACAGCCAGGGCAGCGGGTACGAGGGGTGCTCGGCGCGGCGCCGCCAGGCGACGGCGAACACCTCCGCCACCACTTCCTCCACCTCGTCGTGCGCCGTCCGCCCGGCCGTCCGCCGGGCGACGTAGCGGCTGACCGCCCAGTAGTGCTCGCGGTAGGCAGCGGCGAACGCCTGTGACTGCGTCTCGTCCGTGCTCATGACCGCTTGGTGTCCGCCATGGGACCGATCATCACACCCCGCCGATGTGATGTTCCCCGGGTGACGCCGCGGGCGGGCCCGGACACCTACCGGGCATGAGTCTCACGTTCCCGCGACGCGCGGCGTCCGCCGTGGCATGGCTGACCACGACCGACCACAAGGCCATCGGCACGCTCTACCTCGGTACGGCGTTCGCCTTCTTCTGCGGGGGCGGGGTGATGGCCCTGCTGATGCGCGCGGAACTCGCCCGTCCCGGGCTGCAGGTCATGTCGAACGAGCAGTTCAACCAGCTGTTCACGATGCACGGCACGATCATGCTGCTGATGTTCGCGACCCCGCTGTTCTCCGGTTTCGCGAACTGGATCATGCCGCTGCAGATCGGCGCCCCGGACGTCGCGTTCCCCCGGCTCAACATGCTCGCGTACTGGCTCTACCTGTTCGGCTCGCTGATCGCGGTGGGCGGTTTCCTCACCCCGCAGGGCGCGGCGGACTTCGGCTGGTTCGCCTACGCACCGCTGTCGAGCGCGGTGCACTCACCGGGCGTGGGCGGCGACCTGTGGATCATGGGGCTGGCGCTGTCCGGCTTCGGGACCATCCTGGGCGCGGTCAACCTCATCACCACGATCATCTGCATGCGCGCCCCCGGCATGACGATGTTCCGCATGCCGATCTTCACCTGGAACGTCCTGCTCACCGGAGTGCTGGTGGTGATGGCCTTCCCGGTGCTGGCCGCGGCGCTCCTCGCGCTGGAACTGGACCGGAAGTTCGGGGCGCACATCTTCGACCCGGCGAACGGCGGGGCGCTGCTGTGGCAGCACCTGTTCTGGTTCTTCGGCCACCCCGAGGTCTACATCATCGCGCTGCCCTTCTTCGGGATCGTCAGCGAGGTCATACCGGTCTTCTCGCGCAAGCCCATGTTCGGCCACACCGGCCTGATCGCGGCGACGATCTCCATCGCCGGGCTGTCGGCGACGGTCTGGGCGCACCACATGTACGTCACCGGCGGGGTGCTGCTGCCCTTCTTCTCCTTCATGACGCTGCTCATCGCGGTGCCGACCGGCGTGAAGGTCTTCAACTGGATCGGCACGATGTGGAAGGGCTCGCTGAGCTTCGAGACGCCGATGCTCTGGGCGACCGGCTTCCTCGTCACCTTCGTGTTCGGCGGGCTGACCGGGGTGATCCTGGCGTCCGCGCCGCTGGACTTCCAGGTCTCCGACTCCTACTTCGTCGTGGCGCACTTCCACTACGTCGTCTTCGGCACGGTCGTCTTCGCCATGTTCTCCGGGCTGCACTTCTGGTGGCCGAAGTTCACCGGCAGGATGCTCGACGAGCGCCTGGGCAAGATCACCTTCTGGACGCTCTTCGTCGGTTTCCACGGCACCTTCCTCGTCCAGCACTGGCTGGGCACGCAGGGCATGCTGCGGCGCGTCCCGGACTACCTGGCGGCGGACGGCTTCACCACGCTCAACACCGTCTCGACGGTCAGCTCCTTCCTGCTGGGGCTGTCGATCCTGCCGTTCCTCTACAACGTGTGGCGGACGGCGAGGTACGGCGAGCCGGTCGGGACCGACGACCCCTGGGGCTGGGGACGTTCCCTGGAGTGGGCGACGAGCTGCCCGCCGCCGCGCCACAACTTCCGCTCCCTGCCGCGCATCCGGTCCGAGTCGCCGGCCTTCGACCTGCGCCACCCCACGCCCGCCGTGCCCGGAGCGGTGTCGGGCCCGCTGTCGGGAACGGTATCCAAGCTGCCGGATGCGCCACTCCCGGTGACCCGGTCCGACGCCTAGCGTCGGTGCCATGACGACGTACGAGGCCGCCACCGCCACCCGCTCGCGCACCCACACCTGGGAGCCGCGCCCCGAACCCACCCCCGAAGTCCTGGAGATGACCGGGCGCGAGGTCCTGCAGGGCGCCATCGACGGCCGCTTCCCCGAGGCCTCGATCATGAGCACCCTGGGCTTCCGCCTCGTGGAGGTCGGCGACGAGCGCGCGGTCTTCGAGGGCGATCCCGGGGACCACCTGCTCAACCCGATGGGCACGGTGCACGGCGGCTTCCTCGCCACCCTGCTGGACTCCGCTCTCGGCTCCGCCGTGATGAGCCGGCTCCCGGCCGGATCCGCCTACACCACCGTGCAGCTGGGGGTGCACATGATCCGGCCGGTGCTCCCCGGCGCGGCCGCGCTGCGCTGCGAGGGGGTGGCGCTCCACGTCGGACGGACGACGGCCACCGCCGAGGCGCGGGTGACCGGCGCGGCCGACGGGAAGCTCTACGCCCACGGCACGACGACCTGCGCGGTCCTCCGGACCGGCTGATCCTCAGCCGGCCGCCCGCACCGCGCCCTCGCCGACCGCCAGGGCCAGCGCCATGATGCTGAGCTGCGGGTTCACCTCGGGGCAGCTGGGCAGCGCCGAGGCGTCGGCGATCAGCACCCCGTGGACGCCGCGCAGCCGGCCCGCGGGGTCGGCGGGCGCCACCTGCGGGTCCGCGCCCAGCGCCACCGTCCCCGTGGGGTGGAAGGCCGACAGGTGCAGCTGCCGTGCCGTGACCCCCTCCAGGGCCGCCGCGAACTCCCGCCGCGTACGGGCCCGCGGGGCGGCGGGGACGCCGGTGAGGACCTCCTCGGCCCCGGCCGCGAAGAGCAGGTCGCCCATCGCGCGGACGGCGCGCAGCAGACGGCGGCCGTCGCGGGGGTCGAGGTCGTAGCGGAGCAGGGCGCCCTCGCGGCCGAGTACGCGTCCGCCGGGCCGGTCCGCGATCATCGCGCCGAGGGTGGCCAGCCGTCCGGAGTCCTCCAGTTCCGCGCGCAGTTCCCGGCCGACGCCCGGCAGCACGAACGAGCCCATGCCGGGCGGCGGCGCGGTCGCCTCGACGAGGATGCCGTCCTCGTGCAGCTCCTCCACTCCGACGCTCTGCAGCACCGAGGGCCCGCCGTCCGCGACCGGGTCGGCGAACCGCCCGGCGACGCTGGTGGCGGGGTGCACGGCCAGGTTGCGGCCGGTCCGGGGGTGCCCGCCGAGGCCGGAGCGGCGCAGCAGCGGGGGAGTGCGCAGCGCGCCCGCGGCCACCACGACCAGCGGGCTGAGGATCTCCAGCTCGCTGCCGTCCGGCCGCCGTACCGCCACCCCGCAGGCGCGCGGGCCGCCCGGCCGGTCGGGCTCGGTCAGCACCCGCCGCACATGGGCGCCGGTGACGATCCGGGCACCGGCCGCGCACGCCTGCGGCAGCACCGACAGCTGGACGCTCTGCTTCGCCCCGGACGGGCAGCCCACCACGCACTGGCACGAGCCCCGGCACCCGGGGGCGTTGCGCCGCAGGGGCGCGGCCCGCCAGCCGAGACCGTCCGCGCCGAGCAGGGCGAGGGCGCCGTTGCGGCCGAGCACGTCCCGCGGCTGGCGGGCCACCCGCAGGGTGCGCTCCACCTCGTCCAGGTACGCGCCGAAGGCCACCGGGTCCGCGAGGTCCCCGAGCCCGTACTCCTCGCGCCAGCGGGCCAGCACCCGGTCCGGAGTGCGGTAGCAGGTGCCGGAGTTGACGACCGTCGTGCCGCCGACGGCGCGCCCGGTCGGCACGACCATCGGGGGGTTGCCGAAGGCGACGGTCGCGCCGCCGTCGCGGTACAGCTCGGCGAACCGGTCGAGCGGGGCCCGGCGTCCGAACTCCGCCGTGGTGTGCCGCCGGCCCTCCTCCAGGACGACCACCCGCAGGCCCGCGCGGGCCAGGGTGCGCGCCGCCATCGCCCCGCCCGCGCCGGAGCCGACGACGACGGCGTCCGCGCGGGAGCGGTCCGGCCACTCGCCGGCGGGCACGCAGTCCAGCGGCGGGTCCTGCGGCGCCGGGGGCGCCGCGGCCCGGGGCGGCTCCGCCATCAGGCGCTCGGTGCCCGCCGCCAGCAGCACCGGCACCTTCACCACGTCGAGCAGGGGCAGCAGCGCGGGGCGAGCGGCGAGCCCCGCAAGCACCCGTTCCCGCTCCCCCGGGCCCAGCCGGTCCAGCCGCCGGCCGGTGCGCGCCGCCGTGTAGGCG
>NZ_JARAVM010000083.1:0-3345 GCF_033792735.1 Streptomyces sp. PA03-3a
CCATCACACCAACTCCCGCCCGGCAGAGGGGAAGGAACATCTGCCGGACACCACCATCCCAACCAAATAACCCAGGATTAAGCAACGACACGCTACTAGGACCGCCTGCGTGTCGGTGGGCTTGATGCGAGTGGGCTTGACCCCGTCGATGGGCCGGAGGATCGCAGGGTTATGCGCGAGCGCCTTGACCAGGGTTTGCTGGGCCTTGGGTTCATCCGTGAAGTGCTGATAAGCGGCGAGCTACTCCTGGAGGAAACCGCGCTCGATCGGGTCCTTGGCGGCGGCAACGGCCTCGCTCATGTGGGTGACGGCCTGCGCGTACTGGCCGAGCAATGCCTGGTCGCAGGCACGGCGAGCGGGTACGGCGACCGCGGAGAAGTTGGTCTTTGGGTAAGTGGCTTCGGTCAGGGCGCCCCGTGCGGCGGCAATCCAAGCCGGGTCCCGTCCCAGGACCTGCGCGATCACGCCCTCGATGTTCTCCAGCGGCTGGCCGGCCAGTGTCGCTGCGATCTGGCGGGAGAACTCGATCTGGGCGCGGGTGGCGGCGCTGAAACGTGAACGGTACCTGGGCGAGGCGATCAGCTGTGACAGGTGGGGCCCCATCAGTAGGACCACGCAGTGGTCGTTGGCGGAGCGCACCCCGCGGCCCATGCCCTGTTCGATGCGCTGCAGCTGTCGGTTGACCATCTCGTCGGAATCGCCGAGCACGATTGCCTCGCGGCGGGTCTGACCGCCGTAAACCTGCGGCAGCCCGTACAGGATCAGGACCTCGCACGCCGTGCGAGGCAGGTCGATCCCGTCGTACTTGTTGACCAGCACCACCAGGCCGACGTGATCCTTGCGAAGCGCTGCGACCGCCGCGCCGATCTTCTCCGAGTCCGAGGCGGTGAGCTTGGCGTAGTCCTTCCAGGCGGTGGCCCTGCGGTGGGAGGGGACCAGCACAACGACGTTGACCCGCTCGGCGAGCTTGGCGGCCATCTCGCGTACCGCGGCGTCCTCGATCGAGGGGCTGATGTCCTGGGGCGCGAGGGATCAGGCGGTCGCCGAGGTAACCGGCGCTCGACGGCGTGATCGCCGTCCCCACTGTGTCACCAGTACGAGGACGACTCTCCGCCTTGCGATGCACCGCACCAGACGCCGCGGGACCAGCCCTCCGGGCGACCGACGCTACTTTCGAAACAGCCCGGCCCTAGACCGTGTGTCGAAAGTGGATCTTGAGGCGGTGCATGATCACCGTTCATGGGGCGGGGAGATCTCACGGACAGACAGTGGGCGGCGCTGGAGCCGTTGCTACCGAAGGGCGTGAAGGCAGGTCGGCCGCCTGTCTGGTCTCGGCGGCAGTTGATCGACGGCACACGGTTCCGGGTCCGGACCGGTGTTCCATGGCGGGACGTACCCGTCGAGTACGGGCCGTGGGACCGGATCTACGACCAGTTCCGCCGGTGGCAACGGGATGGCACCTGGCACCGGGTCCTCACCCAGCTTCAGTCCCTGGCTGACGCGAAGGGTGCGATCACGTGGGACCTGAGCGTCGACTCCACGGTGTGCCGTGCCCATCAGCATGCGGCCTGGGCCCGGAAGCGGGGGTGACCTGCAGAAGGAGTCACGGGTGGTGTCTTTGCCGAGCCTGGTGATCACGGGCTGGGGCATTCGCGCGGCTGGTTCACCACCAAGCTGCACCTGGCCGTCGAGCTTGGGCACAAGCCCATGTCGATCGTGGTGACGGCCGGGCAGCGTGGAGACTCGCCGCAGTTCGAACCGGTACTGGAGAAGGTTCGCGTGCCCCGCACCGGACCGGGCCGGCCACGCGTCCGCCCCGATCGCGTGCGGGCCGACAAGGCGTACGCCTCCCGCAGAAACCGCGCCTACCTGCGCCGACGTGGCATTCGCGGCACCATCCCGGGCAAGGTCGACCAGGCTCGCAACCGCAAGAGACTCGGCGCTCACGGCGGCCGGCCGCCCAAGTTCGACGCCGAGGACTACGAGGCTCGACATGCGGTCGAATGTGGCATCAATCGTCTCAAAAGGCATCGTGCCGTGGCCACGAGATACCACAAGCTCGCGGTCCGCTATGAGGCGACCGTCCTCGTCGCGGCCATCAACGAGTGGCTGTGACCACAAACCCGCACCGCCTATCCGTTAATCCGTTGCCCAGGGGTCCGCCGGCCAGCTAGGTTCGCCCAGCCGTCCGCATCGGTGCAGGCCGGCGCTGTCGACCAGGAGGTGTGGAGCACATGCGCACGAGTGCCCAGGAGTTGAGCTCGCGTACTGACCCTTGCCACCTCCTCTCGACGGAGACACCTTGTCCCTTCGCATCACCCCACTGACCGACCCCGCTCACGGGCCGCACGGCCGGCGTCTCGCCTGGCTGGCCTCGGACGCGGACTCCATCCCTGCCGGGACCGCCTTCTTGCGCCTGCTCGACGGCGGACAAGAGCACCTCGCCGAGCTCGACCTCCGCGTTCATCCCGCGGAGCGCCGCAAGGGCGTCGGCTCCCGGCTCCTCGACACCGCCGTGGCCACCGCCCGGGACAACGCCCGACGCCGCGTCGTAGCGCAGGCCGAAGCCGGATCGCCCGGCGACCACTTCCTGGCGGCACGCGGCTTCCGGAAGGTCCTCACCTTCACGTACACCCGCCTGGCGATGGCCGACGTGGACACCACCGTCCTCGCCGGAATCGTCGAGCGTCCGCACCCCGGCTACCGGCTGACGTCATGGCAGGGAACCGTCCCCGACGAACTCGTCCGGACGTTCGCCGCCTCACGCCGCGCCATGGACGACATGCCCATGGACGACGCCGAGTACGGCACGGTGGCCTGGGACGTGGACCGCGTGCGGGCTGCGGCGAAGGCCGTCGAACAGCGCGGCGACCACCTGCACACCGTCGTCGCCATCGACGCCTCAAACGGCTCGATCGCCGGGTTCACCGAACTCGTCATTCCCGGCAACGGCGCAGGTGACGGCCAGCACTACGGCACGGGCGTGCTGCCCCAGCACCGTGGTCACAGCCTCGGCCGATGGATGAAGGCCGAGTCGATCCGACAAGCCCATGGGGACTATCCGAACCTCGATGGCCTCCTGACCGACACCGCCGACAGCAACGCGCACATGCGACGGATCAACGACGGTCTCGGCTACACACCCACGCACACGACACACCAGCATCAGCTCGGCCTCTAGCAGAGAGCGGGCGGGCCGGACCGGGGCATCACCCCGCCCGGCCTGTCCGTGCTTTCGATACACGCCCTAGCTGTTCTGTCCACAGAGGTTGGTGACGGATCTCTCGGCTGAGGGATCTTGAAATGGGTGAGGGCCTTCTGGCTCGGTGTGGATTGCGACATCTG
>NZ_JARAVM010000084.1:0-3047 GCF_033792735.1 Streptomyces sp. PA03-3a
GACGGTGATCCGGAAGTCGATGGCGTCGCCGGGCGGGACGGGGGCGGCGCGCGGGACCCCGGTCGGCGGGCGCTGCCGGACGCGTCGGGGCGGGTTCCGGCCCGGCGCGGCGGCCCCGCGCCCGCCGACGGGCCTCACCCGTTCGGCCCAGCGCCTTTTGCCCCGCCCTGGTGAGGGCCGCACAGTCGAGTGACGGCGGTGACTGGGCGCCATCCCCCGGGATGGGCGACGCGATCCCCCGGGCGACCGTCCCGGGACCCGCGCTCGACGGCCCCTGGCACGCGATCCCGCACCGCCCCGTGCGAGCGAGCGGCCCTCCCGGGCCCCACGCCACCGTCCTCAGCGCGGCTGCGGCGTGCGCACGGTCCTCGCGCCCCCAAGGATCGAGGTCCCATGGACAGCACCCCGAAGACACGCGTCGTTCTGCGGATTCGGCTTCACGAGGGCAAGGGGGATCAGTATGCGCAGGCATACGACCTCGTGCACCGCGGCATCGTCACGGCAGACGGCTTCATCAGTTCGCAGCTGTGCCGGTCCCTGGCGGACCCGGACAGCTGGATCGTCACCAGCGAGTGGCGGTCGCTCGACCAGTACCTCGCCTACCTGGCGAGCGAGGACTTCAAGGCGCGGCGGGTCGGGCTGCGCGAGTGCATCCTGGAGCACGAGTCGACGCAGTACACGGTCGTCGCCGACGTGAAGCCCTGACGCGGCGCCGGCTGCGGCCCCCGGGGCGGTGCCCGCCCCGGGGGCCGGTCCGCGTGCGCGTCAGCGCCAGCGGTACAGCTCCTTCAGCCGGTTCACGACGATGTTGAAGCGGCCCCGGTCCAGCGCGCAGGCCTCGCGGCGCATGCCGTCGGCGTGGACGCGCAGCACCCGGTCGACGTTCACCCAGGAAGCGCGGCCGGACTTGTCCCACGGGCCGGAACCGATGGCGACCCACTCGCGGTCGTCGTTGTGCTCCTTGCTGGAGAGCTGCACCGCGAGCAGGGTGCCGCCCCGCTCGCGTGCGACGACGAGGACCGGTCGGTCCTTGCCGCGGCCGTCGTTCTCCTCGTAGGGCACCCAGGTCCAGACGATCTCGCCCGGGTCGGGGTCGCCGTCGTGGGCCGGTGCGTACTCGGTGCGGACGGGGCCGACCTGCTCCGGCTGTGCCTCGGTGGTCGCGCTGGGGCCGTAGCGGCCGGGGTTCTCGGTGTCTATGGACGTCACGGGGCCACGCTAGCCGACAGCAACCGGCGCAGGCACAGCCCGTCCGGGGCGACGGCGGTCAGCAGCGCGGCGGGACCGGCCAGCGGCGTCAGGACGGACTCGCCCTGTTCCGCCTCCCGTACCGGCACCCTGGCCTCCACGGGCTTCTCCACGAACGCCGGGTCGACGACGAGCAGTTGGCCCGCGGCACGGTAGGTGTGCAGGACGGCGGGGCCCGCCCAGCCCGCCGCGCCCGGCCCGAAGGAGAGCTCCTGGTCCAGCAGCGGACGGCCGCCGATCCGTACCGTGAGGCGGGTGGTGAGCCGGCCCGGCCGCTCCCCCGCCCGGCCGAGGATCTGCTCCTCGCGCAGCACCAGGCGGGCGCCCGGGGCGAGGTCGGCCGTGGTGGTCATGCGGAGGTCGCTGCCCTCCGCGGCGATCAGCGGCTGCGGCAGCCAGTGCAGTTCGGCGTCCTCGCCGACGGTGAGCCGTACGTCGTACCGCGCCTGCTCGCCGCCGCGGCCGGGCAGCGCGACGGTGGCCGCCGCCGCGTCGACGTGCAGCACGGCGCCCGGTGCGGCGGTGACGTGCACGGCCAGCCGGTCGCCGCCGAGCGGGGCCGTCATGGCGCCCACGACCGTCACCCTGGCCGCCCGTTCGTCCGCGGACCGGGTGCGGCGCAGCGCGAGCGGCCCCTCACCGGCGAGTTCGGGCAGCGCGGTGCCGCCGCGGCCGTCCGGGACGGCGGTGATCCGCGCGGTGGCGTGGACCCCGCTCACGCGGGGACCGTCGCCCAGGCCGCGAGCCGCGCCCGGACCCACTCGGCGACGGGGGCGACGCCGTTCTCGGCCACGAGGGAGGTGAAGACCACGGGCAGTTCGCCGCGCTGCTGCCTCGCGTCGCGCGCCATGCGGCCGAGGTCGGAGCCCACGTAGGGGGCGAGGTCGGTCTTGTTGACGACCAGCAGGTCGGCGGTGGTGACGCCGGGACCGCCCTTGCGCGGGATGTCGTCGCCGCCGGCCACGTCGATGACGAACACCTGGGCGTCGGCCAGTCCCTTGGAGAAGGTGGCGGTGAGGTTGTCGCCGCCGGACTCCACCAGGACGAGGTCGAGTGGCCCGACGGTGTCCTCCAGCTCCTCGACCGCTTCGAGGTTGGCCGAGATGTCGTCGCGGATCGCGGTGTGCGGGCACGCGCCGGTCTCCACGGCGGCGATGCGCTCGGGCGGCAGGACGGCGTTGCGCAGGAGGAAGTCGGCGTCCTCACGCGTGTAGATGTCGTTGGTGACGACGGCGATGGACAACTCGTCGCGCAGCGCGCGGCAGAGCGCGGCGACGGTGGCGGTCTTGCCCGAGCCGACCGGGCCGCCGAGGCCGATGCGCAGGGCCCGGCGGCTGCCGTCGGGGCGGGCGGTGGATGCGGCCCAGGTGTGCCGCTGCGGGAAGACGGTGTGCTCGTGGTCGAGGTGCATGAGGTTCCCCCTAGGAGGCGAAGAGGCGGACGGGCCACCCGGCGTGGGCCTCGGCGTACACGTCGAGCAGGGGCGCGGAGGCGGCCGGCAGGGCGCCGGTGCCCTCGGTGAGGCAGCGGTGGGCGGCGTCGGCCGCCCGGGCGGCGACCTCGTCCAGGTCCGGGGCGAGCCGGGCGAGGACGGCCGTCACCTCGAACGGGTCCAGGCTCAGCAGGCGTACGGCCGCGGTGGCCGGGCCGGTCACGGCCTCGTACGCCGCCGCGTGGGCGGCGTCCAGCGGGGTGAGCCCGGCGGCCCGGGCCGTGACGCCGAGCACGACGGGCTGGTGGGCGCCCCGCGGCCGCGCGGTGGCGAGCGCGTCGAGGCCGGGTGACGGCCAGGCGGCGCG
>NZ_JARAVM010000008.1:0-271082 GCF_033792735.1 Streptomyces sp. PA03-3a
CACCCGCTACGACAAGCGCGGCTACGTCTACCTCGGCACCGCCACCGCAGCGACACTCGTCATCTGGCTCCGCACATGATCGGCCGGACAAGTCCTAGTCTTCAGAAGGGAGGTCGCCCGGGAGGATGAATGAGCCGAACCGCTCCATGAGTTCCGGGTTGATGTTCGGGAGGTTGTCCATCATGTGCGGGACGGGTTGGCCGCGTTCGGCCTTGGGCGCTCCGTCGAAGAGGAGCTCTTCGTATCCTCCGGGGAGGAACATGAAGATCATCTTGGCGGCGTGAAGACTCTTGTTGAAGAAACCGTGCCGAGTGTCGCTGGGCACGTAGTAGAAGGAGCCGGGGCCGGCGGTGATGGTGTCGTCACCGTTGACGAAGTCCAGCTCGCCGGAGATCAGGTAGAACGCCTCCTGATGCTTGCTGTGCACGTGCGGGTACGCTCCGGCCCCGGCCGGGACGGTCGCCTCCACGAAGGTGAGCCGTCCGCCCGTTTCCGGGCCGCCGACCTTGAGGGTGTAGGTGTCTCCGACAATCCACCTCGTGTCGCCCTGCCCGGGCGGCACAAAGATGCCGTTCCTCTTCATGTAGCGGGAATCGTCCTGTCCAGCGGGATCGTTCTGGCTCGGCGCGACGATGCTCAAGGCTGCTCCTCGATAGGGCCGCCACCTGATGGGGCGGCAGGTGCAGGGACAGTTAAGTGGCAAATACTTGACGAGTCAAGCATATGTCTCCACTCCTGGGCTTGGCCGTGCAGAGCGCCCCGGGCTCCATGGGCAACCCTCGGGCTGCATTGGTGAGCAGTACGTGGTGCGCCTGGGCCGGTCATACCGTTGGAGGCGCGGCCTCGACGCCCAACGAGGAGTGAAGTGCCGCAACTCCGCGCCTCGACCATCAAGATCTCCGGTGAGCAGTCGCACGGGACGCTCGACTTCGTCCTCGCCACCGTCCCCCCGCCCGGGAAGCGGCCCGATCGCCCACATCCACACCGCCGGTGACGAGGCGTTCTACATCTCCGACGGCGAAATGGAGTTCCTGAACGGCGACGAGGCCGGACCTCCCGTAGAAGCCGTTCGCCGGAGAGGCCCGGGAGGTCACCGACTGGAACACCGCGAAGAAGATCTGCGGAGACCACCCCGAGGTTTTCGACGAGGACATCCGGTCCGCCGCCGCCGCGGGCTACGAACCCCCGAGGCCATCGCCGCCACCATCGAATGGTCTGGACGAGGTCGTGAAGGCCTTCACGACCTGACAACCGCCCCGACGGCAAGGGTGGATGGGGCCGTCGCCGGCCGGTGTGGCTCTGCTCCGGCCGTTCCGGCCGCGGTTACCCCAGCGCGCGCAGCTGGTCCAGGAACCACTGCTGCGGGGGGAGCGCCGTCGAGGCCGCCACGAGTCGTTTGGTGGCCTCGGCGCGCTCCCCGTGCGACACGGACAGCGCCTGGTGGAGGGCGTCGGCCGTGGCCCGGATGTCGTACGGGTTGACCACGAACGCGTCGTCGCCCAGCTCCTCGTACGCCCCCGCCTCGCGGGAGAGCACCAGCGCCACGCCGTCGTCGGAGACGACCGGGATCTCCTTGGCCACCAGGTTCATGCCGTCGCGGATCGGGTTGACCAGCGCGACGTCCGCCAGGCGGTAGGCGGCCAGGGAGCGCGCGAAGTCGTCCTTGACGTGCAGGACCACCGGCTGCCAGCCCGGCGTCGCGAACTCCTCGTTGATCTCCTCGGCCAGGTCGGAGACCTCGTCCGTGTACTCCCGGTAGACGGCCAGGTCGTGGCGGGAGGGGTAGGCGAAGGCGATGTGCACCACGCGCCCCTGCCATTCGGGGTGGTCGCGCAGCAACTGCGCGTACGCGAGCAGGCCGCGCACGATGTTCTTCGACAGCTCGGTGCGGTCCACGCGCACGACGACCTTGCGGTCCGGGCCGCCCACCGCCTCCCGCAGCGCCGCCAGGCGCTCGTCCACGTCCGGTCGGTGCGCCCGCTCCCGCAGGAAGTCGGCGTCCGCGCCGAGGCCGTGCACCCCGATGCGCGTGGTGCGGCCCCCGTGGGTGATCGTCAGGCTGCCCGCGTCGCGGATGACGGAGGCGCCCAGCACGTCCGCGCAGCACGCGGCGAAGGCGTCCGCCCAGCGGCGGGTCAGGAAACAGGCCCGGTCGGCGCCGAGGATGCCGCTCAGCACCTCCGCGGCGACGTCGTCCGGCAGCAGGCGGAAGTAGTCCGGCGGGGCCCACGGGGTGTGCGAGAAGTGGCCGATGCGCAGGTCGGGACGGCGCGAGCGGAGCAGCTGCGGCACCAGCGCCAGGTGGTAGTCCTGCACCAGCACGGCCGCGCCCCGGCCCGCCTCGTCGGCGAGCGCGTCGGCGAAGGCGGCGTTGTACGCCACGTACGCCGCCCACTGGTCCCGGAAGTCCTCGTCGAAGACGGGCTCCAGCGGGGTCTGGAACAGCATGTGGTGGACGAACCACAGGACCGAGTTGGCGATGCCGTTGTAGGCCGACGCGAAGGTGTCCGCCGGGATGTCCAGCATCCGTACGTGCTGCCCGCCGGTGTCGGCGATGGGCAGCCGGCCCGTGCCCCCGGCGCCGCGCAGTACGGCGGCCCGGTCCCCGTCGCCCAGGGCCGCGCAGACCCAGACGGCGTCCGCGTCCGGCCCGATGGCGCTCAGGCCCGACACGAGTCCGCCCCCGCCGCGGCGGGCGGTGAGCGTGCCGTCCTCGCGGAGGCTGTACGACACGGGGCCGCGGTTGGACGCGACCAGAACGCGCGCGGCATGCGATGCGACCATGCGGCCAGCCTAGCCATGCATCCCGGACCGCAAACGTACGAGCTAGCCCAGCCGGGGGTTTTCCGGCCGCGTCCCGTCGCGGGTCGCGCCGGGTACGGCCCGGGGGGTCGCGGGCGGTCGGTCCCTCCTCCGGCCGCCGCTGGGAGGTGCCCCCAGCACGGGGGCACCCCGGTTTCCGGCGAGCCGGCCGACCCGCGACCGGGTCACGGCGTCACGCCACGGCGCGGCGGTGGGCGTACTCGGGGATCGTGCGCATCGGGGGGCGCTCCTCCGTCGCGACCTCGTGGACGTGCGGCTCGAAACCGCCGCCCGGTGCGCGGTCGAACTGCGTGAGGAAGGGCCGCACGAGATGGCCGCGTGCCAGGCGGATCTGCGCCGTCCGGTAGATCGCCGCCGCCATGCGGCCCAGGGCCTGGCCGTCCTGGTGCCGGTGGTGCCGGACGCCGACGTCGACCTGCGCCAGGGCGTCGAGCCCGACCGTGCCCAGCGCGTCCACCAGCAGCCCGAGCTCCACCCCGTACCCCACGGGGAACGGCAGCCGCTCCAGCAGCGAGCGCCGCGCCGCGTACTCCCCGCCGAGAGGCTGGACGAACCCCGCCAGCTGCGGCCAGTGCAGGTTGAGCAGCGGTCGCGCGACCAGCTCCGTCACCCGTCCGCCGCCGGCCGGGACGACCGTCCCGCCGGTCTCCAGGGGCCGGTCGTACATCGCCTTGACCAGCCGCAGATCCGGATCCGTGAGCAGCGGCCCGACGATCCCCGACACGAACCGCGCGTCGAACTCCCGCAGGTCGGAGTCGACGAAGCAGACGATCTCCCCGTGCGTCACGAGCAGCGAGCGCCACAGCACCTCGCCCTTGCCGGGCAGTGCGGGCAGCCGCGGGAGCACCTCGTCCCGGTGCACGACGACCGCGCCCGCGGCCGCCGCGACCTCGGCGGTCCGGTCGGTCGACCCGGAGTCCAGCACGACGAGTTCGTCGACCAGCGGCACCGCCTCGCTCATCAGCTCGCGGCGGATCGTCCCGACGATCTCCCCGACCGTGGCCTCCTCGTCGAGGGCGGGCAGCACGACGCTGACCGTGCCGCGCGCGCCCGCGGCGCGCTTGGCGGCGAGCAGTTGCGGCAGCGGCCTGTGGTCGGCGGTCCAGGACCGTCGTTGCAGCCAGCCGGCCACCTCGTCGAGCACCGGGTTGCTCCGTTTCTGCCCGTCTCGCAGGACGGACGGCCCATGACCAGGTTCGAGGTCGTCGGTTACAGTCGTGAACACGAGGCACGACCATCGTATGTCCACGGTGATCGCGCCCCGTCCGACAAATGCCCGGGCAGTACGCTCGGCGCCATACCGCTCATCCAGAGGGGCAGAGGGAACGGCCCGTTGAAGCCCCGGCAACCCTCCCGCCGACCGCGAGGTCCAGGTGGGGAAGGTGCCAATTCCGTCTCACGGCGAGATGCGTCGTGAGGAAGATGAGGAGAAAGGGCCTCGCCTGACATGGCTGCGCAGACCGTTGCATCCGCGTCCACCGATTCCGCCTTCGGCCCCGCGTCCGCGCTCTCCTGCCGCGAGTGCGGCGAGCGCTTCCCGCTGGAGCCCCTCTTCGCCTGCGAGGCCTGTTTCGGGCCGCTCGAAGTGGCGTACGACCTTCCGAGCGGCGACCCCGAGACCCTCCGCAAGCGGATCGAGTCCGGGCCGAACAACATCTGGCGCTACGCGCCGCTGCTGCCCGTCCCCGCGGACGTGGCCTCCAAGCCCAACCTCAACCCGGGCTTCACCAAGCTGGTCAAGGCCGACAACCTCGCCCGCGAACTGGGCGTCACCGGCGGCCTGCACATCAAGGACGACTCCGGCAACCCGACCCACTCCTTCAAGGACCGGGTCGTCGCTATCGCCCTGGAGGCCGCCCGCACCTTCGGCCTCACCACGCTGTCCTGCTCCTCCACCGGCAACCTGGCCGGCGCCGTGGGCGCCGCGGCCGCCCGGGCCGGCTTCCGCTCCTGCGTGTTCATCCCGCACGACCTGGAGGAGGGCAAGGTCGTCATGGCCGCGGTCTACGGCGGCGAGCTGGTCGGCATCGAGGGCACCTACGACGACGTCAACCGCTTCTGCAGCGAGCTGATCGGCGACCCGATCGGCGAGGGCTGGGGCTTCGTCAACGTCAACCTGCGCCCCTACTACGGCGAGGGCTCCAAGACGCTCGCGTACGAGATCTGCGAGCAGCTGGGCTGGCGCCTGCCGGACAACATCGTCATCCCGATCGCCTCGGGCTCGCAGCTGACGAAGATCGACAAGGGTCTGCGGGAGTTGATCGAGCTCGGTCTGGTGGAGGAGAAGCCCTACCGCGTCTACGGCGCCCAGGCCGAGGGCTGCTCCCCGGTCTCGACCGCCTTCAAGGCCGGCCACGACGTGGTGCGCCCGCAGAAGCCGAACACGATCGCCAAGTCGCTCGCCATCGGCAACCCGGCCGACGGCCCGTACGTGCTGGACATCGCCCGGCGCACGGGCGGCGCCGTCGAGGACGTCACCGACGAGCAGGTGGTGGACGCGATCAAGCTGCTCGCCCGGACCGAGGGCATCTTCGCCGAGACGGCCGGCGGTGTGACCGTCGGCGTGCTGCGCAAGCTCATCGAGACCGGGCAGCTCGACCCGGCCGGCGAGACCGTGGTCCTCAACACCGGCGACGGGCTCAAGACGCTGGACGCCGTCGCCCCGACCTCCCGCCCCACGGCCACCATCCGCCCGAGCCTCGACGCGTTCCGCGCCGCCGGCCTGGCCGGCTGATCCCATCGCACCGGCTGACCCAGACTGAAGGTGAACCCCGCATCATGAGCGCTACCGTCCGCATCCCGACCATCCTCCGCACCTACACCGGCGGCCGGGCCGAGGTCCCCGCCGAGGGCGGCACCCTGGCCGACGTCATCGACTCGCTGGAGCAGAACCACCCGGGCATCTCCGCGCGGGTCCTGGACGACACGGGCAAGCTGCGCCGCTTCGTGAACGTCTACGTGAACGACGACGACGTCCGCTTCTCCCAGGGCCTGCAGACCACGGTGGGCGAGGGCGCGTCCGTCTCGATCATCCCGGCGGTGGCCGGCGGCTGCTGAGCCGCGCGGCCCGCGGAGGCGACAGGGGTGCCGGGGACTTCCCGGCACCCCTGTGTGTTCGAGGGGTAGTTGAAGGCCTGTACAGTTGCCCTGAACGGCTCGCAACCCCCTGCAACGCTCTGCGCGACCCCCTTCCCCGGGGCGGCCTTGTCGGCGATTTATCGCCAAATTCCCGCAGCGATTGTCTTGTTGGCCGCTTATGTCCGGTCCGAGTTGCCCCGGATTATTCGCCGATCAGGCTCTTCTTCCGATTCTTCGTGCCCGGAATTCTCGTCCGATTGACCTGTTGCAGACAGCGTCCGGGCAGATACATTCAGCCGCGGTCGACGCGTTCCGGCGCACGCCCCCTTGGCTGTAGGGGGTGAGGTCTGACCCGGGTCCGCGAGGTGCGGGTCTGCGAAGGGCCAGCAATAGGGGAGTTAGGAATGGCTCAGGGCACCGTCAAGTGGTTCAACGCGGAGAAGGGCTACGGCTTCATCGCGGTCGACGGTGGTGCGGACGTCTTCGTGCACTACAGCGCGATCCAGATGGACGGCTACCGCACCCTCGAGGAAGGTCAGCGGGTCGAGTTCGAGATCTCGCAGGGCCAGAAGGGGCCGCAGGCGGACATGGTCCGTCTCGCAGCCGGCTGACGCGCCGCGCATCGGCCACGGAGCACTTTCGCGTACGGCCGCTCAAACGTACGCGTCGAGGCCCGCCCCGCACAGGGGCGGGCCTTCGTGCTGTCCGGCGGCCCGCCGACCGGGACCTGCGGGTTGTCCACGGCACCGGCCAAGCGGCTTGCACTCTCCTAGGGCGAGTGCTAATCATTGGCGTTAGCACTCTGACGTTGAGAGTGACAAAGGACCGAGTGGGTGAGGCCCGCTCGACCGCCGGAAAGGAACCGGCGGGAGGGCAGGCCGTCCGTCGCGGGCGCCGGCACGGTCCTGGAGTAATCCTTCCCCGCAGCCGTGTGCCGCGGGGGGACCCCAAGTCCGGGAGGACCACTTCACATGGCCAAGATCATCGCGTTCGACGAGGAGGCACGGCGCGGTCTCGAGCGCGGGATGAACCAGCTCGCCGACGCCGTCAAGGTCACCCTCGGCCCCAAGGGCCGCAACGTCGTCCTCGAGAAGAAGTGGGGCGCCCCCACGATCACCAACGATGGTGTGTCCATCGCCAAGGAGATCGAGCTCGAGGACCCGTACGAGAAGATCGGCGCGGAGCTGGTCAAGGAGGTCGCGAAGAAGACGGACGACGTCGCCGGTGACGGCACGACGACCGCGACCGTCCTCGCCCAGGCGCTGGTCCGCGAGGGCCTGCGCAACGTCGCCGCCGGCGCCAACCCGATGGCGCTGAAGCGTGGCATCGAGAAGGCCGTCGAGGCCGTCTCCGCCGCCCTGCTCGAGCAGGCGAAGGACGTGGAGACCAAGGAGCAGATCGCCTCCACCGCCTCCATCTCCGCCGCCGACCCGCAGATCGGCGAGCTCATCGCCGAGGCGATGGACAAGGTCGGCAAGGAAGGCGTCATCACCGTCGAGGAGTCCCAGACCTTCGGTCTGGAGCTGGAGCTCACCGAGGGTATGCGCTTCGACAAGGGCTACATCTCGGCGTACTTCGCCACCGACCTGGAGCGTATGGAGACGTCGTTCGACGACCCGTACATCCTGATCGTCAACTCCAAGATCTCCGCGGTCAAGGACCTGCTCCCGCTGCTGGAGAAGGTCATGCAGTCCGGCAAGCCGCTGCTGATCATCGCCGAGGACGTCGACGGCGAGGCCCTGTCGACCCTGGTCGTCAACAAGATCCGCGGCACCTTCAAGTCCGTCGCGGTCAAGGCCCCGGGCTTCGGCGACCGCCGCAAGGCCATGCTCGGTGACATCGCCATCCTCACCGGTGGCACCGTCGTCTCCGAGGAGGTCGGCCTCAAGCTGGAGAACGCCGGCGTCGACCTGCTCGGCCGCGCCCGCAAGGTCGTCGTCACCAAGGACGAGACCACGATCGTGGACGGCGCCGGCGACCAGGACCAGATCCAGGGCCGCGTCAACCAGATCCGCGCCGAGATCGAGAACAGCGACTCGGACTACGACCGCGAGAAGCTCCAGGAGCGTCTGGCGAAGCTGGCCGGCGGCGTGGCCGTCATCAAGGCCGGTGCCGCCACCGAGGTCGAGCTCAAGGAGCGCAAGCACCGCATCGAGGACGCGGTGCGCAACGCCAAGGCCGCCGTCGAGGAGGGCATCGTCGCCGGTGGTGGCGTGGCCCTGCTCCAGGCGTCCAACGTGTTCGAGAAGCTCGAGCTCGACGGTGACGAGGCCACCGGCGCGTCGATCGTGAAGCTGGCCCTCGAGGCCCCGCTGAAGCAGATCGCCGTCAACGCCGGCCTCGAGGGCGGTGTCGTGGTGGAGAAGGTGCGCAACCTGACCCCGGGCCACGGCCTCAACGCCGCCACGGGCGAGTACGTCGACCTGATCGGTGAGGGCATCATCGACCCGGCCAAGGTCACGCGCTCCGCGCTGCAGAACGCGGCCTCCATCGCCGCGCTCTTCCTCACCACCGAGGCCGTCATCGCGGACAAGCCGGAGAAGGCCGCTGCCCCGGCCGGCGGCGGCATGCCCGGCGGTGACATGGACTTCTGATCCTCCGGGACCAGGACTCCGCACCACGGCAGAAGACCGAGGGCGGTACCCCGCAGGGGGTACCGCCCTCGGGCGTTCGCGGGTGCCGTCCGGTCAGGGGACGGCGACCGGCGCGTCCAGCAGTTCGCGCCAGGTGCGCACGGCCTGCGCGTCGACCGCCCCGGCCCAGCCGCCGGGGCGGACCGCGCCCCCGACGTGGAAGGCGTCGATGCCGGCGGCGAGGAGCCGCGGCAGGTGCTCCGCGCGGAGCCCGCCGCCCACCATGAGCTGCGGCTCGCCGGGACGCCCCGCCTCCGCCAGCAGCCGGCCGAGGCCGTCGTCCACGCCGTGTGCGGAGCCCGCGGTGAGGAAGGTGTCCAGTCCGGGCAGCCCGCGTACCGCAGAGCGCACGGCCTCCCGGTCGGCGGAGTGGTCGAGGGCGCGGTGGAAGGTCCAGCGGGCACCGGGACCGATCGCGTCGACGAGCCGCCGCACGGCCGCCAGGTCCGGCGCGCCCGAGCCGTCGAGGAAACCCAGCACGAACTCGTCGGCGCCCTCGCCGCGCAGCGCCGCCACGGCCGCGCAGAGCGCGTCCGCCTCACGGGCGCCGCCCACGGCGAAGTCGGCGCGGGCCCGCAGCATCACCCGGACCGGGATGTCCACCGCGGCCCGGACGGCGGCGAAGGTCTCCCGGGACGGCGTCAGGCCGTCCGCCGCCATGTCGGTGACCAGTTCGAGGCGGTCCGCGCCGCCCGTGCGGGCCGCGAGGGCGTCGTGGGCGTCGAGCGCGATCACTTCGAAAATTGGTCTAGACATATCTCCAGGGTGTCACATGCGCACGCGTACCCGCGACCCCCCGTACCCCACAATGACCTTCATGGCTGACACCGCACCCGAAACCGGCTCCGCCCTCCTCGCCCGCTGGTGCGACCTGCTGCGCCGCTGCCAGACGGAGTCCGTGGACCCGGTGCCGTACGGCAAGGACCTGATCGCCCGCTGGGCCGAGCCGCACCGCCGCTACCACACCGTCACCCACCTGACCGCGGTCCTCGACCAGGTCGAGGTCCTCGCCGGGCACGCTGAGGACCCGGACGCCGTGCTGCTCGCCGCTTGGTTCCACGACACCGTCTACCGGCCCGACCGCTCGGAGAACGAGGAGCGCAGCGCCCGGCTCGCCGAGCGCGCGCTGCCCGAGGCCGGGGTTCCCGACACGATCACCGCCGAGGTCGCCCGCCTCGTCCGGCTCACCGTCACCCACCACCCCGCCGACGGCGACCGCGACGGCGAGGTGCTCTGCGACGCCGACCTGGCCGTCCTCGCCGGCGACCCCACCGCCTACGCCGAGTACGCGGCGGCCGTCCGCGAGGAGTACGGCTTCGTCCCCGACGACGCCTTTCGCGCCGGCCGCGCCGACGTCCTGCGGCAGCTCCTGCGGCTGCCCCGGCTGTTCCGCACCCCGCAGGGGTACGAGCGCTGGGAGGCCACCGCCCGCCGCAACCTCACCACCGAGCTGGAACTGCTCGCCCCCGGCGACGTGGACGGGACCGCGGACGGTGGCCACCGATGACTTCGGCGCGTGCGGGCGGTCCTTGCCGGTGCGGGCGGCCGCCCGCGGCACCGGACGAAGGGGTACGGCAGCGATGACCGACGACACGCAGGTGCAGGCCGCCGTCGCGGCCGAGTTCCGGGCCCTGGCCGACCTGCTCGACGGGGCGCCCGACGCGTGGTGGGACACCCCCTCGCTCTGCGACGGCTGGCGGGTGCGCGAGGTCGTGGCGCACATGACGATGGCGGCGCGCTACTCGCAGGAGGACTTCATGGCACTCCTCGCCGGGCACGGCTTCGACTTCACCCGACTGTCCGACGCCGTCGCCGGGCGGGACGGCGCACTGCCCACCGGGGAACTGGTCGGCTGTCTGCGCTCCGAGGTGATGGGGCGGTGGCAGCCCCCCGGCGGCGGCGCCCACGGCGCGCTCAACCACGTGGTGATCCACGGGCTGGACGTCACCGTGCCGCTCGGCACGCGGCGCCGCGTGCCGGGGGAGACCCTCGGCATCCTCCTCGACGACCTCACCGCGGGCGGCGGGCACGCGCACTTCGGCGTCGCCGTCGAGGGCCGGCTGCTGCGGGCCACCGATCTGGACTGGTCGTACGGTTCCGGCCCCGAACTGCGGGGCAGCGGCGAGGACCTGGCCCTGACGATGTGCGGTCGCCGGCTCCCCACCGGGCGGCTGGAGGGCGAACCGCTCTGAGCGCGGGGCGCCGGTGCGGTTGGGCTCGGAGCGTCCTACTGGTCGTGCCCGGGCCAGACGATGCCCTGCTCGGTCCACACGACACCCTTGTTGCGGCAGAGGCAGAAGGGGTGGCCGATGGGGTCGGTGTAGACGCGGAAGCCGTAGCCGTCGGGGCCGGTGCAGTCCCGCTGCAGGGTCGCGCCGAGGGCCAGGACGCGGCGCTGTTCGGCCTCGATGTCGTCGACTTCGAAGTCGAGGTGGAACTGCTTGGGGTGCTCGCTGTCGGGCCACTGCGGGGCGCGGTAGTCCTCCACCCGGATGAAGGCCAGTTCGATCTCGCCGAACCGGATACCGGCCCAGTCCTGGTCACTGCCCTCCTTGACCGGGAGGCCCGTCACCCCGGAGTAGAAGGCCGCCAGCTTCATCGTGTCCGGGCAATCGATGATGAAGTCGGTTAGTCGTAGCATCCGGCGATCCTGTCACAAGATCATGAGCCGGACTCCGGAACAGCCCCACGCCCTGGGCCGACACCCTAGCTAGTTAGGCCCCGGAAGGCCTGTGTTTGGGGCGGCGCAGGCCCGCCTCGGTGAGGTGGCGCAGCAGTTCCTTGCTGCCGACCTCGACGGCGCCCGCCGCGACGGCGGAGGCGTAGCGCTCGCTGGGGACGTCGTAGTGGTCGCCGTCGAAGGCGCGGCGGGGCGCGCCGATGACGTCGGCGAAGGTGTGGAGCTCCTCGTACGAGGTGTCGCTCACCATGTGCGACCACATGCGGCCGTGGCCCGGCCAGGTCGGCGGGTCGATGTAGACGGTCACGTCAGCGCGGCCCGCCCAGAGCGGTGGACAGGCCGCCGACGGGGGCGACGGCCTCGCCGAGCGACTCGCACACCCAGTGCGGGTCGGGGCCGAGTTCGGGTTCCACGTCGAGGGCGTGGGGGTCCGCGCAGCGCGGGCAGAGCGGCCAGCGGCCCATCCGTTCCAGCAGGGCGTCCTTGACGTCCTGGGCGACCAGCCCCGCGACGAACCCCGCGCCGTCGGGCCACTGCTCCACCCACCAGCGGCGCTGGGTGACGGCCTCCTCGACGAGCGAGACGACCTCCGCGTCGGCGACGCCGGTCGCGGTCAGGTCGGCGAGGACGAGCGCGCGGGCACCGTGCAGGGCCGCCTCCAGGCCGGCGGAGGAGCCGGGTGCGTCAGGATCCATGGCCCCCATTGTGGACCAACCGCCGCCGCAGGCGTTCTTGACGCCGTCCGGAGCTGAAAATAGCTTTCGTCCGTGGCCGAGAAGATGAAGGAAACCTTCAATGCCGGGGGTCTGGCCGCCAAGGTCAGGACCATGACCCCGTCCATGACCCGGTCGATGCAGCGCGTCGCGGAGGCCGTGGCCGCGGACCCGGCGGGCTGCTCCCGGCTGACCGTGACGGCGCTCGCGGCCCGTACGGGCACGAGCGAGGCCACCGTGGTGCGCACCGCACGGCTGCTGGGCTACCCCGGCTACCGGGACCTGCGGCTCGCGCTGGCCGCGCTGGCGGCTCGCGAGGAGGCGGGGGCCCCGCCCGCCGTCACCCCGGACATCGCGGTCGACGACCCGCTGGCCGACGTGGTCGCCAAGCTCGCACTGGACGAGCAGCGGTGCCTGGCCGACACCGCCGCGCAGCTGGACGTGGTCCAGCTGGAGGCGGCGGTGGGCGCGCTGGCCGCCGCCCGCCGCATCGACGTCTACGGGATAGGGGCGTCCAGCCTGGTCGCCCAGGACCTGGTGCAGAAGCTGCTGCGGATCGGCCGGGTCGCACACGCCCTGGGCGACCCGCACCTCACCCTCACCAACGCGGTCCAGCTGCGGCAGGGCGACGTCGCCGTGGCGATCACGCACTCCGGCCACACCCACGACGTGGTCGAACCGCTGCGGGCCGCCTTCGACCGGGGCGCCACCACGATCGCCGTGACCGGCCGGCCGGACGGCACCGTCACCCACTACGCCGACCACGTGCTGCTCACCTCCAGCGGCCGGGAGAGCGAACTGCGCCCGGCCGCCATGGCCAGCCGCACCAGCCAGCTGCTGGTGGTGGACTGCCTGTTCGTCGGGGTCGCCCAGCGCACGTACGACACCGCCGCCCCGGCCCTGTCCGCCTCGTACGAAGCCCTCGCCCACCGCCACAGCCCGCGAAGGAACCACCCGCAATGACGCACACCGAGCTCCGCCGCGAGCTGGACCACCTCGCCACCGAGGCCTTCCGTGCCGAGCTCGCCGAGGTCGACCGGCTCCCGACGCTCGACATCGCCCGGCTGATGAACGCGGAGGACACCACCGTCCCGGCCGCCGTCGCGGAGCAACTGCCCGCCATCGCCGCCGCCGTCGACAACATCGCCGGGCGCATGGCCCGCGGCGGCCGCCTGGTCTACGCGGGCGCGGGCACCGCCGGACGGCTCGGCGTGCTCGACGCCAGCGAGTGCCCGCCGACCTTCAACACCGCGCCGGGCCAGGTCAGCGGGCTCATCGCGGGCGGCCCCACCGCGATCGTGGACGCCGTCGAGGGCGCCGAGGACAGCCGGGAACTGGCCGCCGCCGACCTCGACGCCCTCGGGATCGGCCCGGACGACACCGTGGTCGGCGTCTCCGCCTCCGGCCGCACCCCGTACGCCGTCGGCGCGGTGGAGCACGCCCGCGCCCTGGGCGCGCTGACCGTCGGGCTGTCCTGCAACCCGGGCTCCGCGCTGGCCGCCGCGGCCGACCACGGCATCGAGGTCGTCACCGGCCCGGAGTTCCTGACCGGCTCCACCCGGCTGAAGGCGGGTACGGCCCAGAAGCTCGTCCTCAACATGCTGTCGACGATCACGATGATCAGGCTGGGCAAGACCTACGGGAACCTGATGGTCGACGTCCGCGCCTCCAACGACAAGCTGCGCGCCCGGTCCCGGCGGATCGTGGCCCTGGCCACCGGAGCGCCCGAGGACGAGATCGAGGCGGCGCTCACCGCCGCCGGCGGCGAGGTCAAGAACGCGGTCCTCGTCATCCTGGGCGGCGTGGACGCCCCGGCGGCCGCCCGGCTCCTGGCGGAGGCGGACGGCCATCTGCGCGCGGCACTGCTCGCGGCCGTCGCCGACGGCCGCGGGTGAGGGCGGGGGCTGTCCGGGTGCCCGGGTGCCCCACGTGATCTCCCGCTCCGTCGGTCAGTCGGCCGAGCCGGGCGGCACGACCCATTGGACCGCCTGGTTCGTCACGGCCGCGATGGTGTCGAAATCCGCGTCGTAGTGCAGGACGGTGGCCCGGTACCGCTCGGCGGTGGCGGCGATCAGCAGATCCGCGATCGAAGCGGCGCGGTGATGCCCTTTCTCGGCCAGCAGTGCCTGGACCTCGATGGCGCGGGCGCCGATCTCGTCGGTGAGCGGCAGCCATTCGAAACCGCTGCGGGCGGAACGGGCGCGGGCATGATCGGTCGCGTTGCGCGTGCTGTAGAGGATCTCCAGGTCGACCACGGCGCACGTGCTGATCAGGCCGCGCTCGAGCAGGGGCAGCAGAGCCGTTCTCACCACTGGTTGCTTCGCGCGCGCCCAGGCGCTCTTGTCGACCAGATACCGGGTCACCGCCACGCGTCTGCCGTCACTTCGGCGTCCGTGAGGTCGTCGAAGGCACCCTCGTCGAGCATCTCGATGAACCGCCGCCGTTTGGCGGCGGCCACGAATTCCGCCAGCGCTCCGTTGACCGTCGCCCGTTTCGTCGTGGTGCCCAGTATGTCCGCAGCCTCTTGGAGCAGTGCGTCATCCACGTCGATCACTGTGCGCATGTTCGCCACCTCCGTGTATCAGGCATGGCCGCATTCGTATATCAGGGTAGCCGAAGGGCCTGCGGGAGGGGCGCCGCGTGGAGGACGGCCAGGCCCGAGACCGCGCGGGTGAGAGCGACGTACAGGCGGCGCAGGCCGGTGCGCTCGTCGGGCTCGCCGTCGACGACCGCGGCGGGCTCGTCCAGGACCACGTAGTCGTACTCCAGGCCCTTCGCCAGGGAGGCCGGGACCAGCGTGAGGCGGACCTCGGAGGTGGTCTCTCCCCCTGGCTCCGCCGGGGGGACCCCCACCCCGAGGGTCCGGTACGGCAGCCCGGCCGCCGCGAGCGCCTCGGCCAGCGCGGGCAGGCGCGCGTCGGCGGCGATCAGGCCGATCGACCCCTCGCGGTCCAGTGCCTGCCGGCAGGCGGCGAGCACGGCCGGGGTCAGCCCGTCCACCGGGACCTCGGTCACCGAGAAGGCGCCCGGGTTCTCCCGGACGGAGGTCGCCTCCTTCAGCCCGGGTGCGATCTCCGGCAGGAGCCGGGAGGCGTAGGCGATGACCTCCAGCGGGACGCGGAAGCCCTGGGTCAGCTCCTCGATCCGCGACCCCGGCTTGCCGAGGTGGGTGAGCGCCTCCTCCCAGGTCCCCGTCGCCCACGGGGTGGTGCCCTGGGCGAGGTCGCCCAGCACGGTCGCGGAGCCGGTGGAGCAGCGGCGGCCCACCGCCCGGTACTGCATGGGCGAGAGGTCCTGGGCCTCGTCGAGCACGACGTGGCCGAGCGAGGCCGTGCGGTGCACCAGGTCGTTGGCCTCGTCGACCAGCACGGCGTCGGCGGCCGACCACTTCGCGGAGGCGACCGAGCGGGCCGGCTTCTCCCAGAGGATCTCCTTCTGCTCCTCCTCCGTCAGCACGCCCTCCGCGCACGAGGCCAGGAACTCCGGGTCGGACAGCAGCCGCAGCACCGTCTTCGCCGGGTCCACCGGCGGCCACAGCTCCTTCACGGCCGCCTTGACCGCCGCGTTGCGCGCGACCGCGTCCTGCACCCGGTCGTCGGGTGCCTCACCGGCCGCCTCCATCCGGACCAGCACGGCGTGCGCGATCCGCCGCGGCAGCGCCTCGCGGGCGGCGCCGTAGCGGATGTCACGCTCCATCAGCTCGCGTACCAGCTCCTCCAGTTCGTACGCCGGGATGCGCCAGCGGCGTGAGCCGCGCACCACGACCACCGGTTCGGTGGGCATCCGGATGCCGGAGCGGACCGCGCGCCGCAGCACCTCGGCCATGCGCGCGTCGCCCTTGACGCCCGCGGCGGTCGCCGGGTCGGTGCCCTTGACCGGGACGTGGGCGACCAGGTCGTCGACCGTGGCCTGCTTGACGCTCAGCTCGCCCAGGGCGGGCAGCACCTGCTCGATGTAGTGCAGGAAGGACGCGTTGGGGCCGATGACGAGGGTGCCCGCGCGGGCCAGCCGCTCGCGGTGCGCGTAGAGCAGGTACGCCACCCGGTGCAGGCCGACGGCGGTCTTCCCGGTGCCGGGCGCCCCCTGCACGCACACGGTGCCGCCGAGCCCGGCTCGGACGATCTCGTCCTGCTCGGGCTGGATGGTGGCGACGATGTCCCGCATCGGGCCGACGCGCGGGCGCTCGATCTCCTGCTGGAGCAGCTTGCTGGAGGTCTGCGCCTCGGCCGGGTCGGTGAGGTGCTCGTCCTCGTAGGCGGTCAGCTCACCGCCCGTGTAGCCGAAGCGGCGGCGCAGTGCGACGTCCTGCGGGTCGGTGCGAGAGGCCCGGTAGAAGGGCTGGGAGACCGGCGCACGCCAGTCGATGACCATGGGGTCGCCGTCGGCGTCGTGGACGTGGCGGCGGCCGATGTAGAAGCGGTGGCCCACCTCCTCACCGCCGAAGGCCTCCCCTTCCTCGTAGTCGAGGCGGCCGAAGAAGAGCGGGGTGTGCACCAGATCGGCGAGCGCCTTGATGCGGGCGTCGATCTCGGACTGCAGCACCGCGGCGTTCACCCAGTTGGCGGTCACGTCCCGGATGTCGAGGGCCTCGACGTCGGCGCGCATCGCGCGCAGGGCGGAACGGGACGCGGCGAGGTGGGAGCGTTCGCGGTCGAGCGGGTTGTCGGCGGTGAGGGACTGTTCCCCTGGCACGGGTTGCCTCCGGCGGCACGTAGGGCATGGCTCAGCCGGCCCCGGACCGGCGCGCACGGCGGCGCGGGGCGGGGCGCTGTCCTGATACGGATCACGACTCGGGCCGACCGGTTTCCGTCCGGTCGGTGGCGCCGCCCCCTTGGGGGGCGGGCGGCAAGACGAGGGATCCTACGCCTCGGCGACGGGCGGCGCTAACCGCTTCTCCGCCCGTCCGTGGCCCCGACCTCTGCCCAAAGCGTCACACATGCGTACATTGGGGTCATGGCACGACCAGCGGACACCCGCGTCCACGGCAGCACCGCCATCGCCGAGGACACCGGGCACCGGCATCCGGTCCACCCCGTCGGGGACGCCCTGCGCGCGGTCCGGGTCTTCGTCGCCACGACCTTCCGGGTCGTGGTGATGGGCCAGGACGGCGCCGCCGCGCGCGACTGACGCGGCGGGCCGGCCGGACGGGCGCGTCGCCCGCCCAGAGCGAGAGCCCAGGCCGTGAAGCCGTGCCTCGGACGAAGGTGCCCAGGGGGTCTTGAGGTCCCGGTTCGCGACCACCGGAAGCGAGGTCCCGGCGTCACGACAGAACCTTCACCGATAAGGAATTCGGGGACGACGCCTCAATGGTGAGGGGCAGGACGAGGGGCTGAGTTTTATGCTGTCTCAATGGGAATCCGCACAGCTTGCGGCATATTGGCAGCCGATGAACAATGGTGGCATCAGAAATCCGTCCCGTGGGAGAGCAGTCGTGGCAGAAAACAGAGAGCCCACGCCGGAAGATAAAATCAAGGATGCGCTCAGCGCCGCCCCGCGCTTCATTGCCGAGACGGCGACGGTTTTGGACTCGGACATGAAGACGGTCCTCAGGGAAGGGTCACCTGACTGGATCTGCATGCCCACTCCGCCCGGCCAACCGGCCCCGGGCCCGATGTGCCTCGACCCGACCTGGATGCAGTTCGCCAAGGAGGTCATGGAGGGCAAGACGCCGACGATCGATCGTATCGGTATCTCCTACATGCTGATGGGTGAAACCGGTGCGGATTTCGATGATCTGATGGCGACGCAGCCTCCGCCAGGAAAGGACTGGTATCGAGCCGGTCCGCATGAAATGTTCTGCTTTCCTCAAGGAGCCGGTCATATCCTGAAAGGCATTGGGCGTGACCCTTCATCGGGGCAACCCTATGTGCGGCCGGTTCCCGGGGCAGAGCCCATGCTCGTCGTTCCCGTCGCCAAGCCGGGCGAATCAGTGTGCGGCTGTCGAAGCGACTGCCCTTGTTGCCGGAATTCGGCTCATTCCTCTGCTTGAGGCGTCCCTGGACGAGAAGCCTCAAGCAGAAGGCATGATGACGTCACGGCCTGGGAGCTAGAGCAGCTCGTCCGCGTCGACGATGCGGTACGCGTAGCCCTGCTCGGCCAGGAAGCGCTGCCGGTGCGCGGCGAAGTCCTGGTCGATCGTGTCGCGGGCGACCACGGAGTAGAAGCGGGCCTCGTGGCCGTCCGCCTTCGGCCGCAGCACCCGGCCGAGCCGCTGCGCCTCCTCCTGACGGGAACCGAAGGTGCCCGAGACCTGGATGGCGACCGTCGCCTCCGGCAGGTCGATCGAGAAGTTGGCGACCTTGGAGACCACGAGCACCGAGATCTCGCCCTGCCGGAAGGCCTCGAAGAGCTTCTCGCGCTGCGCGTTCGTCGTCTCGCCCTTGATCACCGGCGCGCCGAGGTGCTCGCCCAGCTCGTCGAGCTGGTCGATGTACTGGCCGATCACCAGCGTCTGCTGCCCCTTGTGCTTGGCCACCAGCGCCTCGGTGACCTTGCGCTTGGTCGCGGTCGTGGCGCAGTACCGGTACTTCTCCTCCGGCTCGGCGGTCGCGTACGCCAGCCGCTCGGAGTCGGTCAGGTTGACCCGCACCTCCACGCAGTCGGCGGGCGCGATGTACCCCTGCGCCTCGATCTCCTTCCACGGCGCGTCGAAGCGCTTGGGCCCGATCAGCGAGAAGACGTCCGACTCGCGGCCGTCCTCGCGCACCAGCGTCGCCGTCAGACCGAGCCGGCGACGTGCCTGCAGGTCCGCGGTGAACTTGAAGACCGGCGCCGGCAGCAGGTGGACCTCGTCGTAGACGATCAGGCCCCAGTCGCGGGAGTCGAACAGCTCCAGGTGCGAGTAGACGCCCTTCCGCTTGGTCGTCAGCACCTGGTACGTGGCGATGGTGACCGGACGGATCTCCTTGCGGGTGCCGCTGTACTCGCCGATCTCGTCCTCGGTCAGCGAGGTCCGCTTGACCAGCTCGTGCTTCCACTGCCGGGCGGAGACCGTGTTCGTCACCAGGATCAGCGTCGTCGCCTTCGCCTGCGCCATCGCGCCCGCGCCCACCAGCGTCTTGCCGGCGCCGCAGGGCAGCACGACCACGCCCGAGCCGCCGTGCCAGAAGCCCTCCACCGCCTGCTCCTGGTAGGGGCGCAGCTTCCAGCCGTTCTGGGCCAGCTCGATCGGGTGCGCCTCGCCGTCCACGTAACCGGCCAGGTCCTCCGCCGGCCAGCCCAGCTTCAGCAGCACCTGCTTGATCTGGCCGCGCTCGGAGGGGTGGACGACCACCGTGTCGGGGTCGAGCCGGGCCCCCACCAGCGGCGCGACCTTCTTCGAGCGGAGGATCTCCTCCAGCACCGGACGGTCCGTGGTGGTCAGCACCAGGCCGTGCGCCGGGTGCTTGCTCAGCGTCAGCCGGCCGTAGCGGGCCATCGTCTCGGCGACGTCCACCAGCAGCGCGTGCGGCACCGGGTAGCGGGAGTACTGCACGAGCGAGTCCACGACCTGCTCCGCGTCGTGCCCGGCGGCGCGGGCGTTCCACAGCCCGAGCGGGGTGATCCGGTAGGTGTGGATGTGCTCGGGCGCCCGCTCCAGTTCCGCGAAGGGGGCGATGGCCCGCCGGCACTCGTCGGCGAGCTCGTGGTCGACCTCCAGGAGCAGGGTCTTGTCGCTCTGGACGATCAGGCAGGACACACAAACCTCCGCGAAAGGGGCGGGCCGGGACCGGGAAGGGGGCCGGGCTGAACTATCCATGGTCCCGCATCCCGGAAGGGAAACGCCCCGCTCCCCGGGATCGATACCGGGGAGCGGCCCCGCGGCCGCCTCGCGACCGCCCCCGGGAGGGTCAGGCCAGGTCGTCGGCGAGCTCGGCGACACCGGTTATCCGGTGCAGCGCGAAGGTGCGGACCTCGTCGGCGGTGTGGTCGTACGCGGTGACGAAACCGCCCTCCACCCGCATCGGGCCGATCACGCGCTGGCTCGCCGCACCCTCCGCGTTGACGTAGCCGATCCACACGGACTCGCCGGTCAGCACCGCCGCCTGCATCGTCGCCAGGGTCTCGGCCGCCGCCGTGCGCGGAAGCCGGCCGTCGCCGTTGCCACCGCCCCCGCCGGGCCGGTCCGCGGGCTCCCGGCGGACCGCGGTCGAGGCGCGGTCACCGGCACGGATCGCCTTCACCGCCGCCCCGAGCAGGGTCCCGTCCGGGACCGGCGGCCCGTCCACCACGGGCACCGGCGCGCTGCGCGGCGGGGTCCGCCGGGCGTCCGCCCGGGTGATCAGCACGTCGCCCTCGGCGGACTCGGCCGCCGGCGCGTGGCCCAGCGCGCGCAGCCGCTCCAGCAGGGTCGCCGGGTCGCTCTGCGCCGCCAGCACTGTCGGCGCGAGGCGGCGCAGCCCGAGGCCGGCCGTCCGGCGGTCGGCCAGGATCTCGCTCAGCAGCGCGTCGTCGTCGCAGCGCACGTACGCCGAGGCCGCGCCCACGCGCAGCCGGCCGTGCCGGCGGGCGACGTCGTCCACGAGGTAGCTCAGCGGCTGCGGCACGGGAGTGCGGGAATGCGCCGCGAGGAAGGCGTGCAGGTCGGCGGCGGTCCGCCCGGCGTCCAGCGCCCGGCGCACCGACCCCTGGGTGAAGCGGAACACGGTCGCGCCGCCCTTGGACTCCACGTCGGCCAGCACGTGCAGGGTCTCGGCGAGGTGCGGCTGCAGCGGGCCCGGCGCGACCGCCGTCAGGTCGGCCTGGAGCAGCACATGGTCCAGCGGCTCGGGCAGCAGCGGCCCGAGCAGCGCGGCCGCCGCGTCCCCGGAGCGGCGCAGCAGCGCGCGGCCGTGCGCGGACAGCGCGCCGCGGCCGGTGATCCCCAGCAGCTCCGCCTCCGTGACCGTCCAGCGCACCAGGTCGGCGCGGAGCGGGTCCATCGCGGCGCCGCCCCGCAGCGGGCGCTCCCAGCGCAGCCGGACCAGCAGCGCGTCCTGGTCCGCCGAGGCGCCCTCGGGGAGCCCGGCCAGCAGCTCCAGCGTCCGCCGGCGCACCTCGGGGGCGAGCGAACGGTCCAGGTCGGGGCCGAGCGCGGCCAGCGCGCGGCCCTTCACGTCCCGCGTGCCGACGACACCCGGCACGCGGGTCGCGGCCAGCCACGCCGTGGCCAGGGCCGCCCACCGGTCCTCGGCGGGCAGCGACAGCCACCCGTCGGCCGCGGGGGTCGGCGCGTAGGCCTCGTCCACCTCCCCGTCCGCGGCGACCAGGCCGGCGGCGTACGCCACCTCGAGCCAGAACGCGGCCAGCGGCTCCGGCACGTCCAGCGCCGTGGCCACCCGCTTCAGGTCCCGCACGCTCAGCCCGCCCGCGCGCAGCACCGCGGGACCGCCGGTCTCCCACTGCTTCAGCAGTTCCTCGACCGTGCGCACCGCCGTGAAGGCCTGGCCCGCGGCCGTCCTGTCCACAACCTGTGGATCGTGCTCCTTCGGCGCCACGTGCGGCGCGACCGGCTCGGGAGCGCGGTGCGCCCGGCCCTCGCGCAGATGCAGGGCCACCTCGCGGGGGAGCACGACGTTGCGCGCCCCGGCCGGCAGCAGCAGCCCCCGCTCCAGCAGCCAGGCAACCGGCGGCGGCGGCACCGTCACGTCCGCCACCTCCCCGTACGGCGGGCCCCACGTCAGCCTGCGCAGCACCGCCCCTGCCTCCGGGGGCGCCCCGTCGAGCAGCGCCGCCATCCGCGGCCGGTCGGCGAACAGCGCCGTCACCGAGCCCACCGCGCTCACCGGGTCGTGCGTCGGCGGCAGCCCGAGCACGGCGAGGATCTGCTGCAGCCGCGTCGGCGACATGCCGGACGTCGCCTCCGCCACTGTCGGCCCGAGCCCGGTCGGCGACGGACTCCCCGCGGCCGGGGCCAGGATGTCGCGCGCGGTGCGCACCAGGCGCAGCCGGTCGTCGCCGCCCCACAGCAGTGCCTGCGCCCGCAGCGCCGCCACGGCCCCGGGCAGCGCCTCCGCCGCCTCCGGGCCCATCAGCGCGGCGAGCGCGTCGTACGGGGCGCCGTCCGGTGCGACGGCCAGGGCCTCCGCGGCCTGCAGCGTGAACCGGTCCAGGCGCTCCAGGGCGCGGACGACGGAGGCACGGGTGCCGGCGCGGGTCGCGAGTTGCGAGAGGTCGTTCGGGACTGGGTTCAGCAGGTCCGGGCGCGCCCGGAGCAGTGCGGACAGCGCGTCGTCGCCGCGGGCGCGCAGATCCTCCGCGAGCGTGCGCGGCGCCGCCGCGGGGCCGTCAGTGCTCATCTCCCCCACATTAGCCCTGCCCGCCCCCAACCCACCGTGGGCGTCGTCCTGCTTTTCCCCAAGCCGCGGCCGGGCGTGGGTGGGCAGGCCGATGTGCACCGTCGGTGGGCCGGGTGCGTCCACCCTTCCCCGGAGTCGGGCCGGTGGATGCCGGGGAGGGCGGGTGTGACCCCATGTCGGTACCGCACCGGTGCGGTACCCCGGGACGTCCCGGCTGCCCAACGGTCGGGGGCGGGTGTGCCACCCCGATGCCGACACGTCGGCGCGTGCGTGTGCGCCTTTCCGGTGGGTCGGTGCCGTCCACTCTTTACCGGCCTTCGGCCGACGCACCCAATGCCGGGGCACACCTCCCCCTGCGCATGGAGGGCTCGCGGCCCAGTGGGAACCCTCGACGGATGGTCGTGGAGTGTGGGCCGGCAATCCCCCAGGACGGCCGTGGTGCGGGGATTCCCAGGCCAGGCCCTGTACGCAAGGCCGGCCCCCTCACCACCCGGGGTGCACACGCCTGGAGCGTTTCGGCACCCCACAGGTGTGCGGCGCCATCGGGGGCTACGCCACCCCCGCGGACACGGCCCAGGGAGGTGCCCCCCATGCCGACGCTTGACGTGCGCGGATGTGTGCCAGGTCGGATGCCGTCCACCCTCCTCCCCGGGCCGCTCCCCGCAACCCCGCACCGGGGAACGCCCGGAGGGCGGTAGCGTCGGCGTATGGGTGCGGAGGAGAGCGACCGGTTGGTTCTGGACTACCTCAGCAAGGTGGGGGACCTGGCACAGACCGCCCTGCCGGCGGACCGCCGGCGGGACCTCGTGGCGCGCCTGCGCCAGGACATCGACCGGCAGCGGCACGGCAGCGACAGCCCCGCCGCGGTGCGGCGGATCCTGGGCCGGCTGGGCGCACCCGACGCGGTGGTGCAGGAGGCCGCCGCGGTGCCCGCGCCCCGCGCCCCGGAGGCGCCCGCACCGGCGGAGCCGGAGTGGTGGCGGCTGCCCGAGCAGCGCACGCAGGCCCCGTCCCCGTCGCCGGCGCGGAAGCCCCGGCCAGGGGACGAAGTGGATGGGCTGCCCGGCATGACCGGCGGCCTGCTCATCCCCCTCACCCCCGAGGAGGACCCGGAGGCCGCCCCCGACGGCGGTCCGGAGAAACCCGCGCCCGAGCCCGAGGCCCGGCCGGAAGCCGCCCCGGCCGCGGTCAAGCGCCGCAGGCGGTGGCGGGCCGGACTCCTGGAGACCGCCGCCGCGCTCCTGCTGCTCGCCGGCGCCGTCCTCGGCTCCTGGATCGCCCTCCTCGCGGGCTGGGCCGTGGCGTACGGTTCACGCCGCCTGTCCCGCCGCGCGTCCCGGTTCGCGGCGCTGGGCCTGCCGGGGCTGATCGCCGGGGCCGCGCTGGTCTGGATCTGGGGCCGCTTCGCAGGCCGGTGGGGCGAGCCGATACCCGAGGGGGGCCTGGACTCCGCGATAGCCGACGTGCTGCCCACGGTCGTGCGGATCGCGGCGGTCGCCTCCGCCGCCTTCCTGCTGTGGAGGGGGAGCCGGGCCGGCCGGCCGCCTCGTTAGAGTGACTGCCATGCCCGCCTCCCTGCCGACATCCCCGATAACGGTCGGTTTCGACCTCGACATGACCCTGATCGACTCACGACCCGGCATCCGGGCCACGTATGAGCGCCTCAGCGAGGAGACCGGGGTCTTCGTCGACGCCGCGCTCGCGGTCACCCGCCTCGGGCCGCCGCTCGACTGGGAGCTGGCGCACTGGTTCCCCGCGGAGGACATTCCCGCGGTCGCCGACCGCTACCGCGCGCTGTACCCCGAGTACGCCGTCGCCCCGACCCCGGCCATGCCGGGGGCGCGCGAGGCCGTCGCCGCCGTGCACGCCGCGGGCGGCCGGGCCGTCGTGGTCACCGCGAAGCACGAGCCGAACGCCAAGCTGCACCTCACGCACCTGGGCATCGAGGTCGACGAGGTGCGCGGCTGGCTGTGGGCCGAGGCGAAGGCGGAGGCCCTGCTCGAGTACGGCGCGGCGGTCTACGTCGGGGACCACGTCGGCGACGTCGTCGGGGCCCGTACGGCCGGCGCGCTGTCCGTGGCGGTGGCCACGGGCCCGGTCGCCGCGGACGAACTGCGCGCCGCCGGGGCGGACGTCGTGCTCGCAGACCTGACGGAGTTCCCGGCCTGGTTCGCCTCCTACGCCCCGGACCCAGACGCCGTCGCCTGACGGCTCTGCGCCCGCGCGGAGCGCAGCAGCCCGGCCAGGGCCAGCGCGAAGCCGACCCCCATGAGCATCGACACCAGGTAGGCGGCGGTCGGCAGCGGGTCGGAACCCAGGAAGAGCGGGGCCACGGTGGCCAGAGTGCCGAGTGCGCCGAGGACGAAGACGGCGGCGCCGGCGCGCACGAGGAGATCGCCGGGTTTCCGGGTTTCGTTGGTCACCCGACCAGGGTAGATCGCCGGGGAAGTCGCTGCGCACCGGCCGGATGCCGGCTGGAGCAGTAGGACCACGAAGTCTTGTCACACGCCCCTGGGCCATTAGCCTTATGGCGGCGGGTCTGCCAAGGGACCCGCTGTCTTGCTATCCAAGAGCTTTTTCTGTCTACAGCGAGGACGAGGTCGGACGTGCCTACCGGCAAGGTCAAGTGGTTCAACAGCGAGAAGGGCTTCGGCTTCCTCTCCCGCGACGACGGCGGTGACGTCTTCGTCCACTCCTCCGTCCTGCCGGACGGCGTGGCCACGCTGAAGCCGGGGCAGCGAGTCGAGTTCGGGGTGGTCGCCGGGCAACGCGGTGACCAGGCGCTGTCGGTGACCCTGCTGGACCCGGCGCCGTCCGTGGCGGCCGCGCAGCGGCGCAAGCCCGACGAACTGCTGCCCATCGTGCAGGACCTCACCACGCTGCTGGAGGACGTCGCCCGCTCGCTGCAGCGCGGCCGTTACCCGGACAAGGCCCACGGCCACAAGATCGCCTCCGTGCTGCGCGTCGTCGCCGACCAGCTGGACGTCTGACCTCCGCCCGGGCACCCGCTCACAAATCGAGCGCGTGCGGTCCGAGGGGCGGTACCAGCCCCTCGGCCGCGGCCCGGGTGAGCAGCCCGCGGATCGCCGCGTAGCCCTCCTCGCCGAGCGCCGAGGTGAACTCGTTGACGTACAGCCCGATGTGCTGGTCCGCCACCTTCGGGTCCATCTCCTGCGCGTGCTCCATGACGTAGTCGCGCGAGACCTCGGGCTCGTCCCAGGCCATGTGGACGGAGGTGCGGGCCGCGGCCGCCAGCTCGCGCAGCCGCTCCTCGCCCAGCGAGCGCTTGGCGATGATCGCGCCGAGCGGGATGGGCAGGGTGGTCGTCCGCTCCCAGTGCTCGCCCATGTCCGCGAGCTTGTGCAGCCCGTAGTCCTGGTAGGTGAAGCGCGCCTCGTGGATCACCAGGCCCGCGTCGACCCGGCCGTCCCGCACCGCGGGCATGATCTCGTGGAACGGCAGGACGACGATCTCCCCGACACCGCCCGGCACTTCGGCGGCCGCCCACAGCCGGAACAGCAGGTACGCCGTCGAGCGCTCGCTCGGCACCGCCACCGTCCGTCCGCTCAGGTCGGCGCCCTTGCCCGTGGCCTCGTCCCTGGTCAGCACGAGCGGGCCGCAGCCGCGGCCCAGCGCGCCGCCGGCGGGCAGCAGCGCGTACTCGTCGAGCACGTAGGGCAGCACCGCGTACGACACCTTCAGCACGTCGAACTCGCCGCGCTCGGCCATGCCGTTGGTGATGTCGATGTCCGCGAACGTCACGTCGATCGGCGGCGCGCCCGGGACCAGGCCGTGCGCCCAGGCGTGGAAGACGAAGGTGTCGTTGGGGCACGGGGAGTAGGCGATCCGCAGTGCGCGCTCTTGGCTCATGTCCGGTCTCCAACGTCGAGTACGGCGGGTTGCTTCCCGAGCCGGGCGAACGCGTCGGCGAGCGCGTCGAGCGCCTCCCCGATCCGCCAGGCCGCGCGGTCACGCGGACCCACGGGATTGGACACCGTGCGGACCTCCAGGACCGGCAGCCCGTGTGCCGCGGCCGCCTCCGCGACGCCGAAGCCCTCCATGGCCTCGGCCAGCACCCCTGGATGACGGTCCGTCAGCTCGGCGGCGCGTACCGCCGTCCCGGTCACCGTCGACACCGTCAGGACCGGCCCGTACGCCGCGCCGAGCGCCTCGGCGACACGGCGGGACAGCGGTGCGGGCGGACGGTGCTCGGAGGTGCCGAAGCCCAGCTCGGCGACCGGGAGGAAGCCCCCCGGGCCCTCCGCGCCCAGGTCGGCCGCCACGACGACGTCGGCGACGACCACCGAACCCACCGGCGCACCGGGCTGGAAGCCGCCGGCGATCCCGGCCGAGACGACCAGCCGGTACTCGGCCGCGGTGAGCGCGGCCGCGGTGCCGGCCGCGGCCGCCGCCGGTCCGACCCCCGCGGCCAGCACGTCCGCGAGCGCGGTGCGCAGCAGGACACGGCCACCGGGTACGGGTGTCTCGGCGGCCGTGCCGCCGAGGCCGCGGACGACCGCGTCGCGTTCCGCCGGGACGGCGGTGACGACGAGGAGGCGGGGCGTCATGTCCGTCGTTCGCGGGCGGTTCAGTCCGCCGTCTTCAGCTTGAACTGCCAGACGCCGAGGTAGTCCTGGGCCTTGCCGGTCTCGATGATGTTGAGGGTGACCTCGCTGGCCGCGGCACCGGACTGCGCGTCGGCGAGCAGCGTCTCGGCGTCGAAGGAGCGGTAGGTGGTGTCCTTCAGCAGCCCCGACTTGCCGGAGGTGCCGGCGGCCACGACCCAGCCCTTCTCGGCGATCGCGGGGTCGACGCCGATCCGCACCTTGTCACCGGGCCGGACCGTGATGGTCTTCTCGGGCTTGCCCTGCAGGCAGGACAGGAAGGCCTGCTCCGTCAGCTTCTTCCCGTCGAGGTAGCACTTGCTGGTGGCCTCGGTGGTCACGGTCCTGTCGCCGACGGTGACGGTCGCCAGGGGGGTCGGCTTCTCGCAGGCGGAGAGGGCGATCAGCCCGAGGGACACGGCACCGAGGGCGGCGGCACGGCGGCGATTGCTCATGAAGGTGAGGCTACCGGGCGGTCGCGCTCCCGCTACGCGGGGGGCCCGCTCGTGTCCCCCGGCCCACCCCGCTCACACCGCGCGAGGACGTGCCGCCCGTCCCCGGGCGCCCGTCATCAGGCCGCGGGCCGAGAAGGCGACGCCGAGCGCCACCAGGGCCGCCGCCACCGCCATCCCCAGCGTGCCGTTGAGCGGCAGGACGATGCCGATGGCGCCGCCGATCACCCAGGCCATCTGGAGGGCGGTCTCCGAGCGGGCGAACGCCGAGGTGCGCACCTCCTCCGGCACGTCGCGCTGGATGAGGGCGTCCAGCGAGAGCTTGCCCAGCGCCTGCGCGATGCCCGCCGCGGCCGCGACGACGGCGATGGTCGGCACCCCGTACCAGGCCGCGGCCAGGCACGTCGCCGCCAGGGCGGCCGCCAGCGCGCTGATGATGATCCGCTCGGGCCCGCGGGCGCGCAGCCAGGAGCCCAGCGCGGTGCCGAAGGCGTTGCCGGTGCCCGCCGCGACGGCGACCAGGCCCAGCGACACGGGCCCCGACAGGCCGCCCAGCGGATGCTCGCGCAGCAGGAACGCGAGGAAGAGCGTCAGGAACCCCGACAGGGCCCGCAGCGACGCGTTGGCCTGCAGGGCGTGCAGCACCGGACCGCCGACGCTCCGCAGCCCGGGCCGCTTCTCCCGCCACTGCCGGCCCACGCGGTGCGGCTCGACGTCCTCGCCCGCGCTCAGCTCGGCGCGTGCCTCGCCCTTGGCGGAGTCCACCTTGTGCGGGAGCGAGAAGGAGAGCAGCGTCCCGCAGACGAAGACGGCGAAGGCCCCGTACAGCGGCACGCCCGGCCCGATCAGATGGAGCAGCCCGCCGATCGGCGCCGCCACGGCCGTGGCCAGCAGGCCGGTCAGGCTCACCCGGGAGTTCGCCTTCACCAGCGTCGTACGCGCCGGCAGCAGCCGCGGCACCACCGCGCTGCGCACCACGCCGTACGCCTTCGACGCCACGAGCACGCCCAAGGCCGCCGGATACAGCTCCAGTCCGGCGGTCGACACCACCCCGGCCATCGTCCAGGCCAGGATCGCCCGGGCCAGCATCGACATCGCCATCGCGGCGCGCCGCCCGTGCGGGATGCGGTCCAGCAGCGGTCCGACCACCGGGGCCAGCAGCGCGAACGGTGCCATCGTGACGATCAGGTAGAGCGCCACGCGGCCGCGCGCCTCGCCGGTCGGCACGGAGAAGAAGATCGTGCTGGCGAGCGCGACGGTGATCAGCATGTCGCCCGCCGAGTTCACCGCGTGCAGCTCGATGAGCTTCGCGAGGCCCGACTCGCCCGCCCCGCCCGAATGCGTGTGACGCCGCACGCGGCGCACCACGGCGGACGACGTACGCTGCGTGGCACGCGCGACGGCGTTCCCCGCCCTGCGAACCGGTCCCGGGCCGGACGTCACTGTGCGTGCCACGCTCGCCAGTCTGCCCTACCGGGCGGCTTTCCGAACGGGGCGCGCACCGATAGCGTGCGATCGCGCAGAATGGAGTCATCAGGTGCGCCCGTGGACGTACGGGCAGGCAGCGTTTGAAGCGGTCCTCCGGTCCGCTCCGCCACCGCCCCGCCCGACCCTCGGCGGCGCACGCGTAAGACGGCGTAGGAGAGAATCGATTCTTGTGAGTGCTGCGATGCGAAGCCGTACCCCTGACCGCCTGTGCGCCGAGGCGGTCGACCTCGCCCTTGAAGCCGCCGTCGAGGCCTTCGGCGAGAAAGCGGTCGGCGAGCACCTCGGCGCGGTCGCCGAGGCCGACCGTGTCGTGACGCACCTGTTCGACTGCCGCGAGGCCGGCTACCGGGGCTGGCGCTGGGCGGTCACGCTGACGCGCGCCTCCCGCGCCAAGGCGATCACCCTGGACGAGACGGTCCTGGTGCCCGGGCCCGAGGCCGTTCTCGCTCCCGAATGGGTGCCGTGGAGCGAGCGCCTGCGCCCCGGCGACCTCGGCCCCGGCGACCTGCTGCCCACCGAGGCGGAGGACCTGCGCCTGGAGAGCGGCTTCTCCGGTGAGGACGTCCCGCCGCCGAACTCGCCGGTCTCCGAGGAGATGGCCGAGCTGGTCGAGGCCGAGGACGCCGACGTCTCCGGCGGCCCCCCGGCGACCCTGCCGATGGCGCCCACGGTCGGCACGATCGCCGCCGTCGCGGAGGAGATCGGCATGGCGCGGCCGCGCGTGCTGTCCCGCTACGGGCTGCACGTCGCCGCGGACCGCTGGGAGGACGAGTACGGCCCCAAGGCCCCCATGGCCCAGGCCGCCCCCGCCCAGTGCGTCTCCTGCGGCTTCCTCGTCCCCATCGCGGGCTCCCTGCGGCAGGCCTTCGGCGTGTGCGCGAACGAGTTCTCCCCGGCCGACGGGCGCGTCGTCTCCCTCGCCTACGGGTGCGGCGCGCACTCCGAGGCCGCGGTCATGCCGAAGACCCCGCGCCCGGCCCCGCCCGTCCTGGACGAGACCGCGGTCGAGCCGCTCCCCCTCCACCCCGACCGCCACGGCTCCGTCGAGGACACCACGCCGGCCGAGGAACTCGGCCACAGCTGACGCCTGACGGCGGCTGGGCCGCGCCCGCGGTGGCGGTTCTCCGGTTCTCCGGTTGTCCGGTTGCCACGCGCCGCGCCGCGGGCTGCGCCCATGGCCGAGCCCGGGCGCGGCCCCTGCGGGCACCGGCCGCTGGGGCCGCCTGGCCGGGGCTGACCGGTGCCGTGCGGCCGGGCTCGCGGTGGGGGCGGCCCGTGGGTCCGGGCTGCCGCCGTCCCCCGGGGCGCCGGTCCGGTGCCGGTGCTCCCGTCGTCCCCGGGTGCCGCCCGCGCGGTACGACCGGCCGGGGGCGCACGCGGTAGCGTCACTCGCACAGGGCATGCGACAGCGCGTGAGGGAGAAGACGACGTGAGCGGGACCGCGATGGACCGGGGCGCAGATCCGTTCGGGACCGCACGGCTGCGGCGGGCCGTGCTGGACGCGTGGGCCGCGTCGCCCGCCCGGTTCCGGGAGGACGCCAACGCGGAGGAGGACCTCGCGCTCGGCGGCTACCGCGACCGCCTCGTCGTCGAACTGGCCCAGAACGCCGCCGACGCGGCGACCCGCGCCGGGGTGGCCGGCCGGCTGCGGCTGACCCTGCGCGAGGGGGTGCTCGCGGCCGCGAACACCGGGGCACACCTGGACGCCGTGGGCGTGGAGTCCCTGTCGACGCTGCGTGCCAGCGCAAAGCGCGAGGACGGCGACCTGGCCGTCGGCCGCTTCGGTGTCGGCTTCTCGGCCGTGCTCGCGGTCAGCGACGAGCCCGCGATCCTCAGCCGCAGCGGCGGCGTCCGCTGGTCGCTGGCCGAGGCCCGCGACCTCGCGCGGGAGACCGGGGGGCGCTCCTCCGGGCTCACCGACGAACTGCGCCGCCGGGACGGCCACGTACCGCTGCTGCGGCTGCCGCTGCCCGCGGAGGGCACCGCCCCGGACGGCTACGACACGTGCGTCGTGCTGCCGCTGCGCGACGGCGCCGCCGCGGACCTCGCGGCGCATCTGCTCGCGGCGATCGACGACGCCCTGCTGCTGTCCCTGCCCGGCCTGGCCGAGGTGGTCGTGGAGACGCCGGAGGGCGTCCGGACGCTGACCCGCCGTCAGGAGGACGGGCTGACCGTCGTCGAGGACAGCGTCAGCGGCACCACCCGCTGGCGCACATTGAGCGAGGCGGGTCCGCTGGAGGCGGCACTGCTGGCCGACCGCCCGGTCGAGGAGCGGCTGCGTCCGGTGTGGTCGGTGACCTGGGCCGTCCCGGTGGGCCGGGACGGCGCGCCCGAGCGGCCGCGGACGGCGCCCTTCGTACACGCCCCGACGCCGACGGACGAGCCGCTCGGGCTGCCCGCGCTGCTCATCGCCTCGCTGCCGCTGGACCCGAGCCGGCGCCGCGCCGCACCCGGCGCCCTCACCGGCTTCCTGGTCGCGCGGGCGGCCGAGCTGTACGTACGGCTGCTGGCGGACTGGCGGCCGGTCACCGCGGGCATCGTGGACCTGGTGCCCGGACCGCTCGGCAAGGGCGAGCTGGACGCGGAACTGCGCCGCCACGTGCTGGAACGGCTGCCGCGCACCGCATTCCTGCCGCGCGCCGCCGACCTCACGGGCACCGGTGAGGAGGACGAACTCCCGCCCGCGCTGCGACCGGTGGAGGCCGAGATCGTCGAGGGCACCGGCGCGGAGACCGTCGGCGTGCTGGCGGAGGTCTTCCCGACGCTGCTTCCGCCCGGGCTGGAACGCCGCCCCGAGCTGCGTGTCCTCGGGGTGGCCCGGCTGCCGCTGGGCGACGCGATCGACCGGCTCGCCGGGGTGGAGCGGCCCGCGGCCTGGTGGCACCGCCTGTACGACTCGCTGGCCGGCACCGACCCGGACCGGCTGAGCGGGCTGCCCGTACCCCTCGCCGACGGGCGTACCGTCGTCGGCCCGCGCCAGGTGCTGCTGCCGCTGCCCGAGATGGACAGCGTCTACGCCGAGGAGGCCGCCCCGGTCAGCACCGGCCTGCCCGCCGCCTCGGAGCTGGCCCGGCTGGGCCTGAAGGTGGCCGACCCGCAGGCCGCGCACCCGCTGCTGGAGAAGCTCGGCGCCACCCCGGCGACCCCGCGCGCCGTCCTCACCACCCCGCAGGTGCGCGCGGCGGTCGCCGCGTCCCTGGACGCCGACGAGGTCTGGGACGAGGACGCGCCCGCGCTGGACGCGGAGGAGCTGGCCGAGGTCGTCCTCGGCCTGGTCCGCGCCGCGAACCTCGCCCCTGGCGACGAGCCGTGGCTGGCCGCGCTGGCCCTCACCGACGACGAGGGCGAGCTCGCCCCGGCCGGTGAGCTGGTGCTGCCGGGCAGCGCCTTCGAACAGGTCATCCGGGAGGGCGAACTCGGCTCCGTCGACGAGGACCTGGCCGCCCGCTGGGGCGAGCAGCCGCTGACCGCGGTGGGCGTCCTGGCCACCTTCGCCCTGGTGAGGGCCACCGACGTGGTGCTCGACCCGGACGAGCTGGAGCCTCGCGAGGGCGACTGGGCCGAGCCGGACGACGCCGGGCTGCTCGACGCTGTCGACGTCTGGTGCGAGGACGTCCTCGACCAGCTGCCGGACACCGACGTGCCGCCGGTCGCCACCGAGATCGTCGCCGTGCGCGACCTCGACCTCGTCGACGACGACGCGTGGCCGCAGGCGCTGGCCATGATCTCCGTGCCGCCGCTGCGCGACGCGGTCACGCAGCCGGTGCGGGTCCTGCTGCCGGACGGCCGCACGGAGTCCGTGCGGCCCTACACCGCCTGGTGGCTGCGCGACCACCCGGTGCTCGACGGCCGCCGCCCGGTCGGCCTGCGCGCCGCCGGCGGCGACCCGCTGCTCGCCGGGCTGTACGAGGACGCCGAGGCCGGGGCCGTGGACGACCAGGTGCTGCGTGCCCTGGGCGTGCGCACGTCCGCCGCCGCCCTGCTGGACGAGCCGGGCGGCGGCGCCGAACTGCTCGCCCGTCTCGCCGACCCGGACTCCGCCGTCACCCCGGCCCAGCTGCACCGGCTCTACTCCGAGCTGGCCACCCTCGACCCCGAGCAGGTCACCCTCCCCGAGGAGCTGCGGGCCGTCGTCGACGGGCGCGAGCCGCGGGTGGCGGACGCCGGGGACGCCCTCGTCGCGGACGCGCCCGACCTGCTCCCGCTCACCGCGGGCGTGCCGCTGCTCCCGGTGCCGCCGGTCCGCGCCGCCGCGCTGGCGGAGCTGTTCCAGGTGCGCCGGCTCAGCGAGGCCTTCGACGCCCCGGTCGTCTCGGAGGGGGAGCCGCACGACGTCGCGGACGCGGTCCGCGAGCTGCTGCCGGGCGTCCCCGTCTCCTATGTCGAGCACGAGGAACTGCTGGTCAGGGCCCCCGACGGCAGCACCGTCGAGCTCGACTGGCGGTGGACCGAAGGCACCTTGCACGCCGCAACGCTGGAAGGCGTCGCCGCCGGTCTGGCGTGGGCGGCCGGCGCCTGGCAGCGCCGCTTCGAGGTGGCCGCGCTCCTGGAGGACCCGACGCGCACGGAGGAGCTGGCCCGGGACCGCTGGTTCGACTGAGCCGGCAGGGACCGGAGTGTCCGTCGTCACACCGGGACATGTGGAGAAAAGGTGTTCATGGAACAGCGGTTCGCGCGTATGTTCTCTCTCACCATTTGAGACGCCGCGTCAGGGGGAGTACGACGGGCGTCGCTTCTTCTGGGGGTTCTCACGCATGCGTATTCGCGCCATTGTGGCGGCCGTTTCCGGCGCCCTGGCCCTCGCCTCGCCGGCCGTCCCGGCCGCGCAGGCCTCCGGCAAGCCGGGCGCCTCCGACCTGCGGACCTTCGCCGCCAAGGCGGCGGCGGACGAGGTCGTGGGGGATACCAGGATCACCAAGGTCGTCGTCAACGGCGGCAACGAGATCGTCCTCGGGACGACCGCCACGAAGACCGTCACCGTCGCGGTGACCGCCACCGACCCGTCCGGCATCGACGACGTGTTCGCCGTCCTCTGGCACGGCACCGACCTGGAGACCCCCGGGACCGTGGACGGCGGGGTGGTGCAGAACGAGGACCGGGCCAAGTGCTCCGTCTCCTCCACTTCTCCCGCGGTCTCGACCTGCAAGCTGACCTTCACGTTCGACCCGGTGGTCGACCTCTGGAAGAACGAGCTGGCCGGCACCTGGAAGGTGGCCGTCGGCGCCCTGGCCAAGGACGAGGACGGGGTCCTCGAGAACGCGGTCACCACCACGAAGGTGAAGCGCAACGCCAGGGTCACGGTCAACGCCTCGCCGGAGCCGGTGAAGAAGGGCAAGACCATCACCGTCACGGGCAAGCTCACGCGGGCCAACTGGGCGACGTCCAAGTACGCCGGCTACACGAGCCAGTCCGTGCAGCTGCAGTTCCGCAAGAAGGGCACCAGCACCTACAAGACGGTCAAGACCGTCAAGTCCAGCAGCACCGGTGCCCTGAAGACGACCGTCAAGGCGTCCACCGACGGTTACTGGCGCTACAACTTCCTCGGCACCTCGACGACCGGCAAGGCGGTCAGCACGGCCGACTTCGTCGACGTGAAGTAGCCCCGCCGCGGCACCACGAGGCGCCGGGACCCCTCAGCGGGGTCCCGGCGCCTCGTGCTCGTCCGGCGCGGCGGCCCCGTCGTCCGTGCGGCGGACGCGGCGCCAGACCAGCTCCAGCAGGACCGAGGCGGCCGCCGCCACGGCGACGGCCGTCCAGGGGCCCCGGGTGCCGACCAGACGGAGGGCGAAGAACTCCTGCAGCCACGGGGTGACCAGGACGACCAGGAAGCCCGCGGCCATGGCGAGGACCAGGCCGATCCGCCCCCAGGTGTAGGGGCGCGCGACGAGTGCCAGCACCCACATCGCGACGAGGAAGAGGGTCAGCGTCGCGGCGCTGGTCTCCGCCTCCAGCGCCCCGGCGCCGCGGTAGTGGTGGCGGGCGAGGATATACGTCACGAAGGTGGCGACGCCCGCGATCACCCCGGCGGGCAGGGAGTAGCGCATGACCCGGCGCACGAAGTGCGGCTGGGCGCGCTCCTTGTTGGGGGCCAGGGCGAGGAAGAAGGCGGGGACGCCGATGGTCAGCGTGGACAGCAGCGTCAGGTGCCTCGGGAGGAACGGGTAGGGCGCGTGCCAGATGATCACCAGCAGGGCGAGCAGCACCGAGTAGACGGTCTTGGTGAGGAAGAGCGTCGCCACGCGTGTGATGTTGCCGATGACGCGGCGGCCCTCGGCCACGACCGAGGGCAGCGCCGAGAAGCTGTTGTCGAGCAGCACGATCTGCGCCACCGCCCGGGTCGCCTCGGAGCCCGAGCCCATGGCGACGCCGATGTCCGCGTCCTTGAGGGCGAGCACGTCGTTGACGCCGTCCCCGGTCATCGCCACGGTGTGGCCGCCGGACTGGAGCGCGCCCACCATCTCCCGCTTCTGCTGCGGGGTGACGCGCCCGAAGACCGTGCCCCGGTCGAGTTCGGCCGCCATCCGAGCGGGCTCGGCCGGCAGCCTGCGGGCGTCGACCGTCCGCTCGGCGCCGGGCAGCCCCAGTTTGCCGGCGACGGCGCCGACGGAGACCGCGTTGTCGCCGGAGATGACCTTGGCGTGCACGTTCTGCTCGGCGAAGTAGCGCAGGGTGTCGGCGGCGTCGGGGCGCAGCCGCTGCTCCAGGACGACCAGCGCGGCAGGGGCGGCCGAGGTGCCCACCGCCGGGTCGCCCAGGTCCGTCCCCGCCCGGGCGAGCAGCAGCACCCGCAGACCCTGGGCGTTGAGGCCGTCGACCTCGCCGAGCGCCCGGTCGCCGGAGGGGAGCAGCACGTCGGGGGCGCCGAGCAGCCAGGTGCTGCGCTCCCCGCCCGGTTCGGTGAACGCGGCGCCGCTGTACTTGCGGGCGGAGGAGAAGGGCAGCGCGTCCGTGACGTGCCAGCCGTCGTCCGGGGCGGGGAAGGCCGCGGCCACGGCGGCCAGCGTGGGGTTGGGACGAGGGTCGGCGGAGCTGACCGCGCCGAGCACCTGCCGTACGTAGGGCTCCGCCACGCCGTCCAGCATCCGCAGCTCGGCGACGTCCATCCCGCCCTCGGTGAGCGTGCCGGTCTTGTCCAGGCACACCACGTCCACCCGGGCCAGCCCCTCGATCGCGGGCAGCTCCTGGACCAGGCACTGCTTGCGGCCCAGCCGGACCACACCGATGGCGAAGGCCACCGAGGTGAGCAGGACCAGTCCCTCGGGCACCATCGGCACGATCCCGCCGACCATGCGGCGGACCGCCTCGCGCCAGTCGTTGTCCTCCAGCACGAGCTGGCTGACGATCAGGCCGATCGCGGTGGGGACCATCATCCACGTGACGTACTTGAGGATCTGGCTGATGCCGCTGCGCAGTTCGGAGTGGACGAGGGTGAAGCGGCTCGCCTCCTCGGCGAGTTGCGCGGCGTAGGCCTCCCGGCCGACCTTGGTCGCGGTGAAGGCCCCGCCGCCCGCGACGACGAAGCTGCCGGACATCACGGGGTCGCCGGGGCGCTTGACGACCGGGTCGGCCTCGCCGGTGAGCAGTGACTCGTCGACCTCCAGGCTGTCGGCCTCGGTCACCTCGCCGTCGACCACCACCTTGTCGCCCGGCCCGAGTTCGATGAGGTCGCCGAGGACGATCTCGGAGGTGGAGACCCGGGTGGCGACCCCGTCCCGGCGGACGGCGGGTTTCGCCTCCCCGATCACGGCGAGTCCGTCCAGGGTCTTCTTGGCGCGCCACTCCTGGAAGATGCCGATGCCGGTGTTGGCGATGATGACGAAGCCGAACAGGCCGTCCTGAATCGGGCCGACCACCAGGATGATCAGGAAGAGCACCCCGATGATCGCGTTGAAGCGGGTGAAGACGTTCGAGCGGACGATCTCGGCCAGCGAGCGGGAGGAGCGCACCGGGACGTCGTTGACCTCGCCCCGCGCGACCCGCTCCGCCACCTCGGCAGCGGTCAGCCCGCCGGGCGTCGCCGGTCGCGTCCCGGCCGCCTCCCGCTGCGTACGTTCCGTCATGGCTTCGACGGTACGTGGGGGGCGGCGCCCGCGGCGCGGTGAGGGGCCGCTCTCGGGGACATCTCCGGGGCGCTGTACGACCGGGGGCGTAGCCGCCGGGGAGGGCCCGTGCGGACGGGCCCGGAAGCCGAACCCCGACGCGGAGCACGGCGGTGCCCGGACGTGCGGGTCCCGGCTCAGTCCTGTCCGGCGTCCTCCGCGGCGCGGGCCCGCGCTATGGCGTCCCGGCGGGCGCGCACGTACCAGAGGCCGACGAGCCCGAGGCCGCCGCCGGCGAGGCAGGTCCAGATCCACCAGGTGTGGCCGTGGTCGGAGTACCAGCCGTAGAAGGGGAGCTGGACGAGGAAGAGCGCGAACCAGACGACCGTCCCGACGGTGACGGTCGCGACGTCGTTCGCCTCCAGTGGCTCCGGTGCCTCACGCAACCCGGTCGTCCCCTTCTCGGGGCTGCTGCTGCTCATAGCGCACAGCGTACCCAGTGCCCCAGAAGGGTCTACGCGCGGAGATAGCGTTCGCCGTGCTCATATGTTCATACTGAAACAGTCCGAGACTGGCCGGTTTCAGTCGTAGGAACATCCAAAAGCTCCCCCCCACGCAAGGACCCGCATGTCCCCGTCGACCACCGCCAAGGTCGTGCCCAGCTCCCCGACCCCGCCCCCGGCGGCCGCCCACGGCGCGCTCGACCGGTTCTTCCGGATCACCGAGCGGGGGTCCTCGATCCCCCGGGAGATCCGCGGTGGTCTGGCCACCTTCTTCGCGATGGCCTACATCATCGTCCTGAACCCGATCATCCTCAGCTCGGGCGTGGACAAGTACGGCCACCACCTCGACGGCGGCCAGCTGGTCACCGCCACCGTCGTGACCGCCGCCTTCACCACCCTGCTCATGGGCGTCATCGGCAACGTGCCGATCGCGCTCGCCGCGGGCCTCGGCGTGAACAGCATCGTCGCGCTCCAGCTCGCGCCCAAGATGAGCTGGCCGGACGCGATGGGCATGGTGGTCCTCGCCGGTCTCGCGATCATGGTGCTGGTCGCCACGGGCCTGCGGGAGCGGGTGATGAGCGCGGTGCCGCTCGGTCTGCGCAAGGCGATCGCCATCGGCATCGGCCTGTTCATCGTGCTGATCGGCCTGGTCGACTCCGGCTTCGTGACCCGCATCCCGGACGCCGCGCACACCACCGTCCCGCTGCAGCTGGGCGCTGGCGGCCATCTGACCGGCTGGCCGGTGCTGATCTTCATCCTCGGTGTGCTGCTGACCCTCGGGCTGATCATCCGCAAGGTGCCCGGCGCCATCCTGATCAGCATCGTCGCGATGACGCTGCTCGCGCTCGTCGTGGACGCCGTGGCGGACGTCAAGGGCGCCGCGTGGGGCCTCACCGTCCCGCAGTGGCCCGGCAACCCGGTCGCGAGCCCCGACTTCGGGCTGATCGGCAAGGTGAGCCTGTTCGGCGGCTTCCGGGAGGTCGGGGTCCTCACCGGCGTCCTCTTCGTCTTCACGGTGCTGCTGAGCTGCTTCTTCGACGCGATGGGCACCATCCTCGGCGTCAGCGACGAGGCGCACCTGCTGGACTCCAAGGGCGACCTGCCCGGGATGAGCCGGGTCCTGATGGTCGACGGCGTCGCGACCGCGGCGGGCGGCTTCGCCTCCTGCTCGGCCAACACCTGCTACGCGGAGTCCACCGCCGGCGCCGGCGAGGGGGCGCGCACCGGCCTCGCCTCGATCGCCACCGGGCTGCTCTTCGTCGTCGCCCTGTTCTTCGCGCCGCTGGCCACGATGGTCCCGGCGCAGGCGGCCACTCCCGCGCTGGTCGCGGTGGGCTTCCTGATCATGGCTGGCAGCGTCCGGGAGATCGACTGGAGCGACCACACGATCGCGATCCCGGCGTTCCTGACGATGCTGCTGATGCCGTTCACCTACTCGATCACCAACGGGATCGGCATCGGGTTCATCACCTTCTGCGTGCTGCGGCTGGTGGCGGGGCGCGGCCGTGAGGTGCCGCCCGCCCTCTACGCGGTGTCGGCGGTCTTCGCCTTCTACTACCTGATGCCGGCGCTGGGGCTGACGTAGCCGGCCGTGTAGAACTGCTCGGTCTCGTCGACGGAGGCCTTCAGCCGCTCGTCGAAGTCATCGCGGATGAGCGTCCGGACGATGTAGTCCTGGACGCTCATCCCGCGTTTCGCGGCGTGAGCCTGGAGACGGTCCAGCAGGTCCCCGTCTATGCGCATGCTGAGCACTCTCGAAGCCATGGCCCAAGGGTCCGGCGGGCCCCGTGGAGCATGCGTCGTTTTCGGGGCGGAACTCACCCGGATGGGTGACTTCCTTGACGAATGTGTTTGGACGCGGCACCGCTCCGGCAATTTTTATTTAGCGTAAGTAATGAGCTAGTCTAATGAACGTGACCGAACTGTCCGAGGACGACCGCACAGCGGTGAACACGCTGCGCGGTGCCGTGATGCGGCTCTCCCGCAGACTGCGCCACCAGCGGGTCGACGAGTCGCTGAGCCCGACGGAGATGTCCGTGCTGGGCACCCTCGCGCGCTGCGGCTCCGCCACCCCCGGTGAGCTGGCCCGCAAGGAGCACGTACAGCCGCCGTCCATGACGCGGATCGTGGCCATGCTCGAGTCCAAGGGCCTGGTGCACCGGGACCCGCACCCGGACGACCGCCGCCAGGTCGTCGTCCGGCAGACCGAGCAGGCGGAGACGATGCTCGAGGAGAGCCGGGCGCGTCGCAACGCGTTCCTGGCCGAACTCATGGCCACCCTCTCGGAGGAGGAACGCGCCGTGCTCAGGGAGGCGGCGCCCGTCCTGGAGAAGCTCGCTCACGCCGACGCAAGGAACCGATGACGAGGAGGCGAGACCGGATTGAGTTCGGCAGCCGCATCAGAAGCCGCACCCGAACCGAACACCCCTGAGCGGGCCGGACCGGCCGACACCGCCGACCCGGCCGACCTGCCCACCGCGGCGGGCGCCGACGCCGCCGCGGGAGCGGCCGGAACCCCGGGAGCGCCCGGGACTCCCGGTGCAGCACGTCCCGCCGCGCCGCCGGCGCCCGGGGGCATGTTCAGCTCGCTCCGCAACCGCAACTACCGGCTCTTCGCCGGCGGCGCGATCGTCTCCAACACCGGCACCTGGATGTCCCGCATCGCGCAGGACTGGCTGGTGCTGAGCCTCACCGGGTCCTCCTTCGCCGTCGGCATCACGACCGCGCTGCAGTTCCTGCCCATGCTCCTCTTCGGGCTCTACGGCGGCGTCCTCGCCGACCGCTACCCCAAGCGCCGCATCCTGGTGGCCACCCAGGCCCTCATGGGCCTGCTGGGCCTCGGCCTCGCCGCGCTGACCCTCAGCGGCGCCGTGCAGGTCTGGCACGTGTACGCCATGGCCTTCGCCGTCGGCATGGTCACCGTCGTGGACAACCCCGCCCGCCAGGCCTTCGTCGTCGAGATGGTCGGCCCGGCCGACGTCCGCAACGCGGTCTCGCTGAACTCCGCCAACTTCCAGAGCGCCCGCCTCGTCGGCCCCGCCGTCGCGGGCGCGCTGATCACCGCGGTCGGCAGCGGCTGGGCGTTCCTCTTCAACGGCCTGTCCTTCCTGGCGCCGCTCGCCGGGCTGCTGCTCATGCGCGGTTCCCAGCTGTACAAGGTGCCCACCGCGCCGCGCGGCAAGGGGCAGCTGCGCGAGGGGCTGCGCTACGTCGCCGGGCGGCCCGAGCTGATCTGGCCCATCGTCCTGGTCGGCTTCATCGGCACCTTCGCGTACAACTTCCCGATCTGGCTCACCGCCTTCGCCGACGACGTCTTCCACGGCGACGCCGGCATGTACGGCCTGTTCAACTCGCTCCTCGCGGTCGGCTCCGTGGTCGGCGCGCTGCTGGCGGCGCGGCGCGGAAGCAGCCGGCTGCGGCTGCTGGTCGGCGCGGCGCTGGGGTTCGGCCTGCTGGAGGTCGTGGCCGCGCTGGCGCCGACGTACTGGATCTTCCTGGTGCTCATGCTGCCGATCGGCATCTTCGGGCTGACCTTCAACACCACCGCCAACGCCAGCGTGCAGCTGGCCACCGACCCCGCCATGCGGGGCCGCGTCATGAGCCTGTTCATGATGGTCTTCGTGGGCGGCACGCCGCTGGGCGGACCGCTCGTCGGCTGGATCACCGACGTCTTCGGGGCCAGGACCGGCTTCCTGGCCGGCGGCCTGGTCGCCGCCGCGGCGGCGGCCTGCGTCGGACTCGTCCTGGCGCGGCTGGGCGGGCTGCGGCTCAAGATCGACCTGCACCGCGGCAAGGACCACAAGCTGATCGAGTTCGTCCCGCGGGAGTCGGAGTCGGTGGCCGCCTGAGCCCGGCCCCGGCCCGGGCGCCCGCCCGGGCGGTCAGGCGACGGCGAGGCGGCGCTGGTTGCGGAACTGCCGCATCAGCTCGGCCCACACGAGCATGCCGGTGACCGGGGCGGTGGCCGCGAAGAGCATGTGGACGTAGTCCTCGCCCAGGCTCGACGAGGCCCACAGGCTCCAGGCCAGCGCGCCCGCCACGCCCACGGCGGTCAGGAACCAGGAGGGCAGCTCGCGGCGGTCGTCGACGATCGCCGCGGCCGTGCCCAGCCCGCCGCCGATGACCAGGCCCATGACCAGCACCGCGCGGGTCCAGTCCGGTGCCCCGATGACCTCCTGCAGCACGGGTTTGGCGTGCAGCTGGCGGTAGGTGATCAGCAGGCTCGCGACATAGACGGTCACCAGCGTCACCAGGCTGAGCGCTCTCACGAGCCGGCCGAGCGTGCCCCGCTCTCCGTCGGGCATGACGTCCCCCCATTGCCGTAACCCGGCCGAAATGGCCGATTATGGCTCAACAGAATGCCGGAAAACGGATGAACGGCACAGGGGATCGGTGAAACCGGGGGCCCGGCGCCGGCTCAGGGCGACTGCGCCCCGGCCGCCGCCACGGCCGCCGCCACGGCCGCCGCCACGGCCGCCGCCACGGCGCCCGCCTCCGTGTCGTAGCGCTCGCGGGCCTCGACGACCTCCTCGATGTGCTCCTTCGCCCACTCCTTCACGGCCGAGAACAGCGTGGCCAGGCTCGCGCCCGGCGGCGTCAGCGCGTAGTCCACCCGCACGGGGACGGACGGTGTGAGGGTCCGCGTCACCAGGCCGTCCCGCTCCAGGGTGCGCGGGGGTCCGGGGCTACGCCGTCCAGCTGGCCCGCCACGCGGGGCTGCGCGTCGTCGCCCTGGCCCGCCCCGCCGACGCGCCGCTGCTTTGCGGGAACCGGGCGCCGACGAGGCCGTGTCGTCCCTGGACGGCGTTCCGGGCCGACGCCGCTCTCGACGCGGTGGCGCTCGGCGCCCCCGCCCTGGCCGCGGCACGGGACGGCGGCGCCTACGTCACAGCCCGGCCCGAGGCTGTGCCCGCCGCCGGGCGCGGCGTCCGCGTCGCCGCTGTCCAGGTCCACCCGGACGGGGAGCGCCTCGCGGAGCTCGTGGCCCTGGTGGACGGGGGCGTGCTCACCACGCGCGTGGCCGAGACCCATGCCTGGCCGAGGTCGCCAAGGCCCACGCCCGCCTCGCGGAGGGCGGACTGCGGGGGAGGCTCGTGCTGGTGCCGTGACCTCGGTGTCGGCGACCGGAGGCGCTTCATCGTTTCGAGTGAATGTGCGATCGGGGTGACCCGGGTGGGCGGCGGTTGCGTGAGAATCGGAGGTGTCGTCAGTCGCGTGCACGGAGCCCCCTGGAGGACCGATGAGCTCACAGCCCCACTGGGCGCCTCGGGCGGCCGCCGGCTCGTACGCGCCGGACGATCCGGAAACCGCGCTCAAGTACGCGATCCGGCACCACGGAGGGGACCGGGTGCAGATCGTCGAGGGGGTCATCCAGCAAGTGGTGCCACCTACGTGGGGGCATGAGAAGGCCGCGGCCCTGATCCGTCGGCAGATCGATCCCGTCGTGCAGAAGATGGGCTGCCTCTCAGGCTCGGGGAACCTGGACCTTCCTGGCAGTGGCAACTGGTACGTGCCGGACCTGGCCGTCGTGCCGGAAGACGTGGCGGAAGCCGACGCTCTCGTCCCCCATCAGACCCTGCTGGTGGTGGAGGTCACCTCCGAGTCCAACGGCGACACCGACCGCATCGTCAAACGCCGCCGCTACGCCGAGTACGGCGCCCCGCTGTACCTGCTCGTCGACCGGCAGGAACGCAGCTGCACCCTGTACGCGGAGCCGGGGGAGCTCGGCTACCGGTCGGTGGACGGACCGCACCCCTTCGGCACGCCGCTGCGGCTGCCCGAGCCCTTCGGACTCGACTTGGACACCGCGGAGTTCTGAGGCCGCTCACCTTCTCGCGGCCCGCGCTCACAGCCCGTCGGACAGCAGCTCCGCCAGGTGCCGGGCCCGCACCCCGGCGAGCTGGGCGAGCTGGGTGCGGCAGGAGAAGCCGTCCGCCAGGACGGCCGTACCGGGGCGGGCGGCGCGGACGGCGGGGAGGAGGCGGTCCTCGGCGCAGGCGACGGAGACCTCGTAGTGGCCGCGTTCGAAGCCGAAGTTCCCGGCCAGGCCGCAACAGCCGGAGGCCAGCCCGCCGTTGAGCCCGGCGCGGGCGCGCAGCCGGCGTTCGGCGGCGTCACCGAGGACGGCGTGCTGGTGGCAGTGGGTCTGGCCGGTGACGGCCCGGTCGAGGCGGGGCGGCGTCCAGCCGGGCGCCGCCTCCTCCAGCACCTGCGCGAAGGTGCGCACCGAGCCCGCCAGGGCCGCCGCCTCGCCGGTGCCGAGGAGTTCGGGAAGATCGGTGCGGAGCGCCGCCGCGCAGCTCGGTTCCAGGACGACGACGGGATGCCCCGCGGCCACCACCGGCGCCATCCGCCGTACCGTGCGGCGCATCACCCGTCGGGCCCGGTCGAGCCGGCCGGTCGAGACCCAGGTCAGGCCGCAGCACACCCGACCGGGCGGCAGCACGGCCCGCAACCCCGCCGCCTGGAGGACGCGTACGGCCGCTCGGCCCACCTCGGGGGAGAAGCGGTCGGTGAAGGTGTCCGGCCACAGCACCACGGTCGCTCCCGCCCCCGGCGCGGGCTGCTCCTCCTGCCGCCGCCACCAGCGTACGAAGGACTCCTCGGCCAGCAGCGGCAACTCCCGTTCGGGCGCGACCCCCGCGGTCCGCTTGGCCAGAGCCGCCAAGGGCCGTACCCGGGCGAGGGCGTTGACGGTCCCGGCCGCCGGGGCCGCCGCGCGCAGCCAGGTCGGCAGCCCGCCCATCAGGTAGTGGGAGGCGGGCCGCGGCCGCCGCCGGTAGTGGTGGTGCAGGAACTCCGCCTTGTAGGTGGCCATGTCGACGCCGACCGGGCAGTCCGTGCGGCAGCCCTTGCAGGACAGGCACAGGTCGAGGGCGTCCGCGACCTCCGGCGAGCGCCAGCCGCCGGTGACGACCTCGCCGGCGAGCATCTCGTGCAGCAGCCGGGCCCGGCCGCGCGTGGAGTGCCGCTCCTCGCGCGTCGCCCGGTACGAGGGGCACATGACGCCCTCCCCCGGACCCCCGCCCGTGTCACGGCACTTGGCGACGCCGACGCAGCGGCGCACCGCCGCCGAGAAGTCGCCGCCGTCCTGGGGGTAGCCGAAGGCGACGTCGACCGGCCGGCGCGGCAGGACCGCGAAGCGCAGGTTGCCGTCGAGGGGGGCGGGCCGCACGAGCATGCCGGGGTTGAGCCCGCCCGCCGGGTCCAGCGCGTCCTTGAACCGGCCGAAGAGGGCGACGAGTTCCTCCCCGTACATCCGGGGCAGCAGCTCCGCGCGGGCCTGCCCGTCTCCGTGCTCCCCGGACAGCGAGCCGCCGTGGGCGACGACCAGGTCCGCGACGTCCTCGGAGAAGCGCCGGAAACGGGACACGCCGGCGGCGCCGAGCAGGTCGAAGTCGATGCGCACGTGGATGCAGCCGTCGCCGAAGTGGCCGTAGGGGGTGCCGTGCAGACCGTGCTCGCGCAGCAGCGCGCGGAAGTCGCGCAGGTAGGCGCCGAGCCGCGCGGGGGGCACCGCGCAGTCCTCCCAGCCCGGCCAGGCCTCCGCGCCCCCGGGCGTGCGGGTGGCCGTCCCGGCGGCCTCCTCGCGGACGCGCCACAGCGCGCGCTGCGCGACGGGGTCGGTCACGACGACCGAGTCGCCCGCGTCCGCGAGCCGCCGCAGCGCCTCCGCCTCGCCGGTGCCGGGCATCTCGACGAAGAGCCACGCGCCGCCCCGGGGCAGCAGTTCGGCGGCCTCCCCGCCCACCAGGTCGGCGGCCATGCCCTCCACCGTCAGCGGACCGTACGGCAGCAGGCCGTGCGCGGCGTCGGCGGCGGCGCCCTCGTCCGGGTAGCCGAGGACGACCAGCACACGCACCGGGGGCGCGGGCACCAGGCGGACCTCGGCCTCCGTGATCACGGCGAGCGTGCCCTCGCTGCCGGTCAGGGCTCGGGCCAGGTCCCGGCCGCGTTCGGGGAGCAGCGCGTCCAGGGCGTAGCCGGAGATGCGCCGGGGGAGCTGCTGGGGGTAGCCGGTGCGCAGCAGGGCGAGATGGCCGTCCACCAGTTCCCGCAGGTCGGCGCGGAGCGGCCCGGCGGTGCGCAGCGGCTCGCCGCCGTAGGTGAGGCACTCCAGGGCCCGGACGTTGTCGGCGGTGGTGCCCCAGGCGACGGAGTGCGCTCCGCACGCGTTGTTGCCGATCATCCCGCCGAGGGTGCAGCGGCTGTGGGTGGACGGATCGGGGCCGAAGGTCAGCCCGTGCGCGGCGGCGGCGCGCCGCAGATCGTCCAGGACGACCCCCGGCTGCACACGGGCCGTCAACGCCTCGGGGCTGAGTGACACGATCCGGTGCATGTGGCGGGTGAAGTCGAGCACGACGCCGGTGCCCGTGGCCTGCCCGGCGATCGACGTCCCGCCGCCGCGCGGCACCACCGGCACCCCGTGCGACCGGCACACGGCGAGCGCCGCGGCCACGTCCTCGGCGTCGTACGGCGCGACCACGGCCTCCGGGACGCGCCGGTAGTTGGACGCGTCCATCGTGGTCAGCGCCCTGCTCTGCGGGTCGAAGGAGACCTCGCCCCGTACGGCCCGCTCCAGGTCGCGGCGCAGTGCGTGCCGCAGATCGTCCGCCATGCCCCTCAGCCTGCCCCACCGCGGCGCATGTCTCACCGGATGGAACGCAGCCCCGTGACGGGGTCGTCACGCACTACGCTGCGAACGTGGCCGAGATCCAGATTCCCGCTGACATCAAGCCCGCCGACGGACGATTCGGTTCGGGCCCCTCCAAGGTGCGGCCCGAGGCGCTCAGCGCGCTGGCCGCGACCGGCACCTCGCTGATGGGCACCTCTCACCGGCAGGCGCCGGTGAAGGACCTGGTCGGCAGGGTCCGGGACGGCATCCGCGAGCTGTTCGCGCTCCCCGAGGGCTACGAGGTGGTGCTCGGCAACGGCGGCTCCACCGCCTTCTGGGACATCGCCACCCATGGCCTCGTCGAGCGCAAGTCGCAACACCTCAGCTTCGGCGAGTTCTCCTCCAAATTCGCCAAGGCGGCCAAGCTGGCGCCGTGGCTGGACGAGCCGACCGTGATCTCCGCCGACCCGGGATCGCACCCCGAGGCCGTCGCCGAGGCGGGCGTGGACGTCTACGCCTTCACCCACAACGAGACCTCCACCGGTGTCGCGATGCCGCTGCGGCGCGTCGCCGGCGCCGACGAGGGCGCCCTCGTCCTGGTCGACGCCACCTCCGGCGCGGGCGGCCTGCCGGTCGACATCGCCGAGACCGACGTCTACTACTTCGCCCCGCAGAAGTCCTTCGCCGCCGACGGCGGCCTGTGGATCGCCGCGTTCTCCCCGGCCGCGCTGGAGCGCGCCGAGCGGATCGCCGCCTCCGGCCGGCACATCCCGGCCTTCTTCGACCTGCCGACCGCGATCGACAACTCGAAGAAGAACCAGACGTACAACACCCCCGCGCTCGCCACCCTGTTCCTGCTGAACGACCAGCTGGAGTGGATCAACGGCCAGGGCGGCCTCGACTGGGCGGTGGGCCGCACCGCCGCCTCCTCGCGCAACCTGTACGGCTGGGCCGAGGACTCCAAGCACGCGACCCCGTTCGTCACCGACCCGGCCAAGCGCTCGCAGGTCGTCGGAACGATCGACTTCAACGACGACATCGACGCCGCCGCGATCGCCAAGGTGCTGCGCGCCAACGGCGTCGTCGACACCGAGCCGTACCGCAAGCTGGGCCGCAACCAGCTGCGCGTCGCGATGTTCCCGGCCGTGGAGCCGGCGGACGTCGAGGCCCTGACCGCCTGCGTCGACTTCGTCATCGAGCGGCTCTGATCCCCGGCCCCACCACGGGGCCACCACCGCCGACGGGCGGGGCGACCGCCCCGCCCGTCGGCGTTCCCGGGCGGCTCAGCGCTCCCGGCGCAGCAGCCGGCGCACCCCGATCAGCAGCGCGGCGATCGCGGCCAGGGTGACGGCGCCCAGCGCGAACTGCCGGGTCGAACCGGGCTCGTCCGCGCCGGAACCCGCGGCGTCCGCCGAGGAGCTCCCCGGGGACCCGGGCGAGGAGGGGGCGTCCCGGCGGGCGGCCTCCGGCAGGTCGTCCCCGCTCAGCGGCGAGCGCCAGACCTCGCTGTCGGTGCCCTCGCTGCCGTACATCAGGGACCGGCCGTCCGGGGTGAAGGCCACGGACTCGCCCTGCCGCTGCAGCGGCACGTGCATCTGGTCGATCCGGCGGGCCGTGCCGTCCGACCAGCGGTACATCAGGGCGCCGAAGTAGCCGCGCAGCACCAGCCGGCTGCCGTCCGGGGAGAAGGCGCCGTCGGTGATCCACAGCGGGATGTCCGCGATGCGCCGGAAGACGTTGGTGCCGCTCGCGGAGAGCTTCGCCGGGCCCTCGTAGAGGCCGCCGCCGTCCTCGTTCTTGCTCGCGATGTAGACCCGCCCGGACTTCGGGTCGACCATCATCGCCTCGGCGTTGCGCGGGCCCTTGTCGTAGGTGACGGTGAACTGCGTCGCGGTCACCGTCTGGTCGGCCAGCCGCTTCGGTTCCGGGAAGCGGTAGATCCACACGTGCGGCCAGGAGCCGTCGAGGTTGTCGCCGATGTCGCCGACGTAGAGGGCGCCGTCCGGGCCCATCGAGATCGCCTCGACGTCGCGCGGGCTGCCCACGCCGCGCAGGGTGACGGTGGCGACCGTCCGGCCCGTCGCGGAGTCGACGGCGTAGACGTAGGGGCCGTCGTCGCTGTCGTTGTGCGTCCAGTAGACGCCCTTGTGGAGACGGCTGGCGACCAGGCCGCTCGACTCGGTGATCCGCGGGTCCGACATCGTGAAGGCCACGGACTCCCCGTCGTCGGCGGCCGCGGTGCCGACCAGGGGACCCATGACGAGGACGGAGGCCGCGGCCGCGGCGAACAGTGGGCGCATGCGCCAAGCCTGCCAGGTCGGCGGCTCAGGCGAAGTCGAGGCCGCCGGTGCGGCTGCGCTTCAGCTCGAAGAAGGCGGGGTGGCCGGCCAGCGCCCGCACCCCGTCGAAGAGCCGCGCCGCCTCCTCGCCGCGCGGGATCGAGCTGAGGACGGGGCCGAAGAAGGCGGCCCCGTCGACGTGCAGCGTGGGCGTGCCGACCTCCTCCCCGACCGGGTCCATGCCCTCGTGGTGGCTCCGGCGCAGCTCCTCGTCGTACGCGGTGCCGCCCGCGGCCTCGGCCAGCTCCGGCGGCAGGCCCGCCTCCGCCAGCGCCTCGCGCAGCACCTCGTCGGAGGCCGGGCGGTCCTGCACGTGCAGCCGGGTGCCGAGCGCCGTGTACAGCTCGCCCAGCACATGCTCGCCGTGGTGCCGGGCGGCGGCGACGCAGACGCGCACCGGGCCCCAGCCGGTGCTCAGCAGCCGCTCGTAGCGCTCGGGAAGGCCCTCGCGGCCCTCGTTGAGCACGGACAGGCTCATCACCCGGAAGCGCAGGCGCAGTTCGCGTTCCCGCTCCACCTCCAGGATCCAGCGGGAGGTGATCCAGGCGAAGGGGCAGATGGGGTCGAAGTAGAAGTCCACCGAGTGCGTCATGCCCGCCACCCTAGGAACGGAACGGCCCGCTCAGCAGGGCCATTCAAGGATGCAGGCACTGGGCCAATCCCCGCGGCGGGCCGTGCGTGCCGGGCCCTTTGCAGTGACAGTCCTAACAACGCCGGACCCAAGGTCAGGGCCCTTGCGACGGGCCCCCGGGCCATAGGATCCCCTCCATGTCCAGTGCTCCCCACGGCCCCGGTGACGAGCCCCGCCGCACGCCAGGACGCCGCACGGCGTGGATGTTCGTCGGCGACTCGATGACCATCGGCAGCGCGGGGGAGCACACCTGGCGCTACCGCATGTGGCGGCACCTTCGGTCGCTGGGCACGGAGGGCGAGGACTTCGCGATCGTCGGCCCGCGGACCGCGCTGTACGACCCCGCGGCCGACGCGGCCGTCTCCCAGCACTACGCCGACCCCGACTTCCCCCTCTCCGCGCGCCGCCACCTCGCGGGCTGGGGCGAGGGATGGCTGCACATGGCGCCGCTGATCGAGGGCGCCGTGCGGGAGCACCGTCCCGACGTGCTGCTGGTGTCGCTCGGCCTGATCGACCTCGGTTTCTACACCAACCCCGGGCAGACCGAGGCCAACGTGCGGCTGTTCGTCGCGCGGGCGCGGGCCGCCAACCCCCGGGTCGCCGCGGTGCTGCTGCCGGTCATACCCAACTCGCGCTGCGATCAGGACCCCGGATTCGGTTCGCAGTGCGAGGAGTTCAACACCCGCCTGGCCAAGGCGGTCGCGGACCTGGACACCCCGGCCTCGCCGCTGCTGCTGGCCTCCCGCCCGGCCGGGTACGACATCGCCCGGGACACCTACGACGGCACCCACCCCAACGCCTCCGGGGAGCACCGGCTGGCCGCCGCGTTCGCCGACGCCGCGCACCAGGCGTGGGGCCTGGGGGCGCCCTACCGACACCCCCGCAACTCCGCTTGATTCGAGCGCACTCCAACGGCTTGGCTGGTGTCCCATGGAGTACACACAGCTCGGACGCACCGGACTCAAGGTCAGCCGGCTCGTACTGGGAACGATGAACTTCGGCCCGCAGACGGACGAGGCCGACAGCCACGCCATCATGGACGCCGCGCTCGACGCGGGCGTCAACTTCTTCGACACGGCCAACGTCTACGGCTGGGGCGAGAACAAGGGCCGCACCGAGGAGATCATCGGCAGCTGGTTCGCCAAGGGCGGCGGCCGCCGTGACAAGACCGTCCTGGCGACCAAGGTCTACGGCAACATGGGCGCCGACGGCGCCCCCTGGCCGAACGACGACAAGCTCTCCGCGCTCAACATCCGGCGTGCCGCCGAGGCGAGCCTGAAGCGCCTGGGCACCGACCACATCGACGTCTACCAGTTCCACCACATCGACCGCGCGACGCCGTGGGAGGAGATCTGGCAGGCGATCGACGTCCTGGTGCAGCAGGGCAAGGTGCTCTACGCCGGGTCGTCCAACTTCTCCGGCTGGGGCATCGCCAAGGCCAACGAGGCCGCCGCCAGGCGCCACTCGCTGGGTCTGGTCAGCGAGCAGTGCCTGTACAACCTGGTCGAGCGCCGCGCCGAGATGGAGGTCATCCCGGCCGCGCAGGAGTACGGCCTCGGCGTCATCCCCTGGTCGCCGCTCCACGGCGGCCTGCTGGGCGGCGCACTGCGCAAGGAGCGCGAGGGCGGCGGCTCCCGTTCCACCTCCGGCCGCAGCGCCGACTCGCTGAAGGACAGCGCCCTGCGCGAGCAGGTGCAGCGGTACGAGGACGCGGTCGACAAGGCCGGACTGCAGCCCGGTGACGTCGCCCTGGCCTGGCTGCTGGGCCGTCCCGGCGTCACGGGCCCGATCGTGGGCCCGCGCACCCGTGAGCAGCTGGACTCCGCGCTGCGCGCGGTGGAACTGGAACTGCCCGCGGAACTGCTCGCCGAGCTGGACGAGATCTTCCCCGGTCCCGGCCCCTCCCCGGAGGCCTTCGCCTGGTAGGCGTCAGCGGTCCCCGCCCCGTCGTGCGCCCGGTCGCAGATTCACCCGGTCGGGCGCACGATGAGGGTATGACCACAGCCAAAGAGATCATGCACCCCGGCGCCCGTGCGATACCGGCGACCGAGACTCTCGACCGGGCCGCGCAGCTGATGCGCGAGCTCAACGTCGGCGCGCTGCCGGTCCACGACGTGAACGACCGGATGTGCGGCATCATCACCGACCGGGACATCGTCACCAAGTGCATCGCCGCCGGACGCGACCCCTCCAAGGTGACCTGCGGCGACCTGTGCGAGGGGACCCCCCGCTGGATCGACGCCGGCGCCGACGTCTCCGACGTCCTGACCGAGATGGAGTCGCACCGCATCAAGCGGCTCCCGGTCGTCGAGGACAAGAAACTGATCGGCATCATCACCGAGGCCGACCTGGCCCGCCACCTCACCGACGAACAGGTCGCGGAGTTCGTCGAGAGGGTGTACGCCGGCGCCTGAGGCGCCCGGCCCCCTCCGGCCGTCCGGTCGCCCGGCCCGCTAGCCGCGCACGAACGTGCCGACGATCACCACGACCACCAGCAGGGCGAGGGCGGCGGTCATTACTCGGGTACGGGTCTTCGGGTCCACGCATCGAGGTTAACGGGGCGGCCTCAGTGCCCCAGCGGGCAGGTCCGCACCGTCTCGTACCGCGGCTGGGCCCCCGGCACCCCGGGTGTGGGCGGATGGCTCCGCACCAGGGAGACCGCCGCCGCCGTCCACGGTGTCCCCGCGAACTGCGTGAGGGCGGTCGTGAACGGCCGCAGGCCCACTCTGGTGCGCCCGGCGCGCTGCCGGGCGAGTGTGAGGTGGGCGTGGAAGCGGCCGTGCCCGTCCTCGTGGCGGACGCCCGCCCGCCGGGCGGCGGCCTCCGCGGCCGCGGCCGCGCGGCCCAGGTCGTCGCCGTCCACACCGGCCCACAGCGTGCGGTCCCCGAAGCGGCCGCCGCCCGTCAGCGAGATCCGGCAGGGCGGGTGGCGGCGCGCCGCCCGCTCCAGCCGTTCGACCAGGACCGGCAGCAGGCCCTCGTCCACCTCGCCCAGGAACGCCAGCGTCACGTGCCACCCGGCACGGTCCGTCCACCGCAGCCCGTCCGCGCCCGGCAGGTCGCGGAGCGCGTCCACAGCGCCCCCCAGTTCGGCGAGGGCGGACCCGGGGGGTACGACGGCCACGAACAGCCTCATGCCCCCAGGGTGCACCGCACCGGACTAGTGTGCGATGTCCGCGTAGCCCTCGACCTCGCGCGGGTCGCGGGAGCCCGGGCCGACGTAGCGGGCCGACGGGCGCACCAGGCGGCCGGTGCGCTTCTGCTCCAGGATGTGCGCCGACCAGCCCGCGGTGCGGGCGCAGCTGAACATCGAGGTGAACATGTGGGCCGGGACCTCGGCGAAGTCCAGGATGATCGCGGCCCAGAACTCCACGTTGGTCGCCAGGACGCGGTCCGGGCGGCGGGAGTGCAGTTCCTCCAGGGCGGCCTTCTCCAGGGCCTCCGCGATCTCGTAGCGGGGGGCGCCCAGCTCCCTGGCCGTGCGGCGCAGCACCCGCGCCCGCGGGTCCTCGGCGCGGTAGACGCGGTGGCCGAAGCCCATCAGGCGCTCGCCCTTGTCCAGGGCCTGCTTCACGTACGCCTCGGCGTCACCGGTGCGCTCGATCTCCTCGATCATGCCCAGCACGCGCGAGGGCGCGCCGCCGTGGAGCGGGCCGGACATGGCGCCGACCGCGCCGGACAGCGCGGCGGCCACGTCGGCACCGGTGGAGGCGATCACCCGGGCGGTGAAGGTGGACGCGTTCATGCCGTGCTCGGCGGCGGAGGTCCAGTAGGCGTCGACGGCCGCGACGTGCTTCGGGTCGGGCTCGCCGCGCCAGCGGATCATGAAGCGCTCGACCACCGACTGCGCCTTGTCGATCTCCCGCTGCGGCACCATCGGCAGGCCCTGGCCGCGCGCCGACTGCGCCACGTACGACAGCGCCATCACGGCCGCGCGCGCCAGGTCCTCGCGGGCCTGCTCGGCGTCGATGTCCAGCAGCGGCTGCAGACCCCACACCGGCGCGAGCATCGCCAGCGCCGACTGGACGTCGACGCGGATGTCGCCGGAGTGCACGGGGATCGGGAAGGGCTCGGCGGGCGGGAGGCCGGGGTTGAAGGCACCGTCGACCAGCAGGCCCCACACGTTCCCGAAGGAGACGTGGCCCACGAGGTCCTCGATGTCCACCCCGCGGTAGCGCAGGGCGCCGCCTTCCTTGTCGGGTTCGGCGATCTCCGTCTCGAAGGCGACGACTCCCTCGAGTCCGGGTACGAAGTCGGACATCAGGCGGCTCCTCTTGATGCGGTCGACGATCGAGTGGTGCTTGTGGCACACGGGGTGGGGCATGGGGGTCGGCACTGGGTGCCCCGCACGATATCCCCCGATGTCGAGAGGGCACAGATACCCGGCCTGTAAGTCTGTCCCCTCCCGCAGGTGACGTGAAGCGTGAGGTCCGGCACATGTTGCGGCGGGCCTCCCACGCGGCGTCCGGCGCACCGTTCGGCACACGGTGCCGCCGCCGTGCTGCAAGATGTGCGGGTGCAGCACAGCCACCACGACCCCGCCGCCATGCGCAAGCAGTACCGCGCCCACGGACTGACCGAGGCCGAGCTGGCCGGCGACCCGTACACGCAGTTCGCGCACTGGTTCGCCGACGCCGTCAACGCCCGCGTCGACGAGCCCAACGCCATGGTGGTCTCCACCGCGGGGGCCGACGGGCTGCCGAGCTCGCGGACGGTCCTGCTGAAGAGCTACGACCACCGCGGTTTCGTCTTCTTCACCAACTACGGGTCGAGGAAGGGCCGAGAGCTCACCGAGCGGCCCCACGCCTCGCTGCTCTTCCCCTGGCACCCGATCGCACGCCAGGTGATCGTGGCGGGCGCCGCCGAGCGCGTCTCCCGTGAGGAGACCGAGGCGTACTTCCGCACCCGGCCGCACGGCTCGCGGATCGGCGCCTGGGCGAGCGAGCAGTCCTCGGTGGTGGGCGCACGGGAGGAGCTGGAGCGCCGCTACGAGGAGCTGGCCGCCCGCTACCCCGAGGGCACGGACGTGCCCGTGCCGCCCCACTGGGGAGGCTTCCGGGTGGTCGCGCGCAGCGTGGAGTTCTGGCAGGGGCGGGAGAACCGGCTGCACGACCGGCTGGTGTACACGGCCGCGGAGGGCGGCTGGACGGTGCGGCGCCTGTCACCCTGAGGGGCGGCCCGGGCCCGGGGGAGGGTGCCGGCGGGTGAGGCGCACAGGGGCGTCGGCGGGTGAGAACGCAGACGACCCGCGGGCTGCTTCCCGGACGGCGAACCGTCCGGGCATCGGCCGGACGAATCCGACGAGCCCGCGGGTCGGGTGACTGCGATGGAATTGGCCCGCTACGCACATCGCGCGCAGGCGAGGAGCGCAGGCGTCAGCCCGCAGTCACCTCACGCGTCCGATGGGAACTCATTCTCCGGACCACCTCCCTTCATGTGTGCTCGCAACCCTAAGAAACGGTCCGCCGGACGACAAGTGGTTTTTTTCGCCCCGCGCACCACGGCGCCCCGGCCACCCAATTTCGTGAAGTTCCTGTGTCGCCGGTCACACAAGGGTTGAATGTCCAGACGTGCAGTCATTTGATGCGACGCCGCAGCTGCTCGCCGCGCTCCTCGACGGCATGGAGGCCGGACTCTGTGCCCTGGACCGCGACGGAGTGATCACGCACTGGAACTCCGAGGCCGCCCGCATCCTGGGCTGGACGGCGGAGGAGGCCGTCGGCCGGCGCGGATTCGCCGGCTGGGCCGCGCGCACCGCCGACGCCGACGAGGTGCGCGAACGGCTGCTGGGGGCCATGGCCGCGGACGGCCGCCAGGTCCACGAGTTCGCGCTGCTGACCAAGGACGGCCGCCGGGTGCTGGTGCGGACCCAGTCCGCCGCCGTGCACGGCTCCGACGGGCGCCCCGCGGGGGTCTACTGCGCGTTCTCCGAGGTGCACGCCCAGATCGACCTGGAGCGCTCGATAGCCCTCAGCGAGGCCCTCTTCGACGACGCGCCGTGCGGGGTCGTCCTCGTCGACGCCGACCTGCGTCCCGTCGTCGTCAACGCGTACGCCGCCCGGGCGCTGCGCACCAGCCGGGACGCGCCGCTCGGGCGGCCGCTGGGCGACTTCCTCGACCAGGGCGTCGAGGAGCTGGAGAGCGCCCTGCAGCACGTGCTCGCCGAGGGCGCGCCGCCCGCGCCCAGCGAGCTGTGGGTGGGTCTGCGGACGGACGGCGGCACCCGCTGCTGCTGGCGCAGCGGTTTCGTGCGGCTCGGCTCGCCGCTGGGGGAGGAGCCGGTGCCGCTCGGCGTCGGGTGGCTCTTCCACGACGTCACCGACACCAAGGTCGCCGAGCAGGAGGCGGCGCGGCTGCGCTTCCGCAGCAACCAGCTCCACCGGGCCGCGCTGGCCGTCGCCGAGTGCGAGGAGCCCCTGGAGGCGGCCACCTGCTACGTGGACTTCTCCCTCGCCGGGTTCGCCGAGCACGCGCTGCTCGACGTGCTGGCGCCTGACGGCGCGCGCCTCGTCCGGGCCGCCGCCACGCCCTCCGGCGGGGCGGGGCCCTGCCTGCCGGTGTCGGGCGGCATCCCGGTGCGGTACGGGGAGGGGCACCCGGCCCTGCAGGCGGTCGCCCGCACCGGCTCCGTCCGGGCCGGCTTCGGGGCGGCGGCCGCCGAGCCCGCGTCCCGGGCCCAGGTCGACAGCTGGGCCGCCGCCCGGCGCTGGCCCGACGGCACCGTCCACGGACTGTGCGCCGTGCTCCGCAGCCGCGGCCGCACGCTCGGCGTCCTCACCTTCCTGCGCGGCGCGGGCCGCCGTCCCTTCGACCGGGCCGACGCGGCCTTCGCCGAGGACGTCGCGCTGCGGGTGGCGGCCTGCCTCGACCTGGCGCCGCGGGCCTGACCGAGGACTCAGCGGCGGTAGAAGATCCGGTCCGCGTACTCCTCGAAGACCCTCGCGTTCCACTCGTGGCCGCCGTCCACGTTGCCCGAGCGCAGCATGGGCGGGGTGACGCCGCGCTCCGCCAGGTCCGCCGCGGCCGTCGCCACGACGGCCTGCATCAGCGCGCTCGTCACCACGGTGGAGGCCGGGCCGAAGGGCGCCGGGATACCCGATACGGACAGCTCCGCGTCGCCCGGCGCGATCTTGCTGTCGACGACGACGTCGCAGTGGTCCTTCAGGAAGGTGCCGCTCGCGTGCCGGGAGTGCGTCTCCTTGGCGTACGCCACCGACGTGACGCCGATCACCGTCATCCCGAGCGCCTTGGCCTCCTGCGCCATCTCCACGGGGAGGGGGTTGCGGCCGGAGAGGGAGATGATCACCAGGAGGTCGCCCGCCCGCGCGGGGGAGCTGCGCAGCACGACCCGGGCCAGGCCGCCGACCTGTTCGAGCGCGCTGCCGAGCGTGGCGGGGACGACGTCCACGCCGACCGCGCCGGGCACGGCCAGCAGGTTCACCAGGGCGAGGCCGCCCGCGCGGTAGACGACGTCCTGGGCGGGGAGCGAGGAGTGCCCGGCGCCGTAGGCGAACACCCGCCCCCCGGCCGCCACGGTGTCCGCGAGCGCGGCCGCGGCCGCCTCGATCCCCGCGGACTCCTCGTCCCTCACGCGCCTGAGCAGTGCGATGGCGGCATCGAAATATGTGGCGGCCAGATCGGTCATGCCGAGAACCGTGCTGCCGCGGCGTCCGCCTGTCAACCACAGGGCCCCGGTTGTCGGTCGCATGCGTCAGAATTGAGTCCAGGGCCACGTACGAGCCATCGAGGGGCACGCATGTCCGGACTGATCGACACGACGGAGATGTATCTCCGCACCATCCTTGAGCTGGAGGAGGAGGGTGTGGTCCCCATGCGCGCCCGAATCGCCGAACGGCTCGACCAAAGCGGACCGACGGTCAGTCAGACCGTCGCGCGCATGGAGCGGGACGGGCTGGTGCACGTCGCGGGCGACCGGCATCTGGAGCTGACCTCCGAGGGCCGGCGGATCGCGACGCGCGTGATGCGCAAGCACCGGCTGGCCGAGTGCCTCCTGGTCGACGTCATCGGGCTGGAGTGGGAGCACGTGCACGCCGAGGCGTGCCGGTGGGAGCACGTGATGAGCGAGGCGGTCGAGCGCCGCGTCCTGGAACTGCTGCGGCACCCCACGGAGTCGCCCTACGGCAACCCGATCCCGGGCCTGGAGGAGCTGGGCGAGAAGGACGGCGCGGACCCGTTCCTGGACGAGGGCATGGTCAGCCTGATCGACCTGGAGACGGGCCAGGCGGGTGCGAGCGTGGTCGTGCGGCGGATCGGCGAGCCGATCCAGACGGACGCCCAGCTGATGTACACGCTGCGGCGGGCCGGTGTGCAGCCGGGCGCGGTGGTGTCGGTGACCCCGTCGGCGGGCGGTGTGCTGGTCGGCAGCGGCGGCGAGGCGGCGGAGCTGAGCACGGAGACCGCGTCGCACGTGTTCGTCGCCAAGCGGTAGGGCCGGCCGGAAGGCCGGCCGGTCTCAAGGATCTTCGCGGCGTCGCGTCGCGTCGTACTGCGTTGCGTTGCGCTGTGTCGCGTCGCCGATCGGCCTGGTCGCCGCGGGTCGCGGCGTGCCCAAGGGCGGTGCCGGTGCCGTCTCCGTTGTCCGAGGGACCCCGGCGCCTCCCCTTGCGCCGGAGTCCCTTCCTCCCCCGATCCCCCCGTCCCCTCCCCTGGGTCCCCGTGGAGCCCACCCGGATCCCCGAGCTGTCCGGGTGGCTCCCCGCTGCCCGTCTTCCCCGCCGGACCGCGTCCCGCTGAAGTCCTCCCCTCGGCGCGCTCCGGCAATCCTTGAGCGTTGTCACTCGAAAGAGCGGTGTTGCGCGCGTGAAGACGCGAATCGAACAGGATTTCGATAGCGTGGGGGTCTGAACGTCACGTACCAGGGGGTGCGGCACATGGCCAGGCGCGTCGAAGTCACCGGAGCGGGCGGCCTCCCGCTCACGGCGTGGGAGTACGCCGAAGGGCCCGGGACGGCTCCCGAGGAGGCGCCGCGGCCCGCCGTCCTGCTGCTGCACGGCCTGATGGGACGAGCCTCCCAGTGGGCCGGCACCGCCCGCAGGCTCGCCGCCCGCCATCGCGTGGTGGCCCTGGACCAGCGCGGCCACGGACGCAGCGCCAAGCCCGAGGGGCCCTACACGCGGGACGCCTATGTGGCCGACGCCGCCGCCGTCGTCGAACAGCTGGGGCTCGCCCCGGTCACCGTCGTGGGGCACTCCATGGGCGCCCTCACGGCCTGGCAGCTCGCCGCGCGCCGGCCGTCGCTGGTACGGGGCGTGGTCCTGTGCGACATGCGGGCGGTGGCCCTCGGGGAGGCCAGCCAGCGCCACTGGGAGGACTGGTTCGGGGCCTGGCCGCTGCCGTTCTCCGGCCCCGACGCGGTGCGCCGGTGGTTCGGCGAGGAGGATCCGTGGCTGGAGGGCTCCCGCCCGGCCCGCGGGGAGTTCTTCGCCGAGGTGATGGAGGAGCACGCCGACGGCTGGCGCCCGGTGTTCGAGCGGCGGCACATGCTGCGCTCCCGGGAGTCCTGGATCCACGACGCCCACTGGGACGAGCTGGCCCAGGTGTCCTGCCCCGCGCTCGTCGTGCGGGGCTGGGACGGCGAGCTGGGCCGCGCCGAGGCCCAGGAGATGGTGCGGGTGCTGCCCCGGGGCTCGTACGCGGAGATCCCCGACGCCGGCCACCTCGTCCCCTGGGACCAGCCCGAGGCCTGGTACGCGGCGGTCGAGACCTTCCTGGCGGACGTCGCGGGCCGGCCGGTGTGCCAGGCCTGAACCTCGCCGCGCCGGCCCGCCGGCCGGGCGTCAGGCGAAGACGACCGTGCGGCGGCCGTTGAGCAGGACGCGGTGCTCGCTGTGCCACTTCACGGCGCGGGCCAGGGCCTGGCACTCCACGTCGCGGCCGATGGCGACCAGTTGCTCCGGGTTGACCTCGTGACCCACCCGCTCGACCTCCTGCTCGATGATCGGGCCCTCGTCGAGGTCGGCGGTGACGTAGTGCGCCGTCGCGCCGATCAGCTTCACCCCGCGGGCGTGGGCCTGGTGGTAGGGCCGGGCGCCCTTGAAGCTGGGCAGGAAGGAGTGGTGGATGTTGATGATCCGGCCGGACAGCTCCTTGCAGAGGTGGTCCGACAGGACCTGCATGTAGCGGGCGAGAACGACCAGTTGGACGTTCTCCTTCTCCACCAGGGAGAGCAGTTCCGCCTCTGCCTCGGCCTTGTTCTCCTTCGTCACCGGGATGTGGTGGAAGGGGACGTCGTAGGAGCTCGCGAGCTCCGCGAAGTCGGTGTGGTTGGAGACCACGGCGGCGATCTCCACCGGCAGCGCGCCGATGCTGGTGCGGAACAGCAGGTCGTTCAGGCAGTGCCCGAACTTGCTGACCATGAGGATGATGCGCATCCGCTCGGCGGAGGGCGTGATCTGCCAGTCCATGCGGTAGGCGTCGGCGACGGCCGCGAAGCTGGCGCGCAGCTTGTCGGCGGTGACCGGGTGGCCCGCCGAGAAGTGCACCCGCATGAAGAACAGCCCCGTGTCGTGGTCGCCGAACTGCTGGCTGTCCTCGATGTTGCATCCGGTCATGAAGAGGTAGCTCGACACGGCGTGCACGATGCCCGCCTTGTCGGGGCACGACAGGGTGAGGATGTACTGCTGCGGCTGCGACTCGTCGGCGGCGTTCACGGGGCTAGGGTCGCACAAAGTGGCCGTGCCGTCCCAAGCCGTCCGCCAGCCGGGCGCCCCTGGTGTCGTCGCAGGTGGCACCTTCGCCCGCGCCGCGGCGCGGGCGGCAGGGCGGACGGCTCAGGCCGTACGTGTGTAGATCTTGAGGATTTCCAGTGAGCGCGGCGGCGTGTCCGGGTCCTCGCCGTCCCCGGACGCCAGCCGCACGTGGGCCTCCCGGGCGGCCCGCACGGCCTCGGGCCACGCGTGGTGCTCCAGGTACGCCGAGACGGGGGCGTCCGCACCCACCTGGTGCAGTATCTTCAGCACCCGCAGCACGGCCACGTCGACCAGGGCCGCCTCCTGGGAGTCCCGGAAGACGGTGCCGACGTACTTCTCCGCGGACCAGTTGTCCAGCCAGGTGTCCTCCACCAGGCGGTAGACGGCGTCGGTCACGTCGCCGTAGCCCGGCTGCCCCGCGAGCCAGACCTCACGCTGGAACACCGGGTCGCTGATCATGTGCAGCGCGGAACGCACGTTCGCGCGCCAGCGCCACCAGGGCATGTCGTTGAGCGGCATGCCCCCCATCGTGGAGGAGCGGGTGCCGCGGCGGGAAGACTTCTCCGTACTCTGCACAGTGCACGATCGTACGTGCTTCCCACTCCACACATTCTGTTCACCCGATGGTGACCCTGCGTTCCCCGGCGTTCACCCCTGCGTTACGGGAAGCGCGGAATCTTCCCGTTCCATGACTGATTGCCGTACACGCAGAGCTGTTCCCTTCGTGTCCGCGATGGCCGGAGTCGTACTGCTGGCAGGGTGCGGCACGCTGCCCGGGGGGACCGACGGCACCACGGGCCCGATCGTGGTCATGACGTGGGCGCCGCAGAACACCAGCGCGACCAACATGCCGGGCATGCCGGCCATGGCCAAGACCTACGCCAAGTACGTCAACGCCCGCGGCGGAATCGGCGGCCGGGAGCTCAAGGTCATCACCTGCAACGATCACAACAACTCGCTCGGCGCCGGCGACTGCGCCCAGCGGGCCGCCGACGAGGGCGCGGTCGCCGTCGTCGGCTCCTACAGCCAGTACGGCGCCGCCTTCACCTCCACGCTCGAGGCCGAGGGCATCCCGTACCTCGGCGGCTACGGCATCACCCAGGACGAGTTCGAGAGCCCGCTCTCCTACCCCGTCAACGGAGGGCTGCCCGCGCTGATGGCCGGTGCCGGCCGTCAACTGGCGGGCAAGTGCGACAAGGTGAGCCTCGTACGCCCCGACACCGCCGCGGGCGACATCTTCGCGCGCTTCCTGGACGCCGGCCTGCGCGACGCGGGCCGCACCAGTGCCACCGACCTGCGCGCCGCCGAGGACGCCACCGACTACAACACCGTCTCCCGGCAGGCGATCGGCGCCAACAAGCCCGGCGACTGCGTGAGCGCCGCGCTCGGCGACAAGACCGCCACCTTCTTCGACGCCTTCCGCCGCACGACCACCACCGACCCGGTGACCGGCGGCGAGGAGGGTCCCAAGGCGCAGATCGCCTCCGTCCTCGGCAGCGTCCAGCAGTCCACCCTCGACAGCACCGGCGGCAGCAACAGCCCGTTGGAGGGCGCCTACATCACCGGCTGGTACCCGCCGGCCTCCGACTCCCGCTGGGCGCTGATGCGGAACACGATCAAGAGGTACGCCTTCGGCGACAACGACATCGACCCGAACGACCCGGGCGTGCAGACGACGTGGATCGCCTACACCGCCCTCACCGCGGTCATCCAGAAGATGGGCAAGGACCAGGCGATCACGGCCCCGACGCTGAAGCAGGCGCTGGACGCGGCGCACGACGTCTCCACCGACGGCCTCACGCCCGCGCTCGGCTGGCGGGAGCAGGACGCCGCCGCCGTCATCGAACAGCCGCGCCTGGTCAACGGCTGGGTCACCTTCCAGAAGGTGGAGAAGGGCCGACTCGTCGCCGCCCGCAAGGGCTTCGTGGACGTCAGGGAGACCCTGGAGGACGCCCCGGGCTGATGAGGGGTGCCCGGGCCCTCACGGGCGCGGGCAGTCCGCGGGGCGGGCGGAGGCACCGTAGGCCGTGGCCGTGGAACGCCCCGGTGCCTCCGGGGAGTCCGCCTCAGAGCTGACTGCCCTGGTGCTGCGTCAGCCCGTACTTCTTGGCGATGGGGTTCCACAGCGCGGCCGCGCTCGACTTGGCCTGCGAGGCGGTGCCGCTCTGGGTGTTGCCGGCCGCGTACTGGTTGGTGTGGCGCGCCTGGCCGTGACGGCAGAGCTTCTTGCTGCCCTTGAGCTGATCGGCCCAGGCCGCGTAGTGGTTGTCGGCCGCCGCGGAGGCCGTCCACGCCTTGTTGAGGGCGTCGGTGAGGGCCTGGTGGTTGGCGAGCTCGTCCACCGGCAGTGACTTCAGCCGGGTCATCAGGTCGTTGCGCTGCTGAGCTGCGGCCCGCAGGTCGGCGGCCGCCCCGTCCAGATTGCGGCAGCCCTTGATGCTCTCGACCGCGCTGATCACCGAGGTGCGGTTGCTGCCGCTCGTCTTGAGCAGCGCCTCCAGGCCCTTGGCCTGCTTCTCCGCCGCGTCCTGACCTCCTCCACCGGAGGAGGCCGGGGCGGAGGCACTCGTCGAGGGCGCCGGGGACTGGGCCGCGGCCGGGTCGTCGTCTCCGCCGCTCATCAGTGCACCCGCCAGGAGACCCGCGACGGCGCATCCTCCGACGACGATGCCGATCAGCGCGGCCGGAGTGAGCTTGCGGCGGTTCGGTGCGGGCTCGTCGTAGCCGTAGGACGGCTGCGGCGCGTGGCCCGGCTGCCCGTAGCCGGGCTGCGCGTAGTCCGGTGCAGCGCCGTAGCCGGGCTGCTGCTGCGGGGGCGGGCCGTCCTGGCGGTACAGGTGCCCGAAGTCGTCGTGGGGCTGCTGCGCCGGGGGTGTCGCGTCGTGGCCCTGGTGGCCCTGGTGGCCCTGGGGCGCGTGCGGGTAGCCGTAGCCGGAGGCCGGCTGCGGGGCCTGCGCGTCCTCGAAGCGCGGCAGGTGCTGGGTGGCGTCCGCATCGCCCGGGCGCATGCCGTACGCGGCCTCGGGCGTCGGGTACGGCGGGAAGACCTGAGTGGCGTCCGCCGCGGGGCCGGGCTGGAACTGGGGCGCCGGGGGCTGCTGCGGCTCGTGGGCCGGCATGGGCGGCCGGGCCTGCGGGTACGGCGGGAAGAGCTGTGTCGCGTCGGTGTCCGGGAGGGACTGCTGCGGGGGGTCGTACGCCTGGGGCTGATCGCCCCACGGCTGCCCGGCCGCGGGGCCCGCACCCCATGCCGCGGTCGCTCCCGGGCCGGGTATGCCCCCGTCCGCGGGCAGCACCACGCCCTCGTGCACCTCCGGATACGCCTCGTCACCGCGTCCGCCGTGCATCACCGGTACCTCTGCCTTCTCCGTCGCTACGGAATCGTCGGCTCACGCTACCGGGTCTGCTCGGGACGTCACCACGCCGCGGTCGGTCCCACGGGGTCCGGGGTGCCCCCTGTCGTGGAACAGGGTGCCCCTGGCGCTGGGTTGATGTCGTTCCCGTAACGATTCGGCGGACGGGGGCGCGCGACGCCCCCGTCCCCCCGTGCCGTCACGCCGCCAGTTCCTCCTCCTCCAGCCGGGCGTCGAGCTCCCGGACCGCGCTCTCCGCCGCGTACGGCTGCAGACGCAGACGGAGGTCGTCGAGATACTCCGCGCCACGGGTCGTGCGCAGCGTTGCGAGCAGTTCGACGGCCTGGGCGCCGGTGTGGCAGGCCTGCTCGATCTCCCGCTGCTGGACCTGGGCCTGGGCGAGCAGCAGCAGGCCGATGGCGCGGCGGCGTGCCTTGTCCGGAGCGTGCCCGGCCAGTGCCTCCTCTGCGCGGCGGACCGCCTGCGGCGCCTGGTTGAGGTCGCGGTGGCAGTGGGCGAGTTCGTCGGCGAGGTAGGCCGGGCCGAAGTGCCGGATCCAGTCGGGGTCGTCGCCCGGTTCGGAGCGCTCCAGCGCCTCCACGGCCTGCCCCGCGGCGGCGCCGCAGGCCCGCGCGTCTCCCATCAGCGCGTGGCCGCGGGCCTCCGCCGCGTGGAACATGGCCTGCGCGGTGGCGGTGACCTGGCCGCGGGCGCCCTCCTGTGCGGCACGGGCGAGTTGGGCGATCTCCCGCGGGGTGCCGAGCTGCGCGGCGAGGTGGCTCATCCCCGCGGCCAGGACGTAGCCCCCGTACGCGCGGTCGCCCGCCGCCTGGGCCAGCCGCAGCGCCTGGATGTAGTAGCGCTGCGCCAGCCCGGGTTGGCCGGTGTCGACGGCCATGTAGCCGGCGAGTTCGGTCAGCCGGGCGACGGCGGAGAAGAGCTGGCGCCCCGTCGCCTCCCGGTAGGAGCCGGCGAGCAGCCCGGAGACCACGCTGTTGAGGTAGTGCACCACCACCGGGCGCACATGACCGCTGCCGAAGCGGTGGTCGAGTTCGTTCAGCGCCCGGGTGGTGGCCCGTACCGCCTCGACGTCGGACATGCCGACGCGCTGCCCTCCGGCGCGCGCGACCTGCGTGTCGGCCCGGGTGATCAGCCAGTCCCGGCTGGGCTCGACCAGGGCCGAGGCCGCCACGCTGGAGCCGGTGAGGAAGTCCCGGCGGCCGACGTCGCTCCGCCACAACTCGCAGACCTGCTCGATCGCGCCGAGCACGGTGGGCGAGAAGTGCAGGCCGACACCGGTGGCCAGGTTCTTGCCGTTGGCCATGCCGATCTCGTCGATGGTGACGGTGCGGCCGAGCTTGCGGCCGATGGCCTCGGCGATGATCGCCGGGGCCCGGCCCCTCGGTTGCTGGCCGCGTAGCCAGCGGGCCACGGAGGTCTTGTCATAACGCAGGTCGAGGCCGTGCTCCGCGCCGCACATGTTGACCCGGCGGGCCAATCCGGCGTTGGAGCAGCCTGCCTCCTGGATCAGTGCCTGCAGCCGTTCGTTCGGCTGGCGGGCGACGAGCGGTCGTGCGGCCATGGGCTCCCCCTCACAGCTGCCGCTTTCGGGACCTCAAGATCCCTTCCCGAAGATCCCTTCCCGGTACGCGCCACTCAAATGCCTCGCAAACGACATAATTTACGGAGGGATGCATGCTTACACACCCAAGGGTGACTACCCGGATGCCGGACCACCCCCACCGCGCGCCCCCGCTTGTGCTCCCGTGCGCCCGGCATGAGCCGCGAGGCCGGGACGTCACAGCCCGTAACCCGCGCAGGGCAGTGCAGTTGTGAAGGTCGTGGAAGACACCGTGGAACACACCATCGCAGCCCCGCGGCGGAACGCCGGCCAACTCCTCGACGCCGCCGTCGGGTACGCGGAGGAGCGGCACTGGGACGTGCTGCCCGGTGCCTGGCTCGTCGAGCACGCCTCCCCCTCCGGCGCTTCCGGCGTCCCCGGCATCCCCGGCGCTTCCGGCCGCGGTGGTCCGCGCTGCTCCTGCGGTGACACCGCCTGCCCGGCGCCCGGGGCGCACCCGTCCGGCCCGGGCTGGGTCGGCGAGGCCAGCGGGAGCGGTCCCGCGGTGCGCCGGATGTGGCAGCGGCAGCCGCACGCCTCGGTCCTCCTCCCCACCGGACGCACCTTCGACGCGATCGACGTCCCGGAGGACGCCGGCTGCCTCGCGCTGGCCCGTATGGAGCGCATGGAACTGCCGCTCGGCCCGGTGCTCGGGACCCCGTCCCGCCGGATGATCTTCTTCGTGCTGCCCGGGGCCGCCGCCAAGGTGCCGGGCCTGCTGCGCCGGCTCGGCTGGGCGCCCTCCTCGCTCGACCTGGTGGTGCGCGGCGACGGCGACTGGGTCCCGGCTCCGCCCACCCGGCTCGGCACGGGCGGTGTCGTGCAGTGGGTGCGCCAGCCCACCGCCCTCAACCGGTGGCTGCCGGACACCGAGGAGCTGATCTCCCCCCTCGCGTATGCCTGCGGACGCTAGCCGGGCCACACCCCCCTCGGCATAGGCTGAGCGGATGCCGAACGCATCCGTCGCGCCCGCCGTGCGCGTCCATGGGCTGTGGAAACGCTTCGGGCAGCAGGTCGCCGTCGCCGGGATCGATCTGACACTGCCCGCCGGACACTTCGTGGGACTCGTAGGGCCCAACGGGGCGGGCAAGACCACCACCCTGTCGATGGTGACCGGACTGCTGCGGCCCGACCACGGCCTCATCGAGGTCGGCGGCGCGGACGTCTGGCGCGACCCGGCCGCCGTGAAGTCCCGCATCGGTGTCCTGCCGGAGGGGCTGCGGCTCTTCGAACGGCTCACCGGCCGCGAGCTGCTGGCGTACACCGGCCGGCTGCGCGGCATCCCGGGCGCGGAGACAGACCGCCGCGCGGCCCAGCTGCTCGACGTCCTCGACCTCGCCGGGGCCGCCAACAAGCTCGTGGTGGACTACTCGACGGGCATGCGCAAGAAGATCGGCCTCGCCGCGGCGCTGCTGCACAATCCCGAAGTGCTCTTCCTGGACGAGCCCTTCGAGGGCGTCGACCCCGTCTCCGCCCAGGTGATCCGCGGGGTGCTGGAGCGCTACACCGGGTCCGGGGCGACCGTCGTCTTCTCGTCGCACGTCATGGAGCTCGTGGAGAGCCTGTGCGACTGGGTGGCGGTGATGGCCACCGGCCGGATCGTGGCCCAGGGCCCGCTCGCCGAGGTGCGCGGGCAGGCGCCGACGCTGCAGGACGCCTTCCTGACCCTGGTGGGCGCCCGCGACCGCGGGCCGGGGCAGGACCTGGACTGGCTCGGTGGGGCGAACGCGCCGGCGGCGCGGGGCGCCGGGACCGGCGCGGCCGGAGCGGGCGGCACTGACGGTGCTGACGGCGGGGACGGGCCCGCCGGGGCGAGCCGGTCGTGACGGGCACCTTCGTACGGCTCAAGCTGTCGGTCCTCCGCAACGGGCTGCGCCAGTCGACCGGCCGCCGGGTCGGCTGGATCGCCGGCACCCTGGTGTCCCTGCTGTACGCGCTGGGGATGTCCGTGGGGCTCGTCGTCCTGCGGGGCAACGAGTACGCGCCCTCGGCGGCCGTCGGCGTCGGTGTGGTGCTCGGGGTCGGCTGGGCCGTCATGCCGCTGTTCGTCTTCGGCGGCGACGACACCCTCGACCCGACCCGGCTGGCGATGCTGCCGCTGCGGCCGTGGCCGCTGGTCCGGGCGCTTCTGGTGTCCTCGCTGGTCGGCGTCGGGCCGCTGCTGACGTTCCTGGTGGTGGCCGGAGCGGCGGTGTCCGTCGCGGCGGACGCCGCGTCGGCGGTGGCCGCGGTGCTCGCGGTGCCGCTCGCCGTGCTGTTGTGCGTGGCCCTGTCGCGCGCGGTGGCCGCGGCCAACACCCGGCTGCTGACCAGCCGCAAGGGGCGCGACCTGGCGGTCCTCAGCGGTGTACTGATCGCGGTGGGCGCCCAGTTGGTGAGTCTGGCCGCCAACGCGCTCACCTCCGGGCACGGTCTTGAGCGGATCAGCGCCTTTACCACCGTGCTGCGCTGGGTGCCGCCGGCCTCGGCGCTGGACGCGGTGCGGTCGGCGGGGGAGGGCTCGTACGGGCTCGCGGTCGCCGAACTCGCCTGGACCGGGGCGGTGCTGGCACTGGTGCTCATGTGGTGGCACACCAGTCTGGACCGGCTCATGACCCGCCCGGACGCCTCCACGCTGCAGGCGGGCCCGTCGAGCGTCCGCGAGACCCGGTTCCGGCTCTTCCCCGAGGGGCGCACCGGCACCGTCATGGAGCGCCAGTTCCGCTACGCCTGGCGCGATCCGCGGACCAAGGCCGCCTGGGCCACCGCCCTGGCCGTGGGGCTGCTGCTACCGCTCGTCTCGGCGGTCCAGGAGGGCAGCGTCTACACCGCCTGCTGGGCGGCGGGTCTGCTCGGGCTGCAGATGTACAACCAGTTCGGCATGGACGGCTCCGCCTTCTGGACGGTCGCCGCGACGATCTCCTCCCGTGCGGACGCGTACGCGGAACTGCGCGGACGGGCCCTGGCGATCGTGGTGGTGGGCGTGCCGTACGTGGCCGTCGTCACGATCGGCGCGGCCCTTCTGCTGGGGCGGGCGGACGCGGTGGCCGAGACGCTCGGGCTCTCCTTCGCGCTGCTGGGGGCACTGGTCGCCACCGGCGCCTGGGCGAGCGTGCGCTTCCCCTACTCCATGCCGCAGGAGAACCGCTTCGGGAGCGCGGCCGCGCCGGGCCAGACGAGCCTGGCCTGGCTCAGTCTCGTCGGGGGCGCGCTGACGGGTGCGGTGATCACGCTTCCCGTCCTCGGCCTGCTGATCTGGCTCCATGTCTCGGGACGGCACGGCGCGCTGTGGCTCCTGCTGCCCTTGGGCTGCCTGTACGGGGCGGCGTTCGCGGTGCTGGGGGTCCGCACGGCGGCGCCCCGCCTGCTGGGCCGCCTGCCGGAGGTGCTGACGGCGGTGAGCAAGGGGTAGGCCGCCCGCTCCCCGCGGCGGACTACTAGAGACGTGACAACGATGCCGTGGCGTGCAGGACGTCCCGGATCGCCGCGCTGTCCCCGTCGCGCCCGGCGGCGATGCGGCCGGGGGAGATGTGGCCGGCGGCCAGCTGGCAGAAGTCGAGCTGGTCGACGGCGATCTCGGCGACCACCGCCTCGGGGGTGCCGATCGCGCCGGGCGAGTCCAGGGAGATGTACCAGTGGCCGCCGCCGGACCCCTCGACGTGGAGGTCGAGGGTGCGGCCGGGGGCCCCGGCCCGTACGAGTCTCGCGGTGGACTCGGCCAGCCCCGCCTGGCGGAGCGCGGCCAGGGCGGTGGGCAGCATCCGGGCCGCGAGGTCGATCATGCGGTTGAGGTGCGGCGCCGCCGGCGGCCCGTACTCGGGGTAGTCCAGGGCCTGCGCGATGTCCTCGGCGTGGATCCAGCACTCGAAGGCGCGGTCGATCAGCGCGTCGCGCATCGGCACGACGGCGTCGGCGAAGTCCACCGGCAGTCCGCCGGTCGCGGAGCCGGCGAAGGACAGCGTCCGCACGATGTCCCGGGTCTGGGTGCGCCACTTGTTGCGGACGAAGGCGTGCGTGTGGCGGCGGCAGCGCTCCCCGGCGAGCTCGGTGCGCTCCAGGCGGGTACGGGGCGCGCCCGGGCCGAGCGGGTCGTCGAGGCCGAGGGCGGTGGCCACGACGCCGTCCACCGAGCCGAGATGGGCGAGGACGCCGCAGAGCGTCAGCTCGCGCGTCCCGCCGGCCCAGACGAGCTTGACGGGCATGTCCCACTCGGGCTCGCCGAGGTCGGTGAGGAGCGCGTCGAGGCGCGCGGTCTCTGCGTCGTACGGAGCGGCCCACTCGGGGACGGGGATGCGCGCCGGGCGGCGCCCCAGGCACCCCTCCAGGACGCGGGCACGCAGCAGCGGGTCGAGGTCGAGGGACTCGTCCTGGTGCAGCAGGCCGACCGCGCGGCGCAGTCGCACCGCCTCCTCGGCGCACGGCGCGCAATCGGTGAGGTGGACATCGACGGCGCCGGCCTCGTCACGGGAGCAGGCCGACAGCGCCCACGCGCCCAGCAGGGAGCGCAGCACGCGGTGGTCGTACTGCGGGGGTTCGGGCCGCACGGGTTCCTTCTCGGATTCGCGCTCCGGCTCGCGCGCCGCCTCCGCCGCTCGCGCCGCGCCGTGCGCGGGCGCGTCCGGCGAGGACGGGGACACGGGCCCGACCTCCGGCAGCGGGCCGTTCTCGGCGGCGCCGCGGGGCATCGGCACCCGGGGCAGGTTGGTCCCGGACGGGGGAGTCTCGCCGTTATCGGCCGGTCCGTTCACAGGGACCTTCCCTGGGGCGAGGAGTCCTGCACGGCGGTGGACAGCAGTTGGAGTCCGAGCCGGAGGCGGCGGCGCGCCTCGTCCTCGGTGACCCCGAGGTCCGCGGCGGCCTCGCGGTAGTCCATGCGGCGGCGGTAGGCGAGGTCGAGGGCCTGGCGCAGGGGTTCGGGCATGGAGGTCACGATGTAGTCGGCGCGGGCGGCCGTCGAGGCCTCGCGGACCCGGGCCTCGACCTGCTCGGGGCTGCCCGCGCCGCGGTTCTCCGACTGGCGCAGCCGGTGGACGGACTGGCGCTGGGTGAGGCCGGCGATCCAGGAGCGCAGCGAACCCTGCTTGGGGTCGTAGGCGTCCGGGTTCTCCCAGATGTAGCCGAAGACCTCACGGGTGATCTGGGCGGCGGTCTCCTCGTCGTCCATGACGCGGTGGGCGAGGCTGTGCACGAGGGAGGCGTAGCGGTCGTACAGCTCTCCGAGCGCGGCCTCCTCGCCGCGCGCGAGCCGCTGCTGCATCTTGCGGTCCCAGCGGGGTGGTGCGGATGCCGCCATCGCGTCTCCCCCTTTGTCGCCGTCGCCCTACTACGGTCGCACTGCCTCGGATCGAATGTATCCGCCGATTGCTGCCACGTACGACGCCTTGAGGCAAGCTTCTGCCATAACTGATCGATTCTGGTAATGCGTTACCCGGGTGTGACCGGAAGATTGCGGGGAAGCGGCCCGCGCGGGGCATAGGGTCTGTACGACCGCTGCCGGGAGAAGGGCCAGACAGTGGCATTGCAGGTGGTGCAGGACGAGCGGGACGGCTGGGTGGTCCTGACCGTTTCGGGAGAAATGGATCTCGTGACCGCGCCGGTGGTACGCCAGCACGTACACGACGCGGTGGCCGACGGGCGGCACAGCGTGGTGCTGGACCTGGCCGGGGTCCACTTCTGCGACTCCAGCGGTGTGGGCGTGCTGATCGCGGCCCGGCGGCTGATGCGGTCCTGTGCCGGCCAGCTGCGGCTGATCCTCCCGCGGAACAGTCCCTCCGACGGTGTCGCGCACGTCAACCGGGTGCTGGCCGCGCTCGGCGTACGCCGGCTCTTCGAGGTGTTCCCCGACCTGGAGGCCGCCACCGACGACGCGGCCCGGCCGATGTCGGCCTAGTTCCTCCGGCGCCGCCCGGGGCGAGTGGGCCCGCCCGACCCCGTGTGAGCACTCTCACATCCGATGTCCGCTTCGCCCATGTGGCGTCCCTGGAGGCCGGATTGCGGGCTTACCGGTGAAATATGCGGAGGATGTGCCTTTCGCCGTTCCTCCGCCCGGGTTACCTTCGTGCGCAGAACACGCGTTCAAAGTTCTGTCCGGCGGGTGGGGGCGTTCGTTCGGAGGTCTCCACTGCCCATGCTCGATCTCGCGGATGCATGGGGCCACTTCTCGTGGTCCCTTGGTCATGTGCACTGGTACGGAGTGGCCGTCGGTTCCCTCCTCGCCGTCAAGCTGCTGCTCTCCATCCGCCGGCGCCGCCGTCCGGAGCTCACGTTCGACAAGCCCGTGACCCGGCTCCGCATCCATGGTGTGATCACGGTCTACAACGAGGCCCCGGCGATGCTGCGCGGCTGCCTGGAGTCGGTCCTCGCGCAGACTCTGCCGCCGCACTCCCTCACCGTGGTCGACGACTGCTCCGAGGACCACTCGGCGCGTGCCCTGGTCGAGGAGATGCGCCCACGGTTCCGGCGGGCCGGGGTCCGCCTCGACTTCCTCCGGTTCCCCGACAACCGCGGCAAGCGCCACGGCCTCGCCGCGGGCTTCGGGCAGGAGCCGCTCGCGGACGTCTACCTGTGCATCGACTCCGACACGCTGCTCGACCGGCACGCCGTCGCGGAGCTCGCCCGGCCCTTCGCCAAACGCCGGGTCCAGTGCGTCACCGGGCTGGTGCTCGCCCACAACCGCGGCACGAACCTCCTGACGCGCCTGATCGACATGCGCTACGTCAACGCCTTCCTCGGCGAGCGGGTGGCCTACTCCCGCCTCGGCTCGGTGCTCTGCGCGTGCGGGTCGCTCGCCATGTACCGCGGCTGGGTCGTCCGCAAGCACCTCGACGACTTCCTCGACCAGCGGTTCCTCGGCCGCCCCGCGACCTTCGGGGACGACCGGCGCCTGACGTACTACTGCCTCACCGAGGGGCTCTCCCTGATCCAGCCGTCGGCCGTCGGTTACACCGACGTCCCCGAGCGCCTCGGCCACTACGTGCGCCAGCAGGTCCGCTGGGGCAAGTCGTTCATCCGCGAGGGCTTCCTGCTGCTCGCCAAGTTCCGGCTGCACCGCATGTACTGGTGGCTGAACCTCGTCGAACTCGTCACCTGGGTCGCCTTCACCGCGGCGCTGCTCGCGGCGCTCGTCGCGGTCCTGATGCACCCGCGGGGCTGGACGCTGCTGGCCGGCTACCTGGCCTACATGTGCGTCATGGCCTGGGTGCGCTCCGTCCACTACCTGCGCGGCGCCGCACAGGTGAGGATCGCCGACCGGGTGCTGACCTTCCTCGCCGCCCCGCTGTACGCGCTGCTCAACATCGGCCTGCTGCTGCCGCTGCGGCTGTGGTCGCTGGCGACGCTGCGGCGCACCAACTGGGGCACCCGCGCCCGGATCGAGGTCGGCGGCGCCCACGACGACATCGCCTTCCAGCCCGGCCAGCAGCCCCACCTCCCGCGGCAGCGCAGGGAGAGCACGGCTGCGGAGCAGCAGGACCGGCGGGACCGGTGGAACCCGTGGGACGCGTCCGCGCACGTCGGAAGCACGCCACCGGCCCTCGGCACCGTCGGCCCCGTGCCCGACACCGCACCGTAGGCGGCGCGACCCTCCCGCTGCGGTCCGACCGCGTCCTGGAGACCGCGGGGCATGCCCTCGGCATCGCCCCTCCACCGTGCTAGGAGCTTTCGTGGGTTCTGCCCGCCCCTCTGTCCGCCCTTCCGTCCGGCCCGACCGCCCCGTCCCCTCCGGGCGCGGCGAACGGCGCCGACCCGTCCGGAGGGCGGCCGGGTACCTGCTGGTGGCGGCCGCCGTCGGCGCGGGCGTCACGGCGCTGTACCCGCAGTGGCGAGAGGCGCACCAGCCGCCCCCCGAACTCACCGTCCGCTACAAGGCGGGGACCTCGGAGTCCGCAGCCACGGCCCGGCCGTGGCTGGAGGTCGTCAACACCTCCGACCACCGGCTGCGCCTGGCCGACGTGGCCGTCCGGTACTACTTCACGCAGGACGGCGGCTCCCCGTACGCGTTCAACTGCGTACAGGCATCGGTCGGCTGCTCGGACGTGGACGGGCGGACCGTCGCCATGGACCGTCCGACGCCGACCGCCGACCACTACCTCGAGATCACCTTCACGAAGGCCGCGGGCACCCTTGAGCCCGGCGCCAAGAGCGGCGCCGTCGGGATCCAGCTGTACCGTCCCGGCGGGAGGGTGGACCAGCGCGACGACCGGTCGTTCAGCCCCGCCCACGACACCTTCCAGGCGTCGGAGCTGGTGACCGGCTACCTGGACGGCAGGCACGTCTGGGGCGAGGAGCCCGGCGGTGACGCCGGCGCGTCTCATCGCGGTCCCGCCGCAGGGGCGGCACGGCCCGCCGCGCCCCCCGGGATCGTCTTCGACGACTTCCGGTACAGCGGACCCCGGGACCCGGCGCTGCGCGCCCACGGGTGGCTGGTCCGCACCAGCGCGGGCGGCCCCGGCATCCACGACACGTGGTCGGCGGGAGGCGTCAGCTTCCCCGCGGACGAGGACGCCCTGGGCGGCCAGGTCCTTCGGCTGCGCGCCGCCACCGACGGGACGCGGCGCGGCACCACGCAGGCCGAGGTGCACACCACCGGCACGAAGTTCCTGACGGGGACGTTCGCCGCCCGGATCCACTTCACGGACGAACCCACGAGCGGCCGCAACGGCGACCACGTCAACGAGACCTTCTACATGATCTCGCCGCACCACCACGCCGAGTACAGCGAACTCGACAACGAGTACCAGCCGAACGGCGGCTGGGGCGCCCCCGGCCCGAGGCTCGACACGACGACCTGGCGCAGCGCCAGGGAGGGGGACCGGGTGACCCGGGCCACGACGTCCAGCCTCCGGGGGTGGCACACACTCGTCACCACCGCCGCGCACGGCGTGGTGACCTACAGCCTCGACGGGCACGAGCTGTTCCGGACCGGGGGCAAGTACTACCCGACCCAGAACATGTCCGTGAACTTCAACGCGTGGTTCGTGGACCTGCCGTTCGCGGGGAAGCGCACCTGGGACATGAAGGTCGACTGGTTCTACCACGACGCCCGGAAGGCCCAGTCCCTGGCGGAGGTGGAGAAGGCGGTCGACGGCCTCGCCGCGGACGGCACGGGCTACGTGAACACGGTTCGCGAGCCCTGAGCCGGTACGGCGACGAGGCCGGCCCGCGTCAGGAGTCGGCCGGGGCCGGGCCCAGCGTGGTGGTGCCGATCGCCGCTCGGTGGCCCAGGCCGGTCCGGTAGGCGTCCAGCGCGGCCTCGACCCGGCCGGAACGGCGCAGCAGGTCGCCCAGCAGCCGGCAGATGTCGGCCAGGTCCCCGGCGGCTCCCGCGCGTTCCAGCAGCGCCAGGGCGGAGACGTAGTGCTCCTCAGCGGCCTCCGGGTCGCCGCGCTCCTCCGCCAGCAGCCCGAGCAGCCGGTGCGCGCCGCCGGCGTGGACGGCGCCTCGCCAGGGGCCCAGCTCGTCCAGCAGCCGGGTCAGCAGCTCCTCGGCCTCGGCGGGCTTGCCGCGTCGCCGCAGCACGTCCGCCAGTTCCACCTCGACCTGCACCGTGAACAGCACGGACCGGCCGGCGGACAGCATGTCGCGGGCGGTGCGCAGCTCGCGTTCGGCCTGTTCCAGGTCGCCGTCCTGGGAGTGCACGTAGCCGCGCATCCAGTGGCAGTGGGCCAGGTCCGTGTGCAACTCCAGCCGCTGGAAGAGCTCCTGTGCCTTCGCCAGCGAGGCCTCGGCCTCGACGGTGCGTCCCGCGACGATCAGGGTGCGGGCGATGCTGCGATGCATCTGTGCCACCAGGGCCGGATCTCCCGCCCCGGGAGCGAGGTTGAGCGCCTGCTCGGCGGCGTGCGCGGCCCGGGCGTAGGCGCCCAGGTCGGTGTACGGCCCGATGGAGGCGATGTACAGCATCAGCAGGGCGTCGGGGTCGGGCGGTCCGCCGTCCGGGGCGGTCCGCCTCTCCAGCCGGGTGATGCCCTCCTCCAGCAGGTGGGAGGCGTAGCGCACCTCGCCCGCCAGCAGGTGGGAGACGGCCCGGCCACGCAGTGCCGCGGCGCGCCGGGCGTCGGGGGCCGAGGGGTCGGCGGCCAGCAGCCGCTCGGCGGTCTCGAAGTGGACGCGCGCCTGGTTGAGTTCGCCCGCGTCCAGCGCCGCGTCGCCCAGCCGGAGCAGATCGAGGGGATCCTGCGGGCCGTCCTGCGGGCCGCTTTCCGGACCTGTGCCGGGACCTTCCTCCAGGCCGTCCCGCGCCCGGTCCTGGCCGTCCTGTGTGCCCACCGTGACCCTTCCCCTTTGGAACTCTTGCGGAGGAGGTTACGCGGCTTTGCGCCGGACGTGCCTCACGCTTTCGTAAAGCGCTCCCTGAGCTGGTACTTGAGGACCTTGCGCAGGGTCTCATTCCCTCCAGGAATCCGGGAGCCGCCGCCGAGGTCCTCGACCCCGCCGGGGCTGGTCGACTGCCTGCAGGTGTTCGGCGGCACGGGTTTCACCTGCGAGGCGGAGGTGCATCTCCACATCAAGCGGTCGTGGATCCTGCGGAGCCGGAGCCGGGGCCGTTCCGTGGCGGAGTGTGAGGAGAGCCTCGCGGAGAGCCTTCTCGCTGAGACTCTTCGCGGCATTTAGGCAGTTATGACCTCTTCGTCACGGATAAGGGGTCACCGAGTGCCGATATCGGGTTGTGTCCGAGGTGTGACTCGTCACGCCGTGGAGTCGGAGCCCGCCTCGGGTACGCTCCATCGGGTGCGTGTGGTGGCGAAACGCGACGGATGTGGCAGTGGCGGGGCTTCGGTGCCCGGTGGGCTGCCGATGCCGGGCTGTTCGATTTCGCCCCGTAATGAGCCCCGCACAGTATGCAGTACTCGTCCCCCCTTGCGCTGGAATATGCCCGAAGCGCTTGTTGCGGTGACCGTGGGTCAATCATGCTGGGTCGCGAAGAGGTCACGTACGGTGACCCTGCCGAGGCGCGAGGCGATGTGTCCGCCGGTTCGGATGGTGTGAGCGGTGCAGGTGCTCCAGGTTCAGCTTGAGGTCGGTCCCGACCCCGCGGAAGTGGGCCGGGCCCGCCGGTGGGCCCGCTCGCGTCTGGCGGGGTCCGGGATAGGGGCCGACGAGCCGGTCGCCGAGACGCTGATCCTGCTCATCTCCGAACTGGTCACCAACGCCGTCGTGCACACCGGCTGTCCCGCCGTGCTGCGGATGCTCTTCCGTTCCTCCGGAGCCGCGCAGAGCGGCGAGCAGGAGACCGTGCGCGTCGAGGTGGCCGACACCAGCGACGCCCCGCCGCGCCCGCGCCACGCGGACAGCGACGAGACCGGCGGCCGGGGACTGGAGCTCGTGGACGGCCTCGCGGACCGCTGGGGCTGGCAGCGCGAGGGCGCGGGCAAGCAGATCTGGTGCGAGATCGACCGCTGTGAGCGCCCGGCGATCGTCCCCGCGCAGTCCGTGGGCGGGCTGCTCCGCCGTCCCGCCTTCTGACCGTACGGACCGCGAAGGCCGTCCTCAGGGCACCGCCACCGGCGCGGCCGGGCTGCCGACCCGCCCACGAAGGGCTGCGGGGTGGCGTCCAGCAGGAACTCGTACCGCCCCTCCTCGGCGCAGGGCTGCCGCTACGGCTCGTCGCGACCGCAGCGCGACACCGCGCTCTACGCCGACCTGTACCGGCAGGGACGGCTCCTGCTGGACGAACTCGTGACCCACACCTACCCGGTGGAGGACTTCGCCGAGGCGGTGGAGGACGCCCGGGGCGGCCGTGTGGCGAGGGGCGTGCTGACCTTCTGAGGGGCCTCAGTACGCCGCCGTCGCCCGGAAGGTGCGCCGGTAGGCGCTGGGCGAGACGCCGATGACGGCCTGCAGGTGCTGCCGCATGGAGGCCGCCGTGCCGAACCCGGCCTGCCGGGCTACCTGGTCGACGGACAGGTCGCTGGACTCCAGCAGGTGCCGGGCACGCTCGACGCGCTGCTGCGCCAGCCACTGACCGGGACTGGTGCCCACCTCCTCCCGGAAACGGCGGGTGAAGGTGCGCACGCTCATCGCCTCGCACTCGGCCAACTCGCGCAGTGTCAGCGGCTGGTCGAGCCGGTCCAGCGCCCAGGAGCGCGCCGCGGCCGTGGCGGACTGCTGGGGCTGGGGGACGGGCCGCTGGATGTACTGGGCCTGACCGCCCTCCCGGTGCGGCGGTACGACCGTACGGCGTGCGCTGGCGTTGGCCACGGCGATGCCGTGGTCACGGCGTACGAGGTGCAGGCACAGGTCGACGCCGGAGCCGACGCCCGCGGAGGTGAGGATGCTGCCGTTGTCGACGTACAGGACGTCCGGTTCGACCCGCACCTGCGGGAAGAGCCTCTGGAAGTGGTCCGTGCTCGACCAGTGCGTGGTGGCGCGCAGGCCGTCCAGGTAGCCGGCGGCGGCGAGGAAGTAGGAGCCGGTGCAGATGGACACCAGCCGGGTCCCCGGGCGGATGCGGGCGAAGGCGGCCGCCATCTCCTCGGGCAGGCGCCCCTCCGTGTGCGCGACGGAACGCTCGTGGGCCGCCGGGACGATGACGGTGTCGGCCGTCTCCAGCACCTCGGGGCCGTGTACGACGTGGATCTCGAAGTCGGCCTCGGCGCGCACCGGCCCGGGACCGTGCGGGGAGCACGTGAGCACCTCGTACAGATCGGCCCTGTCGGAGTCCCTCGCCCCGCCGAAGATGCGGTGCGGGATGCCGACTTCGAAGGGGATCACCCCGTGCTGGACCAGGACCGCGACCCGGTGGCGCACCCGAGTGCCGGGATCGGTGTTCCGCGAAGACGTCTCCATGGATGCGGGCATGGCCCGATCCTTGCACAACCTGGCCATCCGGCCACTCGTTCCGTGAAAAACGATGCCGGATGCTGATCTGGTGACGCAGACTCCCGAGCTTCCCGCGCAGACCCTGTCCGACGGGGTCCCCGACGATTCCCGGCCGCCCCGTACGACGCGTGTCCATCGCGCGTGGTCGGTGGCGGCCGCCGCCTTCGTCACGCTCATCGGCGCCGCAGGCTTCGCCTCCCTGCCCGGCCTGCTCATCGAGCCGCTGAACGGCGAGTTCGGCTGGTCGCGGGGCATGATCGGCCTGGCGGTCTCGGTCAACCTCGCGCTCTACGGCGTGACGGCGCCGTTCGCCGCCGCGCTGATGGACCGCTTCGGCATCCGCCGGGTCGTGGCGGCCGCGCTCCTCACCATCGCGACCGGCGCCGGCCTGACCGTCTTCATGACCGCGAGCTGGCAGCTCGTGGTGCTGTGGGGCGTGCTCGTCGGACTGGGCAGCGGCTCCATGGCCCTGGCCTTCGCGACCACCGTCACCAACCGCTGGTTCGAGCACCGGCGCGGTCTGGTCACGGGCATCCTGACCGCGGCCGGCGCGGCGGGGCAGCTGATCTTCCTGCCCCTGCTCTCCGTCATCATCGAGCACGCGGGCTGGCGCGCCGCGACGCTCACCGTCACGGGCGCGGCCGTCGTCGTGGCACCGCTGGTCTACCTGCTGCTGCGGGACCACCCGGCTGACGTGGGCGTGGCCCCTTACGGCGCGAAGGAGTTCGTGCCGAAGCCGCCGCCGGTGACGGGGGCGGCGACGCGCGCGGTCAAGGCGTTGGGCAACGCCGCCCGCGGCGGCCCGTTCTGGCTCCTGGCGGGGACCTTCGCGATCTGCGGTGCCTCGACGAACGGCCTGGTCAAGACGCACTTCGTGCCGGCGGCGCACGACCATGGGATGCCGGTGACGGCCGCCGCCTCGCTGCTCGCCGTGATCGGCGTCTTCGACATCGCGGGCACCGTTGCCTCCGGCTGGTTCACCGACCGCTTCAGCCCGCGGCGGCTGCTCGCCACCTACTACGGGCTGCGCGGACTGTCGCTGATGTTCCTGCCGGTGCTCCTGGGCGACTCCGTGCACCCGCCCATGGTGCTGTTCATCGTCTTCTACGGCCTGGACTGGGTCGCCACCGTGCCGCCCACCATCGCCCTGTGCCGTGAGTACTACGGCGCCGACAGCGCCATCGTCTTCGGCTGGGTGCTCGCCTCCCACCAGGTGGGCGCCGCCCTGGTGGCATTCCTCGGCGGCGTGGCGCGCGACACCTTCGGCTCCTACAACGTGGTCTGGTACTCCTCCGGGGCGCTGTGCGCGCTGGCGGCGCTCATGTCGCTGGCCATCCGGCGGCGCGCGACCCCGGCCTCCGGGGTGCTCCCGCTCGCGGCATAGCCGGCCGCCCGGCGCCGCCGGTCCCGCGCCGCCCTGGTGGCGGCGCGGGAACCGCGTGCGGCACCGCGGCGTCCGTCCCGTGTGTGAGGGAAGCGGCCGAGGGCCGCACCGGCCTTCTCCTGGCGGTCCTGGGCTCCGTGTCCGCGCTGCAGGCCTGGGCGCCGCGCGCCAGGGTCAACGTCGAGGGCGGCTTCGAGGGTCAGCGCCGGGACTTGAGCGTCCTCTACGTCGACCTTCCGCTCGTGGCCGTGGATGGCGCCTTGGTGCCGCTCGCCTTCTGGCTGCTCACGCTGCGCGGGTCGCGCCGCCCCGGGCTCGCCGCCCTGGTGGCGGTGGTCGTGGCCGCCCTCGGGATCTGGGCGCTGATCAGTGGGTGGGCGCCGCACCAGGCGCCGGAGTCCGCGGGCTGAGGCGCGCACGGCGGCCGCGGTCAGGACGTGAGCCGTCCGAAGCCGCCGCGGTGGAAGAGCAGGGGCTCAGTGCCCTCCGCGGCGCAACCGAGGCCGCGTACCCGGCCGATGACGACGAGGTGGTCGCCGCCGGTGTGCACGGCGTGGATCGCGCAGTCGACCCAGGCGGGCACGCCGCGCAGCACGACTGGCAGCGAACCCTGCGGGCCCGCCCTCCGCGTCGTCCCCGGGTGCCGCGATCACCGTCACGCCGCTCGCGAAGTTTCCCAGCACCTCGCGGAACTCCGCCGGGTCCACCGGGGCGCGCTCGTCCGGCCGCACGGCCCGCAGTTCCGGCCGTGGCAGCGGGTCCACCCGCCCGGCCGTCGTCACCGCCCCCACGGACCGTAGGTAGCGGACGACGGCGACCGTCATGCCTGCCTGTTCCATCACGCCTTCCGTTTGAACTGACGATTCATCAGCAATGATCCGCGCGAAGGGCGGACGGGGGCCGGGCGTAACGTGGCGTCCATGGGTCGGGGTACAGGGTGGGGCTCCCCGGTGCGGCCCGCGGCCGATCCGTGGGGCGATGCCGGACGTGCGGCGGCGGTGTCGACGTACTGCGCGGTGGCGGTGATCGCGGCAACGGTCCACACGGTCGTCCTTCCGTCCCTGAAGTCCTCGGACCGCGCGTTCGACGAGCCGTTCGTCCTCTGTCTGCTGCCGTTTGCTCTGATCCCCCTCTGGGCCTGCGCGGTGGCCGCCTCCCTTCTGCACGCCCTGCCGGCGACGGTCCTCGGGCTGAAACTCGCGGCGCGCACCGGGCGTCCCCGCTGGCTCTGCCTGCTGGCGGCGGAGGCGGCGACGGCCGCCGTCCTCGCGGTGCCGGTGGTGTGGCTCGGCGGCCCGTATCTGCCCGTGTGGCTGTGGGTCGCGGGTGCCGGCGCGGCGCCGGTGCTGGTGACCTCGTTCTACGCTGGGCGCCGGGACCCGGAGGGCAGGACCGGGTGGGCGCGCCAGCGGCAGGTCGCGTTCCAGATCTCCCTCGTGGCGGTCGCGTTGATCGGCGTCGTCTTCGCGGGCGGCCTGCTGGCGTACGGCACCGGCCTGCTGGAGGAGTACCGGCCGCCGCCTGGGGCGTCCGTGGAGTGAGCCCTCGGGGCCTTACCGCCCGCGGAACTCGGGCGGGCGGCGTTCGACGAAGGCTCGCAGTCCCTCGTGGGCGTCGGCGGTGGTCATGTTCTGCTCCTGCGCGGCCAGTCCAGGGACGCGTTGACGAGCTGCTTGGTCAGGGCGAGGGTGCGGGTGGGGCCGGCCGCCATGCGCTCGGCGAGGGCGCGGGCGGCCGTGCCGGAGTCGTCGGCGGGGACGACACGGTTGACCGGCCCGAGGCGTTCGGCGGAGGCGGCGGGCAGGTCGTCGCCGAGCAGCAGGAGTTCCTTCGCGCGGTGCGGACCGACCAGGCGGGGCAGCAGATACGCGCCCCCGCCGTCGGGGACGAGGCCGCGGCGGACGAAGACCTCGATGAACTTGGCCGTGTCGGCGGCCAGGACGACGCCGGCGCGGCCGGGATTGACCGGGTGGAGCCGGGCGCCGACGGCCCAGGTGGCGAGCTGCCGGGTGTGCCGGTGTTGGGGCGGCCCTCGGCGTCGTGGGCGCCGACGACCGCCAGGGAGTCGGGCCGGAAGAAGGGGTCGAGGTCGGGCACGCAGGCGTGCAGCGGACGCCCGCTGACGTCCGCGTCGTCCGTGCGGCGGCCCTGGCCGCCGGCGTCCGCCGTGGGATCGGTGCCGCGCGTGCTGAAGGCCGAACCAAGCATGTGTCTCGCCCGTCCTGCTCGAAGGAGCAGAGAACTGACGCTATGTCAGGGTACTTGACTGACGTATCGTCAGGAACGGGGGGGATGCGAGAAACCTGTGCGCTCCGCGGGAAGGCTGCCCGGCCGGCCGAGGGGAAGAGGGCCGGCCGGTCCGCCGGACCGGGGTGGTGCGGGAGCCTCGCGGGTGTGTGCAGAGGGGGTGCGGAGCCGCTGTCCGGGGCGCCGAGGGCGCTCGTCGGCACCCCCTCGGTACCCGCCGCGCCGCGTGGGCTACCGCCGTGCCACCGCTTTGGCGATCCGGCGCGCGTCGATGGCCATTTCACGGATCATGCCGCTGATCGGATTGGTGAAGCCGGTGAAGTAGAGACCCGGAGCGCTCTTCGGGCTGCGGCGGCCGTGCGTCACGGGCCGTCCCCGCTCGTCCAGGACGCCGAGATGTCCGACGAGCGGTTCCAGGCCGCGCTGGTAGCCGGTGGCCGCGACCACCGCGTCCGGGGTGATCCGCGTGCCGTCGGCCAGCAGCACCTCACGCCCGTCGAAGCCCTCGACGGCGGCCACGGGCTCGACCTTCCCCGACCGGACGGCGTCGATGATGCCGACGTCCTGGACGGGGATGGATCCCTCCCGCACCCGCGAGTAGAGCCCGTTGTCCGGGCGGGGCAGCCCGTGCGCGGACAGGTCCGGCACGGAGATGCGCTCCACGTAAGGGGCGATCCCGTCGACCAGCTTCGTCGGGAGGCGGCGGACCATGATCCCGGTGCGCTGTGCGGGCCACCCGGCGGTGGAGCGGCGCATGATGTGCGGGGGTGTCCGCACCGCCAGCCGGACGCGGGCCGCGCCGGACTCCGCGAGGTCGACGGCGATCTCCGCGCCGGTGTTGCCCACGCCGACGACCAGGACGTCCCGGCCCTCGTAGGGCCGGCCGTTGCGGTAGCCCGAGGCGTGCAGCAGCTCGCCGTCGAAGGTGTCGCGCCCGGGCCAGTCCGGCAGATGCGGCGTGTGGTTGTAGCCGGTGGCCACGACGACGCTCCGCGCGGTCAGCCGGCGGCCGCCGGTGGCCGGCAGCACCCAGCCCGCGGCCGGGTCCTCGGCGGGCTCGATCCGCCCCACCTCTATGCCGGTGGCGACGTCCAGCTCGTGGAACTCGGCGTACTGCTCCAGGTAGCGCACGACGTCGTCGCGGCCCACCCAGCGGCCGTACGCCCGGGGGATCCCGAGGCCCGGGAGCGCGGACAGCCGTCTGGTCGTGTGCAGTCGCAGTCTGTCGTAGTGGCCGCGCCAGGAGGCGCCCACCGCGTCCGACCGTTCGACGACCAGGGTGCGCACACCCCGGTGCCGCAGCGACGCGGCGACGGCGAGTCCGCCGGGGCCGGCACCGACGACGATGGCGTCCGGCGCGGCCGTGCTCGGTATGGGGGTGGCGGCGGATGCGGAGGTACCGGCGGATGCCGAGGTGTCGGTCATGGCTGCTCCCGTGCCTGCAGGGTGAGGGTCACTACCGGAAGGTAGCGCGCTTTCGCCCCGGCACCTTGCGAAGGTGCGACCGCAGCCGGTCAACTGACGTATCGTCAGATATGTTGCCGCGAGGAGGCAGCGATGCAGACGGTCTGGCTGACCGGCGCCGAATGGCTCGCCGTGCTGCGTATCGGCCTGGGACTGTGGTGGCTGGAGAGCCGGCGGCACAAGGACAAGAAGGGCTGGTTCGAGCGGGGTACGGGCATCGCCTGGGCCGCCGGCCACGCCACCCTCTACACCTGGTCCGTGGTGCACGCCAACGACCCCAGGCCCTTCGCCGGACGGGTCCCCTGCGTCGCAGCCGTCGTCGACCTCCCCGAGGGGCCGCGCATGATGACGGAGGTCGTCGGCTGCGCCCACGACGCGCTGCACGTCGGCATGGACCTGCGCGTCTGCTTCCCCCCCCCCCCGCGGCCGACGGCACCGGGATCGCGATCCCCGTCTTCCGCCCGGCCCGACGGCCTCCGTTGCCTGCATGAGCTTGAATGAGGTGGTGCTGAGGCCCGTGGAGTTGGAAGCGTACGGACTGCTGCTCAGACCGTGGGAGGAGACCCCCGGCGACCTGGACGCGGCATTGCGCGGCCTCGGCGACCCGGACTTCCGGCGCTGGAACACCGCGCACGCCCCCGAACCGGACGAGGACGGGGCGCGGGGCTTCCTGCGGCGCCGCCGGGACGGCTGGGCGGCCGGCGACCTCGCGTCGTTCGCCGTCACCGAGGCCGGGGTCGTACTCGGCCAGACCGGGATAGGGATGATCGACCACGCCATGCGCGGCGCACGCGTCAGCTACTGGATGCTCCCGGAGGCCCGTGGACGCGGCGTCGCCACCCGTGCGCTGGAGGCGGTGACCCGGTGGGCCTTCCGCGATCTGGGGCTGCACCGGCTGGAACTCGGCCACGCCGTCGGCAACGAGCCCTCCTGCGGCGTCGCACGGCGCTGCGGTTACGTCCTCGAAGGCGTCCTGCGTGAGGCGGTGGTCGACCTGTCGGGCACCCTGCGGGACGTCCATCTGCACAGCCGCCTTGCGACCGATCCGCGTCCCTGACCCGCCCCCGGCAGCGGCTCGGCGCGGAGGTTTGCCGTGCCTTGGGGGAACCTTGTGGCGATCGGGACATCTGCTTTCCCGATCGCGGTGGGCGGTTTGACTAGGGTGCGATCCGCCCCTCGCGCGCCGCGGACCCGTACGCCGGTGCATCCGCGCGCCGCTCAGCCGCCGCACGCGGGCCGCACGAAGTGCCGTACGCGCGCGCCTGCAGGGGCCTCAGCAGTCCCGAAGGCGCACCCGGCGTGGTGTGCCACGTGTCGTGAATGGGGTGGGGATGTCCGGTCACCGGATGTCGAAGAAGCGTCGTTACATCGCGTGGGCGGTGGCGGCGGCCGCGGTGCTCGTGGGGGGCGGCGTCGCCGCGGAGGCCTCGATGGCGACCACCGTGTCGCGCCCGGCGCCCAAGGTCTACACGGGGCGGGCGTTCGACACGTGCGCGGCGCCGTCCGCGTCGGCGATGAAGGCGTGGCACACCGGGTTCTACGGCGCGGCGGCGGTGTACGTCGGCGGCAAGAACCGCGGGTGCGCGCAGCCGAACCTGACCGCGTCCTGGGTCAAGTCGGTCAGCGCCACGGGCTGGAAGCTGATCCCGCTGTACGTGGGCGCGCAGCCGCCGTGCCAGACCAGCCGCAACCCGGAGAAGCTGACCGCCTCCACGGCCGCATCCCTCGGCGCGACGGACGGCGCGGACGCGGCGGCCAAGGCGTCGGCGCTGGGGATGAAGGCGGGCAGCCCGGTCTACCTGGACATGGAGTCGTACGACGTCGCCGACACCTCGTGCGACAACGCGGTGCTCACTTACATCCGGGCCTGGGACAAGGCCGTGCACGCCAAGGGCTACTGGGCCGGCTTCTACGGCTTCCGCAGCTCCAGCGCGAAGGCCGTCGCCACGGCGGCGAACCGCACCGACATGCCGGACATCCTCTGGTACGCGCTGTGGGACGAGCACAAGACCACGACCACGGACTGGCCCTTCTCCACGTCGCTGTGGACCGGGCACCGCCGCGGCCACCAGTACATGGTCAACAGCAAGGAGTCGCGGGGTGGTTACACCATCACCGTGGACCGCAGCGCCTGGGACGCCCCGGTCGCCATCACCGGCTGACGACCGAGGACGGGCAGGCGCGGGGGCGGGACGCAGAGAGCGGGCGGGGGCGGTACGAGGCCCCGCACCGTCAGTCCCGCCCAGCACCACCGTCCCCGAGGAGCAGAACCAGCCCCCCCGGTTCCCGAGGCCACGGCCAGCTCGGGCAGCGCCCCGCCGGCCTTGCGCACCTGCCGCTCGCCCGCCTCCCCCCGCAGCTGCCCGGTGGCCCCCGCACCCACCGGCCCCACCACCGGCGACTGGGCGGGCGGCCGTCGCGCGGGCGGCGTGCTGGCCCGCCGGGCGGACGGCGTCTGGCGGTCGTAGGGGCAGGCCGATCAGGTGCTCGGCGGCCCCGGCGCCGGGCTGCTGCTGGTGGCCGCCCATACGGGTGGCTAGGCCCGCAGCGGCATCCGGCTCTTCCTCGTACCCGGCGACGCGAAGGGCCTGGCCCGCAGGCGGCTGACCGCTCTGGACGAGACCCGCCCGCAGGCCCGCGGCGAACTGCGCGACGTCCCCGCCGAGCCCCTGGGCGGACAGGAGGCCGGCGATCCGCGCACCGCGCTCGCCCGTACGGGTGCCCTGGCCGCCGCCGCACTGGCCGCCGAGGCTGTCGGAGCCGCCTCCCGGGCGCTCGCGGGCACCCTGGAGTACGTCGAGGTCAGGGAGCAGTTCGGGCGGCCCGTGGGGTTCTTCCAGGCCGTCAAGCACCGCCTCGCCGACCTGTACGTCCAGGTCCAGGCCGCCCGCTCGGCCGCCTACTGCGCCGCCTGGGCCGTCGGGAGCCCCCCGGAGCAGGCGCCGGACGCCGCGGTCGCGGCACCACTCGCCCTCGCGCAGGGCCTTGAGGCGCTGCGCGCCGCGTCGGGGCAGGCCGTCCAGTTGCACGGCGGCATCGGCTTCACATGGGAGCACCACGCGCACCTGTACGTGCGTGAAGCGGGCCGCCTCCGACGCGTTGCTCTCCGGCCCCGTGCACGCGCTGCGGGCCCACGCGGCCGAGCGCGCGGGCCACTTCGCCACGGCTGCCACCACCACCACCACGACCACGACCACGACCCGGGGAAGGGCGGCGGCATGAACCCGTTGCGGACCGTCGTGCAGAAGGTGTCGTCGACCCGGGCGTTCGCCAGGGCCGGACCGCATGTCGTCCCGGCGGTGGACCGGTTCGTGCACCGGGCGACCCGCGGCAGGGTGCTGCTCAGCGCCCGGATGCCGCCCGGGCTGGTGCTCACCGCCACCGGCGCGCGCAGCGGCCTCCCCCGGCGCACCCCGCTGGCCTGCATACCCGAGGAGGGCGGGACGTTCGTGCTGGTCGGCAGCAACTTCGGCCGCACGGACCACCCGGCGTGGACGGGGAACCCGCTGAAGCACCCCGACGCGGAGGTCAGCCGGCGCGGCCGGGACATGCCCGTACGCGCGGAGTTGCCGACGGGCGAGGAGCGCGAGGAGGTGTGGGCGGCGCTGCTGGAGTTCTGGCCGCCGTACGCGACCTCCGCGCGACGCGTGGAGCGGCGGATCAGGCTCTTCCGGCTCGTCCCCAGGGAGAAGGGCGGCGGTGCGCCGGTGGAGCCGTAGCGCGAGGCCTTGGGAAAAGACAACGCGGGCGCCTGGACCGGCAACCTCCCCCGAGGACCGGTGGGCGCCCGCGTCGTCACAGGCAGGACTTGACGTGAACGTAGGTCAACAATGCCGCCGGAGGCGGGCGTCAGCGCCGCGGCGTCACCGCGTCGGCTTCTTGCCCGTCACACCGAGGTGCACCAGCAGCGAGAGGTTCGGCTTCAGCTCGGCCTGCTTGACGCCCCAGCTCTGGAAGCCCTTCTGGTGGCCCGCGACGGCGGCGAGCATGGCCACCAGGGATCCGGCCACGGCTGCCGGGCTGACATCCTTGTCGACCCGGCCCTTGCCCTGGAGCTCCTTGATCGAGTCGGAAAGGGAATTGGTGAGGGGGTTGAGGATCTTCATACGGATCTTGTAGAACCGCTTGTCCCCTTCGGCGGCGCCCAAGTCGACGACGCGCAGGATGGCGTCGTGCTTGCGCCAGAAGGAGAGGAAGCCCTCGACCAGTTCCTCCGCCGCCGTGGCGCCGGACTTGCCGGCCCAGGAGCGGCCGGCGACGAGGTCCGTCAGCGCGGCCCCCTCCTTGGCCATCTCCTCGGCGAGCTCGAGGACGGCGCCCTCGACGTCGGGGAAGTACTGATAGAACGTTGCGGGGGAGGTACCCGCCATCCGGGCGACGTCGATCACCTTGACGTCCCGGTACGGCGACGTGCTGAGCATTTCACCGAGGCAGTCGAGCAGCTTCTGCCGCGTCGCCTGTCCCCGGCGGCCTGCCACACGGCCGTCGACGGTGCGAACTTGTCCTGTCATGCCGTCAGTTTACGGGCTGGTGATCAGCGCGCGATTCGATGCCTGCAAATGGGGAAGGCCATGTGTTCGATTTCTCCTCGGGCGCAGCGGGGGATCCGCCGATAACGTGTCAAGCCAGACACTCCGTCGATCCATGCGAATCCCCACGTGAATCGGGATCGCCGGTCGCATCATCGGACGAATCGAGGACGAGATGGCCGCTTATCCCGACGGCACTCCCTGCTGGGCCGACGCCATGCTCAACGACCTGGAGGCCGGGAAGCGCTTCTACGGCGGACTGCTCGGCTGGACCTTCGGGGCGGGGGAGGAGCAGTACGGCCAGTACACGCAGGCGTACGGTCCGGACGGGAAGAACGTCGCGGCACTCTCCCCCAAGCCGGACGGCCGGATGCCGACGGTCTGGAACCTCTACCTCGCCTCCTCCGACATCCGGGCCACCGCGGACAGGATCCGGGACTCGGGCGGCCAACTCATCATGCAGCCCATGGCCGTTGGCGCCTTCGGCACGATGCTCATGGCGGCCGACCCGGGCGGCGCGGTGTTCGGGGTGTGGCAGCCCGGCACGCACGGCGGCTTCGAGGCGACCGGTGTCCCGGGCTCCTACATCTGGACCGAGATCTACACGCGCGAGACCGAGCGGACCGATCCCTTCTACGAGGAGGTCTTCGGCTTCGGCAGCAAGCGGATCGAGGACGAGGCCATCGACTTCCGGATCTTCGTCCCCCAGGGTCAGGAGGTCACGCCGGGCAACGCCGTGCTCGGCCGCTTCCGGATGGGGGAGGGATTCCCCGAGGAACTGCCGGCGCACTACATCGTCTACTTCGCCGTCTCCGACGCCGACCGCGCCGCGGAGACCGTCGGGCGGCTCGGGGGCCGGGTCACCATGGGTCCGATGGATTCGCCTTTCGGTCGTTTTCTCCTGGCGAGCGACGACCAGGGTGCCCATTTCGCCCTGATCGACCCCGGAACCACGGTGGGTGAGAAGCCGTCCTGAACGCAGGCGGATCCGCAACCGAATCAAAGGTAATCGCGTGTCGACACCGCCCCGGGTTCGCAACTGATACTCATCCCAGGAAGAATCAGGGGCGTACCCCGGGATGGGGGGAACCCACGGGGAGGTGGCAGGGCAGTGGTGCAGCAGCTGACGCAGCACGATCCGAGACGGATCGGCCCTTTCGAGGTGCTGGGCAGGCTGGGTGCCGGCGGTATGGGCCTGGTCTATCTCGCGCGATCGGCGTCCGGCCGGCGCGTGGCGATCAAGACCGTACGGGCGGAGCTCGCCGAGGACCAGCTGTTCCGTGTGCGCTTCGCCCGTGAGGTCGAGGCGGCCCGCGCGGTCAGTGGCTTCTACACGGCGGCGGTCGTCGACGCCGATCCCAGGGCCGCCGTGCCCTGGCTGGCGACGGCCTTCGTGCCGGCGCCCTCGCTGGAGGAGATCGTCAACGAGTCCGGTCCGCTGCCGGTGCAGGCCGTGCGGTGGCTGGCGGCGGGCGTTGCGGAGGCGCTGCAGTCGATCCACGGGGCGGGGCTCGTCCACCGGGACATGAAGCCCTCCAACGTGCTCGTCGTGGAGGACGGCCCGCGGGTGATCGACTTCGGCATCGCGAGCGGGGTGTCCAACACGCGGCTGACGATGACGAACGTCGCGGTCGGCACGCCGGCGTACATGTCGCCCGAGCAGGCCAAGGACTCGCGCAGCGTCACGGGCTCCAGCGACGTCTTCTCGCTGGGCTCGACGCTGGTCTTCGCCGCGACGGGGCACGCGCCCTTCCACGGGGCGAACCCCGTGGAGACGGTCTTCATGCTGCTCCGGGAGGGCCCGGACCTGTCGGGTCTGCCCGACGAACTGCGGCCGCTCATCGACGCGTGCATGCGGATGGAGGCGGACCGCCGGCCGAGCCCGGCCGACCTGCAGGCGCAGTTGGCGCCGCATCTGTTCTCCTCCGCGGGTGACGACACCGGTACGGCCTCCGCGTGGCTGCCGCCCGCGGCGGTGGGCCTGATAGAGGAGCGGCGCAGTGGCGGTCGCCCCGGCGCGGGGCCGGGCGCCGCCGGCGGTGGCGCGGGCGCCGGAGCGCCCGGCGGCGGTGCCGTGGTGCCCCCGATGCCGGCGCAGCCGCCCGCGCCTCCCGTGGCGCCCCCCGTGGCGCCCGCACGACCCTCTGCGGTCGCCGCCGAAGGCCCGGGCGGACCGGTGCAGCTCGCCGGCTCGGCGCCGATAGGGCCCGGGATGCGGCTCGCCGAGCGCAAGAACCAGGCCGCGGCCACCGCCGCCGGAGGTGGCCTCGGCTGGGCTGGCCGCGGCGGCGCGGCCGGGGGTCCGCCGGCGGCGGTGCCCGGTCAGGGCAGCCCCCAGGGCGCCCCGCAGGCGCCCGCGGTCCCGCCGGGCGAGTGGCGGCCGTGGCGGTTCCGCATGTCGAACGACGTGTGGGGCACCCCGGTCGTGTCCTCGGGCCGTCTCTACGTGACCTCCTTCGAGGTGCACGCGCTGGACGTGGCCACCGGGCGGCGGCAGTTCAAGACCCGTGACGTGGCGTGGACGATGGCGGTCTCGGGCGGCCGGATCCACGGCTCCGACGGGCCGAGCCTGTACGCGCTGGACGCCGCGGACGGCTCCGAGCACTGGCGCACCGGTGTGGACGGCTGGATCTACTCGCTCCGCGCGGACGCCGGGACCGTGGTCACCGGTACCCGCGGCGGCGGCGTGCAGGTCTGGGACGCCGCGGCCGGACGGCTGCGCTGGGAACGCGGCGGGGCGCAGACGGAGTTCGAGACGCCCGAGTCCGGGCCGAGCGTGGTGGACGGCGTCGTGTACTTCCACGGCGGCGGCCGGCTGCACGCCCTGGACGCGACGAGCGGCGCGGAGCACTGGTCGTACCCGACGGGGGAGGGCGGCGCCATGCCGACCCGTCCGGTCGTCGCCGACGGCGCGGTGTACGTGACCGTCGGGAACCGCGTGCTCGCCCTGGACGCCCGCAGCGGCAGCGAGCGGTGGCGTTTCGACGCCCCCGCGGTGATGTTCGCGCCGCCCGCCTACGTGCCCGGACCGGGTGTCAGCGGCGGCGGGGTCTACGTCGCGGACTACCTGGGCACCGTGTACGCCCTGGACCCGGCGGACGGGCGCGACCGCTGGCGGGTCGCGACGGAGCAGCGGCAGAGCGTGGAGCCGGTGCTCCTCGCGGGCGGTTCGGTGATGCTGGGCGCGGGCGGCGCGCTGTACACGCTCGACGCGGTCTCCGGCACTCCGAAGTGGCGCTTCGCCGCCCAGGGCGAGATCGTCGGCTCCCCGGTGGTGGCCGACGGGCGGGTGCACTTCGGCTCGAAGGACCACTGCCTCTACACGGTCGACGCGAGCGGCGGCCAGTTGCGCTGGAAGCTGGAGACCGGCGGGGAGATCACCGGTTCCCCGGTGGTCTCGGACGGTGTGGTCTACGCGAGCAGCAAGGACCGCTGCGTCTACGCCCTCAACGCGGTGAAGGGCACCGAGGCGGCCACCCGGCGCACCTGAGGGACCCCGGCCGACGGCCGTCGTGCCACACACGGAAGGGGCAGACGACGGCCGCCGCCGGCCAACTTACGCGGTGGGCGGCCGAGGCGCCACGCGAGGGGAAGTCAGGGGTGACCCGCGCCCGACCGTTGTGAGGCCGGCACCCGCGGGCCGGCGGCGTCACCACCGGCCCCGGCGGCGGCAGTTCCCCGTTCGCGTACGGCTCCGCGGCACCCGCGGGGGACGCCGGTCAGCGCACGCGGTGCTCCCGGGTGCGGTCCGCGAACAGCCGGGCCTGGCGCTCCGGGGGGAGGTTGCCGAGGGCGATGAGGTGCGGCGCGTGGACGAAGGCCTTGGCCCGCGCGGCCTCGTGGGCCGACCAGACGGCTCGGATCGTGCCCTGTACGGCCTCCGTTGGTGGGCGGCGAGGACCGCCGCCGGGCGCAGGGCCGCGCCGGGCAGCAGCGGCCCGGGCACGACCTCCGAGACCCGGCCGGTCTCGTGGGCGCGCCGGGCGCCGATCCGCTCCGCGGTGCCCATCAGGGCCATGCGCATCACCTCGCCGTACGGCATGTGCTGCGTCATGGCGATGGCCTCGTACGCGCTGACCATGCCGTAACTGGTGCGCGGATCGAAGAAGGTGGCGTGCTCGGCGGCGATCACGGACTCGCACTCGCCGAGCAGGTAGAAGGCGCCGCCGCAGTCCATGCCGTTGACGGCCGCGATGACCGGCTTCCAAATGCTCATCGGCGCCGGGTTCAACGTGTACCCGGCGGAGATCGAGCAGGCGCTCGCCCGCCACCCGGACGTGGTGGAGGCGGCGGCAGTGGTGGGCGTCCCCGACCCGCGGCTCGGCGAGGTCGGCCGGGCGTACGTGGTGCGGCGTGAGGGGGCCGTGGTCACCGCGGACGACCTGCTCGCCTGGTCGCGGCGGGAGATGGCCAACTGCAAGGTGCCGCGCGAGGTCGAGTTCCTGGCGGAGCTGCCGCACAACGCGAGCGGGAGGGTGCTCAAGACGGCGCTGCGGGCGGGGTGAACTACGCGCGGTGGCCCTCCCCGCGGGACACGGGAGGGCCACCGAACCGCAGGACAGGGTCAGGGCGAGTGCCAGTTGTCGGGCGAGACGATCGTCTGGTGCCAGGCGTCCGGGCTGTCCGCGGCGGCGGCCGGGAGCGCGGGCGTGAGGAGTCCGGCCGCGACGGCAGCGAGGACGACGGCGGCCTTGCGTACGAAGTTCATGACGCCTCCGGAGGGGAGGCCGGGTGCGGGCACCCGGCGGCAGCGTGCGTACAGGTGGTGCCGGCGAGACGGCCCGGGCCGCAGGGGTGCGGGAGGGCGACTCCGGCTGTGAACCTACCGTGTTGTACCCGAGGGCCCGCAAGTGCCGTGCGCCGCGCAAGGTGATCCGGTGCATGACGAAGACCGACTGCGGCGCCCCCTCCGCGCCGCAGTCGGTCCCTGGATCCTCCGTGCCGTCCCCCCGCTCCTGGGGGCGCTCCCCCCTTGGCGCGCCCCCAGGCCGTGCTCCCCCCGGTGATGCCCCCCGTGGTGGTGCCGTCCCCCGTCGTACTGCCCCCCGTGCCCCCCGTGCCCCCGGGCCGGCCGGGCCGGCCGTCCCCCGTGTCAGGCGCCGGTCAGGGCGTGTGCCAGTTGTCGGGCTTGACCGTGGTGTCGTCGCCCTTGACCTTGGGCTCCTCGACCTCCTCGGTGGTGACGACTTCCGGCTCTTCCTCGACGGTGGAGCCGGACTCGGGTGCCGTCTCGCTCATGGTGCCTCCCCTGTGGGTGGAACTGGGCCGATACGAAGCCCGCCTGGCAACGACCCCCGTGCGCTACCAGGCGGGCAGCTCTTGCAGTGATGGAATCGTGGCAGGCGTCGATAATCAACCGATAAACGGAACTGTTGATGTCCTGTATCAGCGGTGTTGCGCGGTGCGGAACCGCTACACGGCGATCGCCGGGGCGGCCGGACCGTGGAGCAGGCGCCGCACCTCGTCGGCGTCGGGGGAGCCGAGCGCGACGAAGGCCGCGAGGGCGTCCCTCCAGCAGGCGCGGGCACGGTCCACCTGGCCCGCCTCGGCGAGGGCGCGACCGAGGACGGTGAGCACCTTCGCGCGGTAGAGCTCGCCCCCGAGGTCGCGCAACGCGTTCAGCGACTGTTCGGCCAGCGCCGCCGATTGACGGTGGGCGCCGGAGGTCAGGTGAACCTCCGCCATGCGGAAGAGGGACATGGCCTCCCAGAACTGCTGCCGCGCCGCTCTGAAGACGGGGAGCGCCTCTGAGAGCGACGCCAACGCCTCCTCGCGGCGGCCGGCCGCCGTCAGCGCGATGGCGAGCGCGTACAGGCCGTTGCCGAGGCGGAATCCGGCCCGCAGCTCACGGTAGATCGACAGGGCCTGCTCCGCCGAGGCCACGGCGGCGGTGACGTCGCCCAGTTCGATCTGCGCGCGGGACAGGTTGCTCAGCGCGGCGGCGCCGCCGTGCCGGTTGCCGTCGGCCACGAAGGCCTCCAGCGCCTGGGAGTGGTGGTCCGCGCAGTCCCGGAAGCGCCGCAGCGGGAAGGCCACCATCCCCCGCAGGTTGGGGGCGTAACTACTGGTCAGAGGGTCGCCCACGGCCCGCCCCAGCGCGAGGCTGCGTTCGGCCTCCCGGTCGGCCTCCTCCAGTCGTCCGGCCAGGCTGTACTGCTGGCCCAGCAGCACGCGGGCCCGGCCCTCCACGAGCGGCTCGCCGCAGGCGTCGGCCGTCGCGACGAGGGAGCGCGTCGCGCGCTCGTATTGGCGCGCGTGGATCCCGGACTCCATCAGGTCCTGGCTCACGAGCAGCAGGTCGACGGCCCGCCGCATCGGGCCCTCGCAACCGCCGGCGGCAGCCTGCCGGACGGCGGCGAGGAGACTGGGCGCCTCGGTGAACAGCCAGTCCAGGCCTTCCTCGCGGGAGCCGAAGGGCATTCCGGCGCGGCCCACGGGGGCCAGGTGCGCGAGCAGGCGGTCGCCGGGGTTCTCCAGCTCGTAGGCGCACATCGCCGACGCGAGGTAGAAGTCCAGCAGCCGGGACACCGCCGCGCAGCGGGCGTCGTCCCCTTCGTGGCGCTCGGCGCAGTCGCGGGCGTACAGGCGGACCAGGTCGTGGTAGCGGTAGCGGGCGGGTGCGGCGGACTCGATGAGGCTGATGTCGACCAGCGTCTCGAGCAGTTCCTCGGCGTCGTAGACGTCCAGGTCGAGGACGGCCGCCGCCGCCTCCAACGAGATGTCCGGGCCGTCGGCGAGGGCCAGCAGGCGGAAGGCACGGGCCTGCTGCGCGGTGAGCTGGCCGTAGCCGAGTTCGAAGGTGGCCTTGACGGCGAGGTCGCCGGCCTTGAGTTCGTCCAGGCGGCGCCGTTCGTCGCTGAGCTTGCGGGCGAGGAAGGAGACCGTCCAGGTGCGGCGGGTGGCCAGGCGGGAGGCGGCGATGCGGATGGCGAGCGGCAGGAAGCCGCAGGCGGCGACGACGTCGAGGGCGGCCTGGCGTTCGGCGGCGACGCGCTCCTCCCCGACGATGCGGGTGAAGAGCAGCAGCGCCTCTTCCGGGCTCATGACGTCGAGATCGACCAGGTGCGCACCGGCCAGGTCGACCATGCGGGCCCGGCTGGTGATCAGCGCGGCGCAGCCGGGGGTGCCCGGCAGGAGGTGGCGGACCTGGGCGGCGTCGTGGGCGTTGTCCAGCAGGGTCAGGATCCGGCGGCCCGCGAGGGTGGAGCGGTAGAGCGCGGCGCGGTCGGCGAGGGACTCGGGTATCGCGGAGTCGGTGACACCGAGGGAGCGCAGGAAGGAGGCGAGCACCGTCTCGGGTTCGGCGGGCCGCGCGGCGGTGCCCTGGAGGTCGATGTAGAGCTGGCCGTCGGGGAAGGTGCCCGCGACGGCGTGGGCGACGTGGACGGCCAGGGTCGTCTTGCCGACTCCGCCGATGCCGGCGACGGCGGAGACCGACATGACGCCGCCCTCCGCCGAGGACGCGGCCAGGCGCTCGCCGAGCTCGCGGACGAAGGCGACGCGGCCCGTGAAGTCGGCGACGGTGGCGGGCAGCTGGGCCGGACGCACCGGCTCCGCGACGGCCTCGGCCTGCGGGACGGGCGGCGGCAGCAGCGACGGGTCGGCCTCCAGCACGCGCTGGTGCAGCTCGGCGAGCTCCGCGCCCGGGTCGACGCCCAGCTCGTCGTCGAGGAGACGGCGGGTGTCGGCGTAGACGCCCAGCGCCTCGGCCTGCCGCCCGCTGCGGTACAGGGCGAGCATCAGCAGGGCACGCGGGCGTTCGCGCAGCGGGTGCTCCGCCGACAGCACGGTGAGCTCGGAGACCGCCTCCGCGTGGCAGCCGGCCTGCAGGTCCAGGTCGAGGCAGGTCTCGGTGAGCTGCAGCCGCCATTCCAGCAGGCGGGTGCGCTGGGTCTCCGCGTACGGGCCGGGGAGCCCCGCCAGCGGCTCCCCGTCGAAGAGGGCGAGGGCGCCGCGCAGCTCCTCGCGGGCGGTGGCCAGGTCGCCCGCGGCGCGGGCCTTCTCGGCCGCGGCCTGGTGCCGTTCGGCGAGGAAGAGGTCGAAACCGTCGCCGGCGTGCAGCACGTAGCCGCCGTCGACGGTGGCCAGCGCTTCGGCGCCGAGGGCCTTGCGGAGGCGGAAGGCGTAACTGCGCAGCGCCGCGAGCGCGGTGGGCGGCGGGTCCTCGCCCCAGACCGCGTCCAGCAGTTCCTGCGCGGTGGCCGCGCGGCCGCCACGCAGCAGCAGGGCGCCCAGCAGCGCCTTCTGCTGTGGCGACCCGGCGGAGATCGGCTCCGCGCCGCGCCAGGCCCGCACCGGGCCGAGGACCGCGAAGCGCAGTGCCCCGCCCTGGTCCTTACCGCTTGCCATGCCTGCCCCCTGGTGCCGCCGAACTGCGCGACGAGCGCGTATATCGATCGTTCATCACGAGCCGGAACAGTTTTCACGGACGGCGGGACCGACCCGATCGGTTCCGCTGCCTGTGCCAGTTTGCCGCCTCAACCTGTACGCGGTCACCTATGGGTGGCTTTCGGGAGGGGCGTACCAGGAAGTAGCGGGGAATGTTCGGGCAAGTTTCATGTGAAGTGCGGTCATATGCCGTCGGTCTGACGGGTGTCCCGTCGGAGGAGGTGGAGGGCCGCCCATGTGTGCGCGTTGTGTGCCGCAGGCCGTGAGCGGACCGAGCCGCAGCGGGAGCGGGCCGGGGCCGTCGGTGTACCGGCTGCCCGGTCCCGCGTTGCGCCGCCGGGCCGTTCGGCATCCCGAGGGGCGCCCGTACGAGCCGTACGACTGCGACTTCGCCGGGCTGGACCGCCGCGCCCGCGCGGTCGCGGCGCGGCTGGGGCGGCTGCTTCCGCCGGGCAGCCGGGTGCTGCTCGCCTATCCGCCGGGCGTGGACCTCGCCGGGGCGTTCTACGGCTGCCTGTACGCCGGTATGGCGGCGGTGCCGCTCGTCGGCGGCGGCCCGGACGGGGCGGGGACGGTCGCCGAGGCCGTCGAGCGCTGCCGTCCCGCGGCGGTGCTCACCGGCGCCGACGCGTGGACCGCGCTCGCGGTGGACCGCTCGCGCACGGAGGTCGTCGAGGCCGACGGGTCCCGGGTCGGCGGCGACCCGGTGGACCGGCTGGCGCAGGAGTGGCGTCCGGTCGGCGTCCTGCGCACGGCGCCCGGCTACGAGCGCTACGTCGCCGACGGGCTCGGCGGGGGCCGCATGGAGCCCGCGCTGCGGCACGGGGACCTCGCGGACGCGGTGGGTGAGCTGGCGGTCGCGGCGGGCCGGGGCACGACGGAGGACAGCCTGGGGTGGATCGCCTCCGTGCACGGGTTGGAGGACGCGGTGTGGCGCATGCTTTTGCTTGCGCCGGGTGGGGGTGTGGCGTGACCGGGGTCGCTTGGTGCGGCCGGTTGTTGGGTGCGGGTTGCTTGCGCCTGGCGGGCTGTCCCCGCCCGCCCTCCCTCCCCCGGCCGAAGGCTGGGGGAGGTGGATGTTCTGGACGCTGCGGGATATTTGTGTGCGGCACAGACGGCACGAATCCGGACCGCCCGTCATACACGTAAATGCCCCAGTCCAGGACGTGCAGCCCCGGAGGCCCCGCCCCCGGCGAGGTCGTGCTGCACCTGCCGTCCGCGGGAACGGCGAAGGTGCTGCGCACCCTCGACGACTTCGCGCGGTACCTCTGAGCGTCCGTCCGGCGGGTCAGTCGACCGGGTAGCGCTCCAGCCAGGCCGCGGAGGTGCCACCGGGCCCGTGCAGCGCCGGTCCCTGCGTCGTCTCCATGGCGAAGTCGTCGGCGAGCTGCAGGATGGTGCCCCGTCCCTCCAGCTCCGCGATCCACGCCGGGGGCAGGGCGGTCTCGCCGTGCTGCACGCCGAGCAGGTTGCCGCAGATCGAGCCGGTGGAGTCGCTGTTCCCGGAGTGGTTGACCGCGAGCAGCAGCCCGTGCCGCACGTCCTCGGCGACCAGGGCGCAGTAGACGCCGACGGCGAGCGCCTCCTCGGCCGTCCGGCCCGCGCCCAGGGACTCCACCCGTTCCGCGCCGGGCAGCCCCTGGCGTACGGCGCCGAGCGCGGCCTGCAGGGCCGCGGAGGTCTCCTCGTGCCCGGGCCGCGCCGCGATCAGGGCCAGCGCGTGCTGCACGGCGCCGTCCAGCGCCTCGCCCCGGGCGAGCCCGTGGACGATGACGGCGAACGCCCCGGCGGCCAGGACGGCGGTGGGGTGACCGTGCGTCTGCGCGGCGCACTCGGCGGCGAGCTGGAACACCAGGTGCGGCTCCCAGCCGACCAGCAGCCCGAACGGCGCGGACCGCACGACCGTGCCGCAGTCCTTGGACTGCGGGTTCTTGGGGCTGCCGAGGGTGCCCATGCGCTCGTCGCCGAGCCCGGTCAGGCAGGCCCTGCCGGGGGCGCGGCGCGCGTACAGCCACTCCTCGCGGGCCAGCCAGCCGGTGTCCATGCGGCGCTCGTCGGGCCCCCAGTCGTTCTGGGTGGCCGCCCAGCGCAGGTAGGCGCGGTGCACATCGGTGGGCGGGTGCCAGGCCCCGGCGTCGCGGCGCACCTGGGCGCGTATCAGGCCCTCGGCGGTGAACAGCGTCAGCTGGGTGTCGTCGGTGACGGCACCCCGCCGCCCGTACGCCGGGACGTAGTCGGTGACCCCGCCCTCGCCGTGCGCCTGCCGAACGGCGTCCGGCGAGTCGGACTGGACGCCGGCGCCGAGGGCGTCGCCGATCGCGCCGCCGAGCAGGCAACCGCGCACCCGGCTGCGGAAGTCCTGCTGCTCGGCACGCCCCCATACGGCCCCGCTCATCACCAACGCCTCTCTGCTTGACCCGACCAAGCACTGTAATCGACCCGGATCGGTCGGCTTCCGGTCGCGAACGGAATGTGGCCGGTCGAGCACGGAGCAAGGCAAGGCCTCCGCTGCCGGGGCAGCGGAGGCCTTCGGGGGTTCGGGGCTCAGGCGCCTGCCAGGCGCGTCACCGCCAGGCGGGCCGGGGAGCCCGGCCGCCGCGGGTCAGGGCCCAGCGGGCCGCACCCGCGAGCAGGGAGGTGACGATCAGCCCGATGAACAGGTTCACCACGCAGGCGGCCAGCACCTCGTTGGAGCGGTGCAGGGCCAGCGGGACCACCACCGCGAAGAAGGTCAGCGCGGTCATGATCCAGCCGAAGAACAGCATGGCGCGCGGCGTCGCGGCGAGCAGGACGCGCAGCAGCAGCGTCGCGGCGAGCGCGATGAACCCCGCCCCGAGGACGTAGGCGGTCGCGGCGGCGTCGCGCCACACCCCGTAGCCCTGGGGGGCGAAGAGCGGCAGCAGCAGGAATCGCTGCGCGACCAGGATGCCGGACTTGGCCAGCAGGCCGGCGAGCACCGCGGCCACGGCTCCGATGCCCCACAACCGCCAGCCGTTGACGCGGCGGCGGTCGTGATCGGCGTAGCTGCTTGACACGTGTCGTTCCTTTCCGGTCAGCCGACGCAGAGCACCAGGAGGCACAACTGCATCGGTGACTTCGTTGCCGACGGCGTGGGGGCCGTCGTCGTGGGGGGTGTGGCCGGGACGTCCGCGGGAGGTTGGGGCGCGGACGAGGGCGCGGAGGTGTGCGGCGCGGTGTCCGCGGGAGCGGGGGCGGCCGTGACCGCGGATACCCGGGAACCGGTGTCGCCCTGCGGGGCGGTGCGGGCCGGCGCGGTGGTGCTCGCGGCGGACGGTGCGGTGTGGGGTGTGTCGCCGCGGGGCGCCGGGGTGGTGGGGTGCGTGCGCTGACCCGGGCGGTGCGTGGGGTCATCGGGCTGCGCGGGGATCGAGGAGAGCGGCAGGGTGCGGGCGGTGGCCGGCGTCAGCGGCTCGGCGGCCGCGGCCGTGCCGGCCTGGCCCCGCGAGCCGCCGTGCGGCAGCGCCGCGACGGTGAGGCCGCCGCCGACGAGTGCCACGGCCGTGGCGGCCGCGGCGCGCCGCCGGTTCTTCTTCCAGCGTTCGAGCTGCCGTCGCCGCGCCGCGCGGCCCTGCAGGGAAGGGTCGGCGTCATCCTGCGCGGAGCCGTCGGGGTCATCGGCGCCGTCCGCGTCGCGGAGCCTCTCCCGTTCGGCGGCCGAGTCCGGGCCCTGCCACATCGGCGGGGCGATGTCGGGTGCGTAGGCGCCGCACCCCGGACACACGAGAGCCCCGTTGAGATGCCGACGGCAGGAGGAGCAGTAGTCCATCTCCGAGTCTTTCTGTGCTGACAGCGCCGCCGGGGGACGTCGGCGGCAGGTCCGCGCGCACGTTCACCGTGCACGGCGGGACGGCCAGCAACGCTAACGACACCTCCCGAAGGAGCTGCGCAGCCTGTGTGACGCTTTTGGAGAGTTGCTCGGACTCTTTTGCACAGGTTGCCGAGGGGCGCGGCCGGGGGCCGCGCCCCGGCTCAGTCCTCCAGCACCGGCAGCAGTTCCGGGAGGTGGCCGTCGGAGGCCAGACCTGCGGCGATGCGCTCGGCGGGCACCTCGCCGTAGGTGGTGGTGCGCTGGCGGGCGGGCCGGCCGGCGGCGTCGGCGATGGCGACGAGGTCGCGGATGGAGCGGTGGGAACCGTAGCTGGAGCCGGCCATGCGGGAGATGGTCTCCTCCATCAGGGTGCCGCCGAGGTCGTTGGCGCCGGAGCGGAGCATCTCGGCGGCGCCGTCGGTGCCGAGCTTGACCCAGCTGGTCTGGATGTTGCGGATGTGGGGGTGGAGCAGCAGGCGGGCCATGGCGGTGACGGCGCGGTTGTCGCGCAGGGTGGGGCCGGGGCGGGCGATGCCGGCCAGGTAGACGGGTGCGTTGGTGTGGATGAAGGGGAGGGTGACGAATTCGGTGAAGCCGCCCGTCCGCTGCTGGATTTCGGCGAGCAGCCGCAGGTGGGCGAGCCAGTGGTGGGGCTGGTCCACGTGGCCGTACATCATGGTGGAGGAGGAGGGCAGGCCCAGTTCGTGGGCGGTGGTGATGACCTCGACCCAGGTGGCGGCGGGGAGTTTGCCCTTGGTGAGGATCCAGCGGACCTCGTCGTCGAGGATCTCGGCGGCGGTGCCGGGAACGGAGTCGAGGCCGGCCTCCTTGGCGGCGGTGAGCCATTCGCGGAGGGACAGGCCGGTGCGGGTGGCGCCGTTGACGACTTCCATCGGGGAGAAGGCGTGCACGTGCATGCCGGGAACGCGTTCCTTGACGGCGCGGGCGATGTCGAAGTAGGCGGTGCCGGGCAGGTCGGGGTGGATGCCGCCCTGCATGCAGACTTCGGTGGCGCCGACCTGCCAGGCCTGTTCGGCGCGGTCGGCGACCTGGGACAGGGACAGCGTGTAGGCGTCGGCGTCGGTGCGGCGCTGGGCGAAGGCGCAGAAACGGCAGCCGGTGTAGCAGACGTTGGTGAAGTTGATGTTGCGGGTGACGACGTAGGTGACCTCGTCGCCGACCGCGTCCCGCCGGACGTCGTCCGCGATCCGGCACAGCGCGTCCAGCGCGGCACCGTCGGCGTGCAGGAGAGCGAGCGCCTCGGCGTCGGTCAGCTTCGTGGGGTCGTCGGCCGCCACGGACAGCGCCGTGCGCACGTCCGCCTCGATGCGGTCGGGGACCAGTCCGGGCGCGGCCTGTTCGCGCAGCGCCTCCCAGTCCCCGTACACCTCGTCGAAGTCCTCGCGGCGGTCGCCGGTGCGGCCCTCGGTGTCGATGGTGCGGTGCAGGTCGGTGCGGCCCGCGGCGGTGAAGACCTCCTCGGGCTCCTGCCACGGACGGCCGGTGACCTCGGCGTCCTCGCGCGCCAGGCCGGTGGCGGGGTCGGCCAGCGCGGTCACGTGCGGCAGCAGCCGCGGGTCCAGCCACGGCTCGCCGCGCCGGACGAACTCCGGGTAGACGCAGAGCCGCTCGCGCAGCGCGAAGCCCGCCTCCGCCGAGCGCGCCGCCAGCTCCTCGATCTGCGGCCAGGGGCGCTCGGGGTTGACGTGGTCCGGGGTCAGCGGGGACACGCCGCCCCAGTCGTCGATGCCGGCCCCGATCAGCCTGGCGTACTCCGCGTCCACCAGGTTCGGCGGCGCCTGCAGACAGGCCGAGGGCCCCATGATGTGCCGCGCGACGGCCACCGTGGCCACCAGGTCGTCCAGTTCCGCGTCCGGCATGCCGCGCATCGCGGTGTCCGGCTTGGCGCGGAAGTTCTGGATGATCAGCTCCTGGATGCCGTGGTACGACCGGGCGACCTTGCGGAGGGCGAACAGCGACTCGGCGCGCTCCTCGTACGTCTCCCCGATGCCGATGAGCAGCCCGCTGGTGAACGGCACGGAGCTGCGCCCGGCGTCCTCCAGCACCCGCAGCCGCACGGCCGGTTCCTTGTCGGGGGAGCCGTAGTGGGGGCCGCCGGGCTCGCTCCACAGCCGGGTCGCGGTCGTCTCCAGCATCATGCCCATCGAGGGCGCGACCGGCTTCAGCCGCTGGAAGTCCGTCCAGCTCATCACCCCGGGGTTGAGGTGCGGCAGCAGCCCCGTCTCCTCCAGGATCCGGACGGACATCGCCCGGACGTAGGCGATGGTGTCGTCGTAGCCGTGGGCGTCCAGCCACTCACGGGCCTCCGGCCAGCGCTCCTCCGGCTTGTCCCCGAGCGTGATCAGGGCTTCCTTGCAGCCGAGTTCGGCACCGCGCCGGGCGATCCCCAGCACCTCGTCCGGGGACATGAACATCCCGTGCCCGGCGCGCCGCAGCTTGCCGGGGACGGTGACGAAGGTGCAGTAGTGGCACTTGTCCCGGCACAGCCGGGTGAGCGGGATGAAGACGCTCTTGGAGTAGGTGATGATCCCCGGACGCCCCGCCGCCTCCAGACCGGCGTCCCGCACCCGGGCCGCGCTCCGTGTCAGGTCGGCGAGGTCCTCCCCCCGCGCCTGGAGCAGCACCGCGGCTTCCGCGGTGTCGAGCGCGACGCCGTCTCGGGCGCGCCTGAGGGCACGGCGCATGCTGTTGGCGGTGGGCGGAGTCTGGGTCATCCTCCGAGGATAGGTGCGGCGTACGTCAGTCGGGTGTGTCGGGAGGATCACCGGACCGCGGGGTCCCGACGGGGAATATCCGGGCTGGCCTTGACGTCCGCGTCAAGGTCTACCGTCGGGGGCATGCGGATCGGAGAACTCGCCGAACGGGCCGGGACCACCACTCGCGCCCTGCGTCACTACGAAGCGCTCGGCCTGCTGCGTGCCCGGCGTGCGGGCAACGGCTACCGGGCCTACGACGAGCGGGACCTGAGGATGCTCCGGCAGATCCAGGCGCTGCGCGCCTTCGGCTTCGAGCTGGAGGACACCCGCCCGTTCGTGGACTGCCTGCGGGCAGGCCATCCGGAGGGGGACTCGTGCGACGCCTCGATCGAAGTCTACCGGCGCAAGCTGGCCGAGCTCGACGAGTGCATCGCCCGCCTGACGGAGGTCCGCGAGCGGCTCGGCTCTCAGCTCGCCCACGCGGAGCTGGCCTCGGCCGGGGGCGCGTCCGAACCGCGCTGTGAGTTCAGTTGCGGGGCAAGCGAGGGGAGTACGCGATGACGACGCACACCGAGGGCCTGACCGAGGTGACCGACGCGACGTTCGCCGAGGAGGTGCTGCGGGCCGAGGGGCCGGTCCTGGTGGAGTTCACCGCCGACTGGTGCGGGCCCTGCCGCCAGATCGCCCCGGTCCTGGCGGAGGTCGCCCGCGAGGAGGCGGGCCGGCTGAAGGTCGTCCTGCTGGACGTGGACCGCAACCCGCAGGCCCAGTCGGCCTACGGCGTCCTGTCGATGCCGACGCTGATGGTCTTCCGGTCGGGCGAGCCGGTGAAGTCCCTGGTGGGGGCGCGGCCCAAGCGGCGGCTGCTGCAGGAGCTCGCCGACGTCCTGTGAGGGGGCGGGCGCCGCGCGGGCGCCCGGGGCGGTTCCCGGGGCGGGTGAAGGACCGCCCCGGGAACCGGCTGTCAGGCCTTCGCGGGCTCCTCGGGCAGGGCCGCGGCGGCGGCCGCGCCGTCCCCGTCGCCGTCGGAGTTGATCTGCGCCAGGACCGCGTCGCGCTCCGGGGTGTCCTCGGGCTTGACGAAGCCGATGAGCACGTAGAGCACGAGGCTGACCGCGAGCGGCGTCACGATCTGGATCTGCAGCTGCACCCCGTCCAGGCCGTAGTTGGTGAGCCAGAAGGCGAACAGGCCCGCCGCCCAGGAGACCAGCGCCGCCGTCGGACCGGACTTGCGGAACGTACGCAGCAGCCCGAGCATGAACGGGATCGCGATCGGGCCCATCAGGCCGGCCACCCACTTGATGACGACCGTGATGATGTCCTTGAAGGTCGGCGAGTTGACCTGGGTGGCGACCGCCATCGACAGGGCGAGGAAGGCCACGGTCGTGATGCGGGCGGCGATCAGCCCGGCCCGCGCGTTCCAGCCGCGCGCCGCCTTGGACAGCACCGGCGCGATGTCCCGGGTGAAGACGGCGGCGATGGCGTTGGCGTCGGAGGAGCACATCGCCATGGTGTGCGAGAAGAAGCCGACGACCACCAGGCCCAGCAGGCCGTGCGGAAGCAGCTGCTCGGTCAGCAGGGCGTACGAGTCGGACGCGTCCGGCTTCTGCGCCTTCACCAGCAGCGGGGCGACCCACATCGGGAAGAAGAGGACCAGCGGCCAGACGAACCACAGCAGGGCCGACAGCCGGGCGGAGCGGGTGGCCTCGCGGGCGTTGGCCGTGGCCATGTAGCGCTGGGCCTGGTTCCACATGCCGCCGTTGTACTCGAACGTCTTGATGAACAGGTACGCCAGCAGGAAGGTCAGGGTGTACGGGCCGGCGGTCGGCGCCGTGTGGTTGTCGGGCAGCTTGTCCCAGACTGTCCACAGCCCGCTGATCCCGCCGATCTCGCCCAGCACGGCGACCAGCATGGCGAGGCCGGCCAGCAGCTGGATGACGAACTGGCCCAGCTCGGTGAGGGCGTCGGCCCACAGCCCGCCGACCGTGCAGTAGACGGCCGTGACGGCGCCGGTGATGAGGATGCCCTGGTTGAGGGAGACTCCGGTGAAGACCGACAGGAGGGTGGCGATCGCCGCCCACTTGGCGCCCACGTCCACGATCTTGAGCAGCACGCCGGAGACGGCGAGGGCCTGCTGGGTCGGGACGTTGTAGCGGTTCTTCAGGTACTCCAGCGGCGAGGCCACGTGCAGCCGGGAGCGCAGGCGGTTGAGCCGCGGCGCGAAGAGGTTGGCGCCGATGGCGATGCCGATGGCGATGGGGAAGGACCAGGTGACGTACGAGGTGACGCCGTAGGTGTAGGCGATGCCGGCGTAACCGGTGAACATCACCGCGCTGTAGCCGGACATGTGGTGCGAGATGCCGGACAGCCACCAGGGCATGCGGCCGCCCGCGGTGAAGAAGTCGCTGACGTCGTCGACGCGTTTGTGGGACCACAGGCCGATGGCGACCATCACGCCGAAGTAGCCGATGAGTACGGCCCAGTCGAGACCATTCATGCGTTGTTGCCCCTTCCAGGGGTCCGCCTTGTGAACGGGAGCGCACTTCGCCGGTACGTCCGTCGCGGGGCGGCGCCCCAGATTGAACCGCCTGGAAAGGGGCTGGTCAAGACCATCGGCGTTCAAGGACATGAACGTCGATCAGGGAGTAGAACGATTTTACTTGTTCTTGACCTTCCGTCACGTTGTTGCGACTGTGTGCGGCGCCCCACCATGAGCGGGTACTTCGCCGGAACGACCGCACGCCGGACGGGGCCCCTCCGGGCTCCGTCCGCCCCCAGTCAGCGCATCAGTTCGCCCGCGATCACCAGCGGCGACTGCCCGGTGATCGCGCGCGCCCGGTCGGAGGCCAGGAAGACCGCGGCCTCCGCCACGTCGCCGTTTCTGGCCAGTCCGGGCAGCGCCATCCGGTCGGCGAGCCGGTGCGGCGCCTCGTCCTCGGGTACGCCCTCGGTGTGCGCGGTGAGGCCGACGAAGGCCTGGACCGGCGGGCCCCACATCCAGCCCGGGAGCACCGTGTCGACCTGGATCCGCTCCGGGCCCAGCTCGCGGGCGAGCGAGTACATCGCCGAGGTCAGCGCGCCCTTGGAGGACGCGTACGCCGCCTGCCGCACCTGGGACGGCGCGGCCACCGCCGACTGGGTGCCGATGAAGACCACCGGGCCGCCGCCGCGCCCGCGCAGGCCGCGCAGGCAGGCTCGGGTCATCCGCAGCGTGCCGAGCGGGTTGGCGTCCAGCACGGTCTTCCAGGTCTCGAAGTCGGCGTTCGCCAGGCCGCCGAAGTGGCCGTCCATCGCGGCCGCGTGGACGACGGCGTCGATCCCGCCGAACCGCTCCTCGGCGAGGGCGGCCAGCGCCTCGCGCTACGCGGCGTCCTTGATGTCGATGGCACGCCAGGCGACGCGGACGACGGCCTGGGCGACGCGCTGTCCGAGGCCGGCCCCGACCCCGGACACCACGACGGTCCTGTCGCGCGGCAGCACGGCCCACCACCTCCACCTGGACGGAAAAACTGATGCGCCGTCACAATTGGCTCAGCCGCCCGCGATGGCCAGGGCCTTGGCGAGCCGGCGCAGCCCCTCCCCGATCTCGTCCGGGGTGTGCGTCACGAACGACAGCCGCAGCGCGGCGCGGTCGGGCTCGCCGGCGTAGAAGGGCGCCCCCGGCACATAGGCCACGTCGTGGGCCACCACCCGGGGGAGCAGCTCCGTCGCGTCGTACCCGGCGGGCAGCCGGGCCCAGACGAACATGCCGCCCTCCGGCCGGTTCCACGAACTGCCCTCGGGCAGTGCGCCGGGCAGCCCGGCCAGCAGGGCGTCCCGCCGCTCACGGTAGGCGGCGCGGACCCGGTCCAGGTGGGCGTCGAGGTCGGAGTCGGCGAGGTAGCGGGCGGCCGCGGCCTGGTCGACGGTCGAGGTGTGCAGGTCGGCGGACTGCTTGGCGACCACGCACGCGCGGCGCAGCGCGGCCGGGGCGCGCAGCCAGCCGAGCCGCATCCCGGGCGGCATGATCTTGGACAGGCTGCCGAGCAGGACCGTCCGGTCGGCGGCCGCCTCGCGCGAGGCGATCCACGGCTGCGCCTCGCCGTCGTAGCGCAGTTCCCCGTACGGGTCGTCCTCCGCGATCCACAGCCCGTGCCGCTCGGCGACCCGGGCGATCGCCTGCCGGCGCTCGGCGGTGGTCGTGCGGCCCGTCGGGTTCTGGAAGGTCGGCACCAGGTAGAGCAGTTTGGCCTTCTCCCGGACGGCGGCCAGTTCCAGGGACATCGGGTCGATGCCGTCCGCGTCGGAGGGGACGGGCACCACGCGCGCGCCCGCGAAGGCGAAGCACTGCAGCGCCGCCAGGTAGCCCGGGTCCTCCACGAGGACGACGTCCCCGGGCTCCAGCAGGGCGGTGGAGATCAGGGTGAGGGCCTGCTGGGAGCCGCCGGTGACGACCAGGTCGTCCGAGCCGGTGGGCAGTCCGGCCCGGGTGAGCCGGCCGGCGACCGCCCCGCGCAGCGCCGGGTCCCCCTCGGTGGTGGAGTACTGCAGCACCCTCTCGGGTGCCTCGGCGAGCACGCGGTCGTACGCGGCGCGTATCGCCGCCGCGTCGAAGAGCTCGGGGGCGGGCAGTCCGCCTGCGAAGGAGATCACCTCCGGACGGGCGGTCAGCGCGAGGATCTCCCGTACCGGCGAGCCGCCGACGGTGGTGGCACGGGTGGCGAGGCCGGGGACGGCGGCGCGCATGGCGGGCTCCTTCACGGTCGCGGGCGATTGCGCGGACCGTACACAGACATGTCGGGTACCGCCACGGGCTTCCATATCTGACGCTACGTCAGCTAAGGGAAGACACCCGCAGCGGGTCTACGCCGAACTGGGCTCCGTCGGCCCCTACGGCCCGGGCCTCGGCCACGCCCTCATCACCATGGTCGTGCCGCACCGCGGCCGCGAGTACGCCTGCAACCGCTGGTACGTGGACGACCACTTCATCGCCGGCGCCATGGCCATGCCCTGGATGTACCGCCGGACGCCGCTGGGTGGCCACCCGCGACCTGCAGTCACTCCGCTACCCGGAGAAGTCCGCGGTGGCCCAGCCGGTCACCCACGGCTGCTACATCACCGTGTACTGGATCACGGCCGGGCGCTACGCGGACCACATGAAGTGGACCGTCGCCATCAACCGGCGCCTCAACCGCGACTCCCGCGTCCACCACGACCGCACCCACGTCTTCACCGCCTTCCAGGACCATCCCGCCACCGTCTACCGCGACGGCGCGGACGGACCCCGGGACTTCCACGCGCTCGACCACCCCTACACGGGGCTGGCCGTCGAGGTCGTCGAGGTCGTCGACACCGATACCCCGCAGCGGTGCGAGACGCTGCTCGACCTGCTGCGCGACCGCCACCTGCCGCGGCGGCTGGCCGGTTCGCCCTCGGCGGTGGTGACCGTCTTCCGCCCCACACCGCTGCCGCTGGAGCGGATGTCCTGCGTGAAGCAGGTCGAGGGCGTCGGCACCCGGCTCACCCTGCTGTGGTTCCTGCAGCGGGAGCCGCGCGAGGTGTGGGAGGAGCACTTCACGGGGCTGGACGCCGAGGTTTCCGGCAGGGGCTCGGCCGGGTCGAACTCGTCGCGCCCTACGTCCCCATGGTGCCGGGGACCGACACCTACGTCGACGAACTGCGGGGATAGGGCGTCGGGGTGGCAGTAAGCCCCCTCGGCCAGGACGGCGTGCCGGTCGAGAGGGCCCGTACGGGTACTGCGACGGTGCTCAGTCGAGGTCGTACGTACCGTGGCTCACGTCCGCGACGAACGCCGACCAGGCCTGGGGGGAGAAGGCGAGCGCCGGGCCGTCGGGGTCCTTGGAGTCGCGGACGTCGACGGCCGACGTCGTACGGGAGGCCACCTCGACACAGGCGCCATTTCCCTGGGAACGAGTGGACTTGGTCCACGCCTTGGTGTTTCCGAGCTGAATAGCCATGATCGCTCCGAGCTTTCTTTTATGTGCAGCTCTGACGTGATCGAAGCTACTCGCCAACATCACTGCCCACAGCGGCTATTACCTCCAACGAGTGGCATATTCCAGGAGGTCTTCCGCCTCACGGGGCCCAGGTGTACTCTCCGGCATTCCCAGTCGCAGAGTCAGCGTGCGTACTCTTTCGCGGCGTCCGCGATGAACTGCCGGCTCTGCTCCGCGCTGAGCGCCTGCGCCCGCAGGTGCTCGTACATGACGCTGTAGCCGTGCACGTCCGTCGGCTTCTCCAGGTACAGGTCGCTCGTGACGCCCTCGATGTACACGACGCTGGAGTCGGTCGCGTCGGCGAACTCCAGGATCGCGAAGTTGCCGGACATGCCCGGGTGCGCCCCGGCGTCGTACGGCAGGACCTGGACCGTGACGTGCGCCTGGGTGCTCATCTGGGCCAGGTACTCCAGCTGTTCGCGCATCACGTCCCTGCTGCCGACGAGGCGGCGCAGCGCGGACTCGTCCATCACCACCCAGAAGCGCAGCGGCGAGTCCGGGTCGGTGACGCGCTCCTGGCGGCGCAGCCGGATCTCGATCCGCTTCTCGATCTGCTCGGGCGTGGCCTCGGGGAGCGTCCCCTCGATGACGGCCGAGGCGTAGTTGCGGGTCTGCAGCAGGCCCGGCACCACCAGGGAGTCGTAGACGCGCAGGGACTCGGCCTCGGTCTCCAGGCCGATGTAGACGCTGTAGGGGACGTCGCCGAAGGCGTGCCACCAGCCCTGCTGCCGGGACTCGCGGGCCATGTTCATCAGGGAGTCGACGAGGCGGCTGTCCTCGACCCCGTAGACGCTGCACAGGTCGCGCACGTCGCGCTGGCTGATGCTGCGGCGCCCGTTCTCCAGCCTGCTGATCTTCGACTGGGAGACCAGCAGCCGGGCGGCGACCTCCTCCGCGGTCATTCCCTTCTGCTCGCGCAGCTTGCGCAGTTCCGAGCCGAGTCGGCGTCGCCTGACGGTGGGATTGACGTTGGCGGCCACGGGATGTGCACCTCCGGTTTCCGGACTGGTCCGTGTTCTCTGCAGATATGTACTGCTGGTCAGCAGAGTGCCACTATCGGTCATCCCGCCGCTGGGAATTGGTCATATGCTGCGCTCTTCAAAAGAGCGGACAAACGGAGGCGCGCGGGGCGGCGACCGGCGGTTGCCGGTCGCCGCCCCGCGCGCTGCGGTTGCGGTGGGATCGCGGTCGTCACGGTGTCCGGGCCCTGCCGCCGGACACCCCGGGTCAGCGGACGCCGGCGCGGACCATGCCGTGGCCCGTCGCCCTGGCCGCCGCCGGACGCCCCTGGGCGGGGGCGCGTTTCGGCTGCGCGGCGGCACCGTTCTGCACGTCCATCACGGCGTGCGCCACGAGGCCGCCCATGGGGTCGTACCTGATCAGGTCACGGAGCCGCGATCGGGACGACCGGCCCTCGTTCCCCGGGTACAGGTGCTTGCCGAGCCCCACGGCATGGGCGATCGCGGCGAGCGCGGCGGTCCGCGGGTCCGGTGGCACCCCGGTGCGGATCGCGCTGTCCAGCCGGGCCCTGATCTCCCGGCTGACCTCGCTGTCGGTCGCCTGATAGCGCGTGGTCGGCAGCACCCCGCACATCTGCCCCGGCACGGCGTGCACCATGCCGCACCGTTCCAGATGCGTGAGATACGTCTGGCGCAGCCCCAGGCGGGGCCCGCCGATCCAGTGGACGGCGCGCACGGGGCTGCCGCGACGGCGCAGCAGTTCGAGCGCGGAGTCCAGGGTCGGATCTCCTGTCGGCCGTGGGTGCACCACGGCGATACGATCCCCGTCAGGGGCTATTCGTCCTGCGAGGGCCAGCTCCACTAGCTGTGCCCCGGCAAGACCAAGGTCGAGCGACTGCGGCTGCGCCGTGGTACCCGTGGCCGGGTCCAGGGCGAGAAGCAGTAGCTCCTCCGGAAGTGTTCTGCGGCTCCTGCCCATCCATGCCTCCCCGCGTGGATGAATGACAGGGTGACGCCTCTCACACCGGCCTGTCGAGAGCGCCTTGCCCGTTCGTGCGGGAACCGACTCATATGTCGTTCTCGTCTAGCACCGAGGGCGGCGGTGGCTCGCGGGGGGCCGGGGCGTCCCACGGCGGGTCTCACGGCGGCTTCACGGCAGAGGCCTGGAAACTGGTGTAAGGGTGAGCGGGGCGCCGCGGCGGCGCACCGCGCGATGTGGAGGAGGTCCGGTGGCGGGCGAGTCCCCCGGCAGGGCGGAGCAGCAGGAGTTGTCGGGGGAGGCGACCGGAGGCGGGGCGGTGGATCCGCGGCTGACGGTCTTCCGCGGGGCCGTGGGAGCGCCCCGGGTCGCATCGGAACCGGCCACCGGTGAACCGGAGTTCGCGCCGGAGCCGCCCGAAGCGGAGGGCGCACCGGCCCCGGACGCGAGTGCTTCGGCTACGCCGGACGACGGAGCGGACGTGGACGGCGCGGCGCAGGACGCTACGCCGGACGCGGCGGACGCCCCTCCGGCCGACGACGCGGGGGACGGCGCGGAATCCCGTACCGGCGACGCAGTCGCCGAGGAGGCCGGCGCGGAGGAATCCGCCACCGCCACCGCCACCGACGGCGACGGGAGCGGGAAGCGGGACGGGGCCGAATCCGGCACCGCCGAGGACACGGATGAGGAGCCGGCCGCCGGCGGGACGCGGGCGGAGGAGCCCGAGCCCGAGGACGCGGCGGAAGCCGGGAAGTCCGGCGCGCCGCAGGAGCGTTCCGCCACCGGGGAGGCCGGCCGCGGCGAGGAGCCGTCCGCCGGGGCGGACACAGAAGCGGAGCCCGGTGACGCCCCCGCGGGCGACACGGTCGCTCAGGCCCCGGAAGACGCCGCGGAGGACACCCCGGAAGACGCCGCGGAGGACACCCCGGAAGACACCGAGGAGGACGCCTCCGGGGAGTCCCGGGACGACGCCCCGTCTGACACCCCCGGGGGCGGCGGCGCTGAAGGCCCCTCAACGGGCCCCGGAGGCGTCAAGGGCGGACCCGGGGCGCGCGAGGCGTCCGGGGGCGGACAGGACGGCCCCAGGGCCGGGGAGGGCACGCTCACGCTGCGCGCGCCCCGTACGGAGGGCGTCGGCACGCCGGTCCGGGACCGCACCATGACCCTTCGCGCGCCCTCCGCCTCCGCGCCCGTCGCGACGCCTCCCCGGCCGAGCGGAACGTTTGTCCCGCTGCGGACCGACGACCGGCCGGCCGCGGCCCCGCAGGCCCCGATGCCCGCCCACGCGCCCGTGCCCGCCCCCGCGCAGAGCACGCGGACCCCGCAGGCCGCGGAGCCCGCCGCCGGTTCGCGGACGAAGCAGATGCCGCTGCCGCCCGACCCCGACGAGCCGCTGCGGCTGCTGGCCGAGCTGACCAACACCCCGCCGCCGCCGCAGACGCCGCTGCGCACGACCGTGCGGCGGGTCAAGATCTGGACCCCGCTGGTCCTGCTGCTCATCGTGGCCTTCTGCGTGGCGCAGGCACTGCGTCCGCTGCCCGAGCCGGAGCTGGTGTCGACCGCCGAGACCTCGTACACCTTCGAGGGCGACGAGCTCGCGCTCCCGTGGCCCAGCGAGGGCCAGGCCGTCGTCGAGGCCGAGGGCCTCGGACGCATGGGCGAGTTCGGCGAGCAGAAGCCGACGCCGATCGCGAGCGTCGCCAAGGTGATGACGACCTACGTCATCCTGCGCGACCACCCGATCAAGAAGGGCGGCAAGGGCAAGACCGTCGAGGTCGACCAGAAGGCCGAGGACCAGTACCACAGCGGTATGCAGGAGTCGGAGTCCGTCGTCCCCGTCACCGCCGGGCAGAAGCTCAGCGAGTACGAGGCGCTGGAGGCCGTCATGCTGCCCTCGGCCAACAACATCGCCCGCCTGCTGGCCCGCTGGGACGCGGGATCGGAGGCGGCGTTCGTGAAGAAGATGAACGCCGCCGCCAAGGAGCTCGGGATGGACGACACGACGTACACCGACCCGAGCGGTCTGGAGGCGACCACCGTCAGCACCGCGAGCGACCAGGTCAAGCTGGGTCACGCGGCGATGAAGGACAAGGTCTTCGCGGAGATCGCCGCCAAGATCCAGTACACGGACATCAACGGGAACGTCCAGAAGAACTACAACCAGCTGGCCGGCTACAACGACATCGTCGGCATCAAGACCGGCACCAGCACCAAGGCCGGCGGCAACCTGCTCTTCGCCGCCTACCGCAAGATCGGCGGCACCAGGCAGCTGATCGTCGGCGCGATGCTCGACCAGCAGAAGGCGCCGATCATCGACACGGTCCTCGGCCGCAGCCGCACCCTGATCGACGGCACCCGGGACGCGCTCGCCTCGGCCTCGATCATCAAGAAGGGCGACGTCGTCGGCTACGTCGACGACGGCCTCGGCGGCCACACCCCCGTGGTGGCCGGGGAGGACGTCACCGCGATCGGCTGGGCGGGCCTCGAGGTCGACATCTCGGTGGAGGCCGGCAAGGCGGGCCTCCCGCACACGGCGAACGCCGGTGACCAGGTCGGTGAACTGGTCGTCGGCAAGGGCGACAGCGTGGTCCGGGTCCCGGTCCTGCTGGAGTCGGCCCTCCTCGCGCCCCCGTTCGGCTCGAAGCTGACCCGGGTCGCCTGACCCGGGTCGGCCCGCCCGCGACGCGCGGGCGACTCGGAGGACGGGCCGGCTGGACCGCTACACGTGGTCCGGCCGGCCCGCCTTCGCCTCCTCGGTCAGCGAGCGGAACTGCTCGGCGCTCATCCGCACCCGCTGCCCGAAGTCGTCGGTCAGCACGACCCGCTGGTCGGCCGGCGCCGCCTCGTCAGTCGTCGGTCAGCACGACCCGCTGGTCGGCCGGCGCCGCTTCGTCCACGTACAGCGTGGGACAGCCGCGGTCGCGGTTGCCGCAGAACACCGCCACCTGTGCCATCGGTCCACCTCCGCCCGGTCCGCGCCCGGATCCCGCCCGGACGGTCACCGGGCGTCATGGGCGGCATGCTCGCGGTGACGGCGTTTCAGGCCGCTGGAGCCGGCGACCCGGACAACTCCCGCTCCAGAGGCGTCCGGAAGCGTGGTGTGACGCGGACACCGTCCAGCCAGCCCCCCAGCCGGGCGGCCTCGGCCCCGATCGCGGCGACGGCCTCGCGGCCGGGGTCGGCGAAGAGACGGTGGACGACCTCGCCGTCGGCGCGCTGCGCCCAGCCGCCGACCACCCGCCCGTTCCACCACACGGTGGGGCCGATGTTGCCCGACTGGTCGAAGAGCGCCGCCCGCTCCCGCCCGTCCGCCGGCAGGTACCAGTCGCGCCGCTGCCAGCCCATCGGCGTCGGATCCAGCGCGGGCAGCAGCGCCGCCCACGGCGATGTCGCGGGGACCGGTCCGGCGTCGTCCGGCAGTACGTGGCCGGTCTCCCCGTCGATCAGCACCTGTTCGGTGCCGATCACCGTGAGGGCCCTGCGGACCTCGGTCAGCGTCCAGCCCGTCCACCACTTCAGGTCGGCCTCCGTGCCCGGCCCGTACGCGGCCAGCCAGCGGCGCACCAGCTCGACACGGGCCTCCGGGGCGGGGGGCGCCTGGGTCACCGCGCCCGGGGCCCAGCGGTACTGACTGCTCGTCCAGCCGCCCAGCGGCCGTCTGCGGACGATGCGGCCCTCCGCCGCCAGCACCCGCAGGACGCGCGTCGACACCGCCTGGGTCGCCTCGTACGGCTTGCCGCGCGCCACCACCACCTGCTCGCGCAGCCCGGGCACGTCGGAGGCGAGCTGTGCGGCCGTCGCCTCGCCGCGTACGGCCAGCGCGGCGAGCACCGACTCCTCCAGCCGTGCCAGCCACCCCTCGTCCCAGCCGCCGCCGTCGGCCAGGTACCCGAGCAGTTTCCGGCGCTCCTGCGCGGCGATCGCCCGGGCCGCGGCGGAGAGCACCACCGGCGCCGAGGCCGTGGCGACGACGAACATCGTCCGGCGCATCGCGAGCAGGCGCGTCAGGCTCCCCTCCTCGTACAGCGCCCGGTCCAGGGCCGCGGCGCCGGGCGCGCGCATCCTGGCCGCGGCCGACAGGTAGACCGTCGCCGGGTCCGTGCCGTGCAGCGCCACCAGCGACTCGGCGACCTCCTCGGGGGCGGCCGCCCGCCGCTGTGCCGTGAGCCGGTGCCGTACCGCCAGGCGCCGGCGCCGCTCCTCGGCCCCAACCGTCCGTCGTGTGTCCATGGCTCATCGTGGCACGGCCCACCGACAGCGCCTTCGGCATCCTGTGACGTACATCACACAATCGGAGCCGCACGTCGCGTAAGGGCAGCGGCCGTCCGCGCTCTTCCAGGGCACCGGAACGCATCCGGAGCGCACCGCCCGCCTGCCGAGGAAGGCCATGCTGACCGACATCGACCACATCGTCAGGGCCCGTCTGCGCGGCCCGCGCTCGGGGCCCGGGGGCCGGGAGATCACCGCGACCCTGCGCTACCGCCGTGACGACCCGCTCGCCGCCCGGATCACCTTCCCCGCGGAGGCCTCCCTCGACGGCGCCGAGGTGACCTGGGTGTTCGCCCGGGGGCTGCTCACCACCGGCCTGTACGAGCCCGCCGGGGAAGGCGACGTGCGCATCCGGCCGAGCGGGCCGGAGCACACCGCCATCGAGTTCCGCACCGACGAGGGCACCGCCCTCGTCGAGGTGCGCACCTCCGGTCTGCGGGGCTTCCTGGCCCGGGTGTACGAGGCCGTGCCGCCCGGGCAGGAACCGCGCCACCTGGACATGGACGCCGTCGTCGCCGCACTCCTGGACGGGGAGTGACCGCCCCCCACGGCCCGGGGGGCGGCCGCGGGGTCAGCGTGCGAGCGGGCGGAAACCGCGCAGCCGGAGGGAGTTGCCGACCACGAAGACCGACGAGAAGGCCATCGCGGCGCCCGCGATCATCGGGTTGAGCAGCCCGGCCGCGGCGAGCGGCAGGGCCGCCACGTTGTAGCCGAAGGCCCAGAGGAGGTTGCCCTTGATCGTGCCGAGCGTGCGCCGGGAGAGCCGGATGGCGTCGGCGGCGACCCGCAGGTCCCCTCGGACCAGCGTCAGGTCGCTCGCCTCGATGGCGGCGTCCGTGCCCGTGCCCATGGCGATCCCGAGGTCGGCGCGGGCCAGCGCGGCGGCGTCGTTGATCCCGTCGCCCACCATGGCGACGGACCTGCCCTCCCGCTGGAGCCGGGCCACGACGGCGACCTTGTCCTCCGGCATCACCTCCGCGATCACATCGGAGGCGTCGATGCCGACCTCGGCGGCGACGGCCCGGGCCACCGCCTCGTTGTCCCCGGTGAGCAGCACCGGGGTGAGGCCCAGGCCGCGCAGCAGGCGCACGGCGTCGGCGCTGGTCGGCTTCACGGCGTCGGCGACGACGAGCACGGCCCGGGCCCTGCCGTCCCAGGTGGCCGTGACCACCGTGCTGCCCCGGGCCTCGGCCTCCGCCTTGGCGCGGGCAAGCCCCGCCGGGAGCGGCCCGGGCGGCTCCTGGCGCCCGACGGCGACCTCGTGGCCGTCGACGGTGCCACGGACGCCGAGTCCGGGCAGCGCGCGGAACCCCGTGACGCCGGGCAGGGCGCCGGTGCGTTCCTCCGCCGCCCGCGCGATCGCGCGGGCGATGGGGTGCTCGGAGGCGTGCTCCAGGGCGCCGGCCAGGCGCAGCACCTCGTCCTCCCGTTCGCCCTCGGCGAGGTGGACGGCGGTCAGCGTCATGGCGCCGGTGGTGACCGTCCCGGTCTTGTCCAGCACGATGGTGTCGATTTGCCGGGTGGTCTCCAGGACCTCGGGTCCCTTGATGAGGATGCCGAGTTGCGCGCCCCGTCCGGTGCCGACCATCAGCGCCGTGGGCGTGGCCAGGCCGAGCGCGCACGGGCAGGCGATGATCAGCACGGCGACGGCCGCCGTGAAGGCCGCGGCCGGCCCCGAGCCGTTGCCGAGCCAGAAGCCGAGCGTCGCCAGGGCGAGCCCGATCACGACGGGCACGAACACCGCGGAGATCCGGTCGGCGAGGCGCTGCGCCGCCGCCTTGCCGTTCTGGGCGTCCTCCACCAGGCGGGCCATGCGGGCCAGCTGGGTGTCCGCGCCGACCCGGGTGGCCTCCACGACCAGACGGCCGCCTGCGTTCACCGTGGCTCCGGTGACGGCCTCGCCCGGCCCCACCTCGACCGGTACGGACTCGCCGGTGAGCATCGAGGCGTCGACCGCCGAGGTGCCCTCCCGTACGACGCCGTCGGTGGCCACCTTCTCGCCCGGCCGCACGACGAACAGGTCGCCGACGGCCAGTTCGGACGTGGGGACGCGCACCTCGCGCGCGCCGCGCAGCACGCCGACGTCCCTGGCGCCCAGCTCCATCAGGGCGCGCAGCGCGGCGCCCGCCCGGCGCTTGGAACGGGTCTCGAACCAGCGCCCGGCCAGGATGAAGGCGGTCACGCCGGAGGCGACCTCCAGGTACAGGTTGGCGGAGCCGTGACCGGGGGCGACGGTCAGCTCGAAGGGGTGCCGCAGGCCGGGCACACCCGCGTCGCCGAGGAAGAGCGCCCACACGGACCAGCCGAAGGCGGCCAGCGTGCCCATGGAGATCAGCGTGTCCATGGTGGTGGCGCCGTGCCGCAGGTTGGTCCACGCCGCCCGGTGGAAGGGCCATGCCGCGTACGCCACGACCGGCGCGGCCAGGGTCAGGGACAGCCACTGCCAGTTGGGGAACTGCAGGGCGGGGACCATGGCCATCGCGATGACGGGCACGGCGAGCACGACGGCGGTCAGCAGCCGCTGCCGCAGCGTCGTGAGCTCGCCCGGCTCGGAGTCCGCCTGCTCCCGGGGCACGTCGGTGACCGGCGGGGCGGGGAGCGCGGCGGTGTAACCGGTGGCCTCGACGGTGGCGATCAGGTCGCCGACGCCGATCCCGCCGCCGAACGCCACCTTGGCCTTCTCGGTGGCGTAGTTGACGGTGGCCGTGACGCCGTCCATCCGGTTGAGCTTCTTCTCGATCCGGGCGGCGCACGAGGCGCAGGTCATCCCGCCGATCGCGAGTTCGAGCTCGGTGACGCCCGCAGGGGCGGCCTGCGCTGCGATCCGCGGGGTGACCTGCTGCTGATCCGGGAGGGTCATGCCGGGCCGACCAGTTCGTAGCCCGCCTCGTCGACGGCCGCGCGGACCGCCGCCTCCTCCAGGGGCGCGTCCGAGTCGATGGTGAGCAGGCCGGTCTTGGCGTCCACGGTGATGCCGGTCACACCGGGGAGGGCCGCGACCTCCTTGCTGACCGCGGACTCGCAGTGACCGCAGCTCATCCCGGAGACGCTGTAGCTGACAGACATGGGTTCTCCTCGTGCGTTCTGTGCGTGTTCCGGTGTACGGCGTCGGGCTCCGCGCCGTCCACCCACCACCAAATTATACCCCCTAGGGGTATCGCGGAAGGGGAGGGTGAGGGGGCGGGGGGCGGTGGGGCGCCGGGTTGCGCTCGCCCGCGGGGGAGCGCCGGGATGCCGGCCATGGCAACTCGGCCCGACCCGGCCCGCCTTGGCCCCGGATCACGACCGGCAGGGGGCGCGGCCTCCTCCGTGCGATCTCGGGGTTGTCGTGCGCGTCGCGTCTTCCGCCCGCGCGGTCGCGCGTCGCGAACCGCCGCGGGAAGCGCGGGGGAGTGGTGACGGTGCCGCGTACGGCCGGTGCCCCGGCCCTCCCGCTCACCTGCGGGCGGCACCACCCGGCCGCGGGGCGGCGGCAGAGCGCGCCGCCACCTTCCCCCCGGTCGTCGCCGCCGTACGGGCGGCCCCGCTCAGGACCAGAACCGGTTGGTGGCATCGAGGTCGGCGACGCACTCGTCGACGTCCGTGATCCGGTCGCCGACGATCCGGAACACGATGCCGCCCGGCTGGTCGAGGTACTCGCCCCCGCGCTCCGCCGTGAGGTGGTGGAGCGACATCGCATGGCCGCGGCCGTCGACGAGCACCTGCCGCAACTGGACCCGCATGCTGCCGTCGGTCTCCTCGGTGAGCCTGCGGTAGTACCCGATGATCTCGTCCCGGCCCTTGTAGTGCCCGGCGAGCGGATGGTCGCCGGGCGAGTGGTGGGCCGCGTCCCCGGACAGCAGGCCGGCCAACGCGTCCATGTCGCCCCGGGTGAACGCCGCGTACGCCTTCTGGACCAGCACGGAGTGAGGGTGTTCCGTCATGGTCATCGCCGCCTTTCCCCGCCGTCCGTCCCCGGCCTGACACAAGCCACCCTGGCACCGGTCCCCGGCGGGCGCACCCGCTGCGGCCGCGGCGTCCCCGGCCGCTCCCGGTCGCCCCGGAGCCGGTGGGTCCGGTGCTTCCCGGCCGTCATCGGATAGGGATTCGATCGTTTGAACGCTCGAATCACTTGCAAAGGGGTGGTCGTGCAGTGGAATCACGCGTACGGTCGGAGCCGCCCGTAGCCGAGGAGGCCCCCATGTCCGTCGACCGCACCCGCCTGAAGGAACTGCTCGCGCGGGAGACCGCCGAGGCCGCCGCCCGCAACCCCAAGTCACGCGCCGCGTACGAGGCCGCCGACCACCTCTTCGGCCGGGTGCCGATGACCTGGATGAACAAGAACGCCGGCGCCTTCCCCCGCTACCTGGCCGGTGCCCGCGGCGCCCGCGTGACCGACATCGACGGCCACGAGTACGTGGACTTCTGCCTCGGCGACACCGGCGCCATGGCCGGCCACTCCCCGGAGCCCGTCGCCGAGGCGATCGAGCGGCGCTACCGCGAGCAGGGCGGCGCCACCGCGATGCTCCCCACCGAGGACGCCGAGTGGGTCGGCGCCGAACTCGCCCGCCGCTTCGGGCTGCCCCGCTGGTCGTACGCGCTGACGGCGACCGACGCCAACCGGTGGGCCATCCGCCTGGCCCGCGCCGTCACCGGACGGCAGAAGATCCTCTTCCACAGCTACTGCTACCACGGCAGCGTCGACGAGTCCCTGATCGTCACCGGCCCCGGCGGCCGTGGTGGCGCCGGCCGTCCCGGCAACGTCGGCGCACCGTGCGACGTCACGCTGACCAGCCGCGTCGCGGAGTTCAACGACCTGGAGGGCCTGGAGCGGGAGCTCGCCCACGGGGACGTGGCCGCCGTCCTGATGGAGCCCGCCCTCACCAACATCGGGATCGTGCTGCCCGAGCCCGGCTACCTGGAGGGCGTCCGCGAGATCACCCGCCGGCACGGCGTCCTTCTGATCAACGACGAGACCCACACCTTCTCCGCCGGGCCCGGCGGCGCCACCGCGGCGTGGTCCCTGGAGCCCGACGTCCTCACCATCGGCAAGGCCATCGCCGGCGGTGTGCCGGCCGGCGCCTACGGCCTCTCCGCCGACCTCGCCGACCGCCTGCTGTCCCGCGGCGACCTCGACCTGGTCGACATGGGCGGCGTCGGCGGCACCCTGGCGGGCAACGCCCTGTCCGTCGCCGCCATGCGCGCCACCCTCGAACACGTCCTCACCGACGACGCGTTCACCGCCATGTCCGCCCTCGCCGCCCGCTTCGAGCGGGGCGTCGCCGACGCCGTCGCCGCCTACGGCCTGCCCTGGTCCGTCAGCCGCCTCGGCGCCCGCACCGAGTACCGCTTCGCCGCGCCCGCGCCGCGCAACGGCACCGAATCGGCGGCCGTCTCCGACCCCGAGCTGGAGGACTTCCTGCACCTGTGGCTGGCCAACCGCGGCATCCTCATGACGCCGTTCCACAACATGGCCCTGATGTGCCCGGCCACCACCGAGGCCGACGTCGACACCCACACCGCCCTCTTCGCCGCGGCCCTGGCCGAACTGGCAGGCTGAACCCCGTGGACGACATCGACCGCGCCATCCTCCGTGAACTCCAGAGCGACGGCCGCATCCCCTACGCGGACCTCGGCCCCAAGGTCGGGCTCTCCCCGTCCGCCGCCCGCCAGCGCCTGCAGCGGCTGATCGACGGCAAGGTCGTCCAGGTGGTGGGCGTCACCGACCCGATGGCCATGGGCGGTCAGGCGATGGCGCTGCTCGGGGTCCGCGTGGACGGCGATCCGCGCGCGGTCGCGGACGCGCTCGCCGCCCGCGACGAGGTGGTCTACGCCGTGCTCACCGCCGGGCCATACGCCCTCTTCGCCGAGGTCGTCTGCCCGGGCCCGTCCGACCTGCTGGACTTCGTCAACGACGTCGTCAGGACCGCGGAGGGCGTCGCGGGCGTGGACACCTTCCCGTACTTCGGCATCCACACCCACCGCTTCCTGTGGGACGTGGGCTGAGCGCGGGCCCGGTCAGCCCTTCGGCACGACGCGCAGGGCGCGGTACTCGTACCCGTCCTGCGCGAAGCCCGGCGCCTCCCACTCCAGTGCCACCGGCTGGCCGGCGGACAGCGTGCGGAAGCCGTTCATCTCGATGTCGCTGTAGTGGGCGAAGCACCCCCCGGGCGTCTCCGGGCAGTCCAGCACGCCCCAGCCCTCTTCCTCGTACCACTCGCGCACGGTCGCATGAGCCATGCCCGCAGCCTAAGCGCGTCCGCGGCGCGGGGCGCGTCCACGAGGGTCAACGGGCGTCACGGGCCCTGGCGGCCGTCCCACATGGCGTCCGACGGGGGGTACGCCCTCGGCAGTGCGCCCCCGTGCAGCTGGGGGACATCGGCGGAGTGGGAGGCACGGGCCTCCTCGACCCAGGAGTCGGCCAGCAGCGTGGGCGATTCCGCCGTCCCGTCCGGGGCCTGCCGATCCGAACCCGAAGCCGGGACCGACAGGCTGCCGTAGCGCTCCATCCGCTGCCAGCGCAACCGTGACCCGGCGAGGGCGGTGGCCACCGACTGGATCACCACGAGGTACATCAGCTGCCGGTAGACGAACTGCTGCAGGGGCAGGCTCCACAGGGGACCCGCCCGCTCGCCGTCCAGCCGGAAGGCGTACAGGCCCATCACGGTCTGCAGCGCCAGGAATCCCAGCCACAACCCGACGATGCGCACGGGGTCGAGGAAGACCAGCCCGTAGACGGCGAAGACATCGACCACCGGGGCCAGCAAGGGCAGCAGCACCTGGAAGAGCATCAGGTACAGCAGGCCGCGGCGGCCGAGCTTGCCGGCCGCACCGGTCTGCAGGAGCGCCCCGCGGTGCTTCCACATCGCCTGCAGCGTGCCGTAGCACCAGCGGTAGCGCTGGCGCCACAACGCGCCCAGCGAGGCAGGGGCCTCGGTCCAGGCGATCGCGTCCTCCTGGTACACCACACGCCAGCCGGCACGGCAGAGCGTCATGGTCAGATCGGTGTCCTCGGCGAGCGTGTCGTCGCTGACGCCGCCCGCCCGCACCAGGGCATCGCGACGGAACGCTCCGACGGCCCCGGGCACGGTAGGCATGCACTCCGCGAGATCGAACAGGCGGCGGTCCAGGTTGAAGCCCACCACGTACTCGATGTGCTGCCAGCGGCCCAGCAGTCCCCGGCGGTTGATGACCTTGGCGTTGCCCGACACCGCGCCGACACGCGGATCGGCGAAGGGCTGCACCAGTCTGCGCACCGCGTCGGGTTCGAAGACCGTGTCGCCGTCGACCATCACGAGCAGGTCGTACGAGGCCGCCGCGATCCCGGTGTTGAGTGCCGCGGGCTTGCCCGCGTTGGCCTGCCGGATGACGCGTACGGAAGGCAGCCGCAGCGACTCCACCAGGTCGGCCGTGCCGTCGGTGGAGCCGTCGTCGACGACGACGATCTCGACGGGATGGTCGGAGGCGAGGAGCGAACGGACCGCGGCCTCGATACCGGCGCTCTCGTTGTACGCGGGCACGATGACAGAGACAGGAACGGTCACCGGCGGCCCCCACGGGACCTCACGCGTGCGGACGTGCCGACGGGCCGCGACCATGACGGCGGCGGCGCGCAGCAGAGCGAGCGCGCCCGCCGCGTACAGCAGCCAGCCCAGGATCCGGAGGGCCCACGCGCTGCCGGTGAGCGCGCCGATGAGCCCCAGACCCAGCCAGTGGTCGCCGGCGGTGGCGGGCCGAGTGGACTGGGGCAGCCGTACCGCTCCGCTCACCGTCGTCACGGAGAAGCCCCGGTCGGCGAGTGCCGAGAGCAGTGGGTCCAGCGCCTTCAGCGTCTGCGAGCGGTCGCCGCCACCGTCGTGCATCAGCAGGATCTGTCCGGCCGTGCCGCGTGGGACCGAGTCGGCGACGATCCGGTCCACGCCCGGCCGCCGCCAGTCACCGCTGTCGAGCGTGCTGAGCACGGTCAGGTAGCCGTCCCCTGAGGCCGCCCGGATGGCGGACCAGTCCTGGTTCGTCACCGCCGCGTTCTTGGACGAGTACGGCGGGCGCAGCAGCGAAGTGGTCTTTCCGGTGGCACCCGCCAGCGCCAACTGGGTCTGGCGCAGTTCCAGCGAGCGCTGCCACTGCGGGAGCGTGCCCAGGTCGGCGTGGGTGAAGCTGTGGACACCGATCTCGTGCCCCTCGGCGAGGATGCGCCGCACGATCTCCGGATGGGCGGCGATCTGGGTGCCGACCACGAAGAACGTGGCGTGCGCATGATGGCGGCGCAGGACGTCGAGGATCTTCGGCGTCCACCTCGGATCCGGGCCGTCGTCGAAGGTGAGGGCTATGGTGCGCGCCCTCGGGCCGGCGGTGCGGACGGTGTGCGAGGAGCCGTCGACGACCGGGCCGCCGTCGCTCACGGCGGACGGTACCCGGTCGGAGGCACCGGCCGGCTTGGCGGCGTCGTCGCCGATCCCGGCCATGTGGTGGGTGTAGCCCTGGATGACCAGTGCCGCGCTCAGCGTCAGGACCAGCATCGTCAGCAGGAGCCAGTGCGTGCGCAGCGGCACGCTGCGCACGACGCCGCGGTGGCCGCGTCTTCGCGGGCGGCGGGTGTGGGCACGCGTCATCGGGGTCGCTCTCCTCGGCGGTGGAACACGGTCGGCCCTAGTCGCGGCCACGAGCGGTACTGCGGGCGGGGGCGGGGTGCGTGGTCGTGCTCCTGCCCCGGGTCGCGGCGGGTGCCGGGGTCGTTTTCGCGGCCCCCGGAGCGCTGCTCGCTCCCGGGCTCGGTGGGGCCGTGGCCGCGGTCCCCGGCCGGGGTGCGGATGCGGGCGTTCGGGATGCCGCGCCGGACGGATTCTCCGGAACCGCGGACGATGCCGGCTCCGGACGGCCCGGGTCGTCCCCGGCGCGCTGCGGTGCCCCTGACGCAGGGCCACGGGAGTGGTGTTCCGCGGAGTCGGGCAGGGGAAGGTACGCCGAGGAGGCGCCGGGCCCGCCCAGCAGGGCGCTCAGCAGAACGGCGATGTACGCGACCGCGGGCACGGCGAGCAGGAGCCCGAGCCGCCGGACCCGCCGCTGCCGACGCCCGGAGGTGTCCACGAAGACGGGTCCCGTGGCCGCGTGGCGACGGGACGCGACAGGGCTTTCCCGCTGCTGCGGGTGCGTGTCGGGCTCGGTGGTCTGGTGCACGGCCGCGCACCCTACAAGCGACCCGGCTCCGTTGACGAACGCCACCATATTCCGCCCAAGACGGGTATTCGAGGGTTTCCCTTCATCTGCCCCTTTCATCATGTTCGCCCCCGGAGCGCGGCGTCGGGGTGTAACGCTTTCGGGGCCGGTTGCGCCCCCGTGGATAGCCGCGTGCAGCACGGCACGCGGGCCCGAGGAGCGAGGGGGCAGGATGAAGCAGGACGTGACCAACCCACCGGTGGCCGTGCTCGGGCCCCGCCTCGCCGCGGACGTGGTGACCATGGCCCGCGAAGGGGCCAGGATCAGGCTCGACTACTCGCCGGCGAGCCTCACCCTGGTCGACCGGGTCATCGAGGCCATCCGGAGCGAACGGCCTCCGCTCCAGGCCGTGACTCCGACACTTCGGGGGTTCGGTGCCTACACGGGCGAGGTGCTCGTCCGCGCGGCCGGGGCGGCCTGGGTGGAGTTCGATGCGGAGGAGCGCGGTACATTCGGGCAGCCGTTCGGAATCCGCACGCCGGACGGGCGAGTCTGGAACCCGCTCGGACGGGCGATGAAGCGGTACGAGAACGGCGCGGCGGACAGCCTGCGTCTTTTCTGCCTCTCCGTGATGGGCCGGGGCCAGGTTTGACCTCCGTCATGTCGCGAGAGTCTGGTCCTCGCGGGGCGACAGGGTGAGACGGACGGGGCGACGAGCACGAAGAGGACGCAGTGGGCAAGGCGGAGGTCCGTCGGCGCGACCGGCTGGGCGAGGGCGAACTCGGTGATGCGGTCAGACGGGCCCGCGACGGTGACGAGACCTCGTTCGCCGTTGTCTACCGGGAGGTCCACCCGATGCTCCTGGGCTACCTGCACGGCCTGGTGGGCGACGACGCCGAGGACGTGGCCTCCGAGACCTGGCACGACATCGTCCGTGACATGTCGCGCTTCCGAGGTGACGGCCAGGCCTTCCGCGGCTGGGCCGCCGCGATCGCCCGGCACCGGGCACTGGACCACATCAGGAGGATCAAGGCGCGGCCCCGCACCACACCTCTCGAGGGTCGCGTCCCCGAGCCGCCGACGCTCGATGACGCCGGCGGCTCGGCGCTGGAGAACCTGTCGACGCGGCGGGCGCTCGATCTGATCGCGGGACTGCCGCAGGACCAGGCCGAGGCGGTCCTCCTGCGCGTGGTCGTAGGACTCAACGCGCCCACTGCGGCCAAGGTCCTGGGCAAGCGGCCGGGCGCGGTACGGACCGCCGCCCACCGGGGTCTGAAACGCCTGGCGGAGCGCCTCGACGGCGCCGGGGGAAGTGAAGGATGAAGGACAGCAGAGAACACGGCGACTGGATGGACGCCTCGCTGGCGGAGCGGTTGCTCGACGGCGCTCCGGTTGGCGACGCCGACGGCCGGGCGGCCCGTGTGGCGGGTCTCCTGGCGGTCGCGTCCGCGCCGTCGGCGGCTGATCCGGCACGGGAGCGGCTGGTACTGGCGGCGTACCGACAGGCGCGGGACGCCGGGACCACGCGGCGGCGACGGTCCGGCCTCGGCCGGCGTGCCCGGGTGGTGGCCGGAGGGCTGGCCGCGGTCTTCGCCCTCGGTGGTGTGGCGGTCGCCGCGCAGACGGGCACGTTGCCCAACCCCTTTCACTCGACCACGACAACACCCCGTCCGGTGACCTCCGGTTCGGCGGGGTCCGTCGCGCCGGTCTCCTCCGCGTCCCCCGGTTCAGTCGCGCCCACGCCCACCGCATCCGTGTCCACGTCTCCCACCGCACCCACGGCGAGCAGGACTTCCGGCGCGCATCCCGTCCCGCCCGGTTCGCCGGGCGTGCCGCCAGGGCTCACGGAGGCGGAACCCAGGGGCCTGTGCCAGGCGTACGTCAAGGCCGCCGGGCGGGGTGAGGCCATGGACGCGGCCGCACGGGCCATGCTCGAGAGGGTGGCGGGCGGAAAGGACGCCCTGGGCCCCTACTGCGACCGGCTCCTCGGCCCGGGCGCCGCTCAGAGATCACAGGCTCCCGCGCCGCCCACGGAGAACGGCGGGCACCGTTGACCGCCCGCGCCCGACGTCCCCTCAGCCCCACACCGAGCGGACGCCGTTGACCAGGTTGACGACCGTCCCCAGCACGAGGAACCAGCCGAAGCACAGGTAGACCCGCCCCACGGTCCGGTCGCCCTGCGCCCGCGAGGCCGCGGGACCGGGCACCGGCGCGGATTCCACCCGCACCGGCTCGTCGGGGGCGAGCAGGCCCCGGGGCGCGCGGCGCCACACGCGGCCCGCCCGTATGAGCACGATCGCCACCAGGCAGCAGAACGCCGCCGTCTGGAAGTAGGTGCCGGGTGATGCCAATTGCGCCGAGGCGTAGCTCTGCATGAACGCGTGACCTTCCAGGATTCCGGACGCGCCGGACCGCACACCGGCCTGCCCGTGCCGACGGGCGAGGCGGTCGTGGACGGACCGCCGGTGGTCTCGGCAGAGTGCCGTACGCGGTCATCTTGTGATGATCCGCAACGCAGGTCAACACCCGGAGCCCGCGAGGAGTCCGCCGGGCCGCGGGGCGGATTGATACGTACCGAATTGCCCCGGATCGACTGTCCCTTCGGACTCTCGGAGGGGACCCTCGGAGGCAGCCGACGCCCGGTTCCCGCCCTGCCGCGCCGACGAACACCCGCGCGCGCTCCCCGGCCTCCTCGATTTCCGCACGTGGCGCCGCTTCAGGACGCCGGACGCACCCCTGGCATGTGACCCGCGCCGGTCACGGGAACCGGCGGTGGGAGGGGTGGGATGGACGTCGAGCTCGTCATGGACTTCCCCGTCGAGCACCGGGCCTCCGACGTCGTGCCCGGCTACGTCTCCGAGCGACTCCTGTCCATGCCGTGGATCCTCGACGCCGAGGACGTGGCCCGCATCGTCCAGGTGGCGAAGCGGTGGCTGCGGTCCGAAGCGACGCGTTCCGCGCGGCCGTGGCGATCGGCCCGCAGAACGGGACCTACCCGGCAGACTCCTGGGAGGAGACCGCCGCACCGGCCGCACCCCTCAAGGAGCGGTTCCCGTCCATGGCCGCCGACGTGGACGCCTGGATGGCACGGGCCGAGCCGTCGTACGAGCGGCTGAGGCGCGGCTCCTTCTTCGACCGGGCCGCCGAAGGCAGCTGAACGCACCGGGGTCCCCGGGCCCTTCCCCGAGGGCGAGCCCCACCGGGCCCCTCAGGCGGAGGCCTTGGCGATGATGCTTTCGACCTCGTCCCGCCCGAACGCCCGCATGGTCGTGCTGCGGATGTTGCCGACCGCGCCCAGCCGCAGCAGCGCCGCGGCGGCGGTCTCGTCGTCGGGCGCCTCGACGACCGCGACGAGGTCGTACGGCCCGACGGTCCAGTAGATGTCGGCCAGCCTCCCCCCGACGTCCCGCAGCGCGGCGCCGAACGCGTCGGCCCGCTCCGCCGTGTCGGCGTACGCGCGGATCCCCTGGTCGGTCCAGTTCAGCAGCGTGATGTAGAGCGGCACGATCTCTCACCTCGACAAAGAGAGGAGCGTCCACTCCCAGCGTATGGGCGCCCCCGAGGGGTCGCATCCGGCGCCCGCGCCCCGGTCCGATCCTGTGGCCCGTTGCCGGCTCCGGCGGGCTCAACGGCACGGCGACTGCCCGGCACACGGCGCCGCATCGGGATCCGACGGCCCGCTCACCGCCCGGCCGCGGTGGTTGATCCGCCCAACGAAGGCGGCCGCCCCGAGGGGCAGACCCGCCAGCGTGCCCAGGGTGAACCCGAGATCCTCGGCGCTGGGCGAGATCCACGAGGTCGCCGCACTGCCTGCCACCGCCGACGCCGACATGACGAGGAGGGCCGCGGCAACGGCGGAGCGCCGGCCCGAAGGCCTTTTCCGGTACAGGTCGCCGAGACGCCGGCCTCCTGCCGCGACAACGCCGACGGACACCGGACCGAACCCGTCCGGCAACCAGCCGAGCGGCCAGGCGACCAACGCCAGAAGGCCCATCCCGAGGAGACCGAAGGCCATGTCCCGAGCCGTCTCCGCAGCCGCGTCCCACGGCCGACCCGGCATCGCGCCGGCCGCGTTCTCGCTGGTCATGTCAGGAGCGTAGCCGCAGCGCGCATCGCTCCGGCACCGAGGGCGGCCCTGCCGGGTTGTCACCGCCGCGGCTTGGGGTGCGCCCTCATGGACGCCGGCGAACTAGGGGGGGCCGCGGCGCAGGATCCCGTCCACAGCGGGCCACTTGTCGGGGGGTACGGGGTAGCGGAGCAGCGTGGGATTCGGCGGACGCCGACCGTCGGGGCCGGCCGACGGCGGCAGGGCTGCCGCCACCGCTTAGCGTTCCGTTGACTTGTCTCAAGGCTTGTCGCATCATGTTGCGACAAGCCTTGAGACATAGGGGGCGTCATGTCGAGGGACAGTGGCCGGATGCCTGAGCAGCCGGTGCGTCAGGCGGACATCGAGCAGGCCGGCGCGTGGCTGGCCGGGCACGGCCTGGCCGACGTCCGGCCGACACCGTTGCTGGCCACACGTCTGGCGGTCCGGCGACGTACCCGCCTGACCAGCCAGATCCTGCTGGCCGCGTTCATCATCGTGGTCGCCCTCGTCTACACCGGAGCCCGTACCGCCGAAGCGGCCTTCGGCGGGGCCGGGTCGTACCGGCGCTGGTCGCTGCTGGTCCTGACGGCGGTGGTGGTCGCGTTGGTGCTGGCCCAGTCGTTGCTGGACCGGCGGGTCCGGCAGGCCGACCGGCGGGCCGGCGCCGACTTGCCGCGGCGGGCGGCCCACCCGGTCCGGCTCGGCTGGCGTACCGTGCTCGGCCGGCCGCGCGCCGCCTTCGCCGCCGCCACGTTCGCGGGCGCGATGCTGATGGCGGTCGGCGCGCTGACCGCGCCGGACTCCATCGCGCGCTACGCGGCACTCATCCTGCTCATCGGGTTGTGCGGGGTCGCGGTCTGCATGGTCGTCCAGTTGCGCCATGTCCTGACGCACCCCGTCGTGGCCGACGACGAGGCCTCGCTGACCGCGGACGTGATCATGCGGGTCGAGGACGCCCGGGAGGTCGCCACGCCGAGTGTGGTGTGGTCGCTGCCGGTCGTGTCGGTCTTCGAGACCGCCCTCGGCTGGTGGAACGCCGCCTGGCTCGGTTTCATCGTCCTGAGCGTCGTCGCGTTCGCCCTGATCACCGCGCGGACCCCGCAGAGCGGCACGGTGGCCCGGCACGCCACGGGCGCCCGGTGAGCCGATGATCGTCATCGACTCCGCCTCCCCCGTCCCGCCGTTCGAGCAGCTCCGCGCCCAGCTCGCCCGCCAGATCCAGGACCGCACTCTGGCCGTGGGCACCCAGTTGCCGACCATCCGCCGCCTGGCCGCGGACCTCGGCCTGGCCGTCAACACCGTCGGCCGCGCCTACCGGGCGCTGGAGGAGGCGGGACTGATCGAGACCCGCGGACGGGCGGGCTCGTTCGTGTCCGCGGCCGGTGAACAGGGGCGCGAACGGGCATACCGCGCCGCCGCCGAGTACGCCGCCGTCATCGCCAGCGTGGGCATCGACACCCCCGAGGCCGTCCGCATCGTCCAGGCGGCCCTGGCCAACAGCGGCGCCGCAACGCCCTAGGCCGTGTCGTCACATGCCCTCCCCCGACCTTCGACCGGGGGTGCCCCCACCCCGCGACGCCTGGCACGGCACTCCCCCAGCTGACGCTGGGAGGTGCCCCCACGCTGCGTTGTCGCATCGTCCGAGTAGCCCCCTACGAGGACGATCCTCCGCCTTGCGATGCACCGCACCTGGGGGCCCCTCCCAGCGGTAGCTGGGGGAGCTCATGTGACGACACGGCCTAGTCGCGACCGACCGCCAGGAGCGGTGCAGGCCTGACGGGCTCCGGGCGGCGCTCGACGTCCTGAGCAGGGCCTCCCGACTGCGAGGTTGTGAGCGCTCGGCCGCCGACCGATCCTTCGACGACCGTCGAGCGCAGCAGCCGGATGTCGTACTCGGTCCAGCAATCCGCTCTCTCGATGCCGACCTCGCTGCCGCAGCGGGCACACAGCAAGTTCGGCCCGTCGAGCCCGTCCGGCCTGCAACACCCGTACAGCCGAGCCGGGTCTGTGTGGGGCCGCAACAGCACGCCATCCAGTGGGTTGATCACCCAGGTGGCGACTGAACCAGCGGGAGCGTACGGATCCGGATCAGGGGAGAAGGAACCCACCGCGACCGTCGAAGGGCCGTACGTGTAGTGCTCCCGGCCCTTCACCATCGGCAGGGGTTTCCACTCGGCTTGCGTCAGGGGATTCGACAAGGGGGCATCACATTGCCGACACCTGAAAACGATCAGCATCGCATCCCCGCGACTTCTCCCGTCCATGGCACACCTGTTGCTGACGTCTTCGGTCGGTAGTCCGACCTGCGGTTGGGCTGTTGGCGGTTGCCGGCACGTACCCCCGACGGCCTGGAGACGGCCCAGTCGCACCTTGGCCTACACGCCCCCCAGACCGAGGTTGGCACCGTCGCGGAGATCTGGGAAGCCTTGAGCGGTGAGGGCCGCAGGCTCAGGGCAGGCGTGGCGGGTCGACGCTTCGGTCGGGTCGCTGGCACAGCCGAGTTGCTGGTACCTGGCGACAGCGGTCCTCGTGGTGCCGGCTTGCCGGATGCCGCCGGCTCCACCGCCGCCACGGACGCATAGCCGACGGGTGGGCACGGTCCCTGACTCTCCCGGCCACGCTCGCGTGGGAGCGCCCCGCGGCGCGTGGCTGCGGGGCGCTTTGCGAGGGTCAGTCGATCTTCTGCCCGTCGTACTTTCCGCCCTTGCAGGTCCCGGTCGCCCAATCGACTGTTCCGCCGCCGTCCTCGCACTCACCCACGGTGGGGGCGGCGTCGGCGGGGGCGGCGTGGGTGGGGGCGGCGTAGGTGGCGGCGCTGGCGGTGGAGGCGCCTGTGAGGCCGAGTCCGGCGAGGGCTGCCGTGGCGATACCGGCGGCGAGGCTTCGTCGAATGCGCATGTGGTTCCCCTTTCACGGATTGCCTCAGGTGGGGCACTACTCAGCTTGATGTTCCTCCATGTGGGCGACACATCATGTTGGGCCGTTCGGGTGACGTTGCTGTCGGGTGCGGGGTCGTGACGCGACCCGTCAGGCAGGCCCTGGTGGGCGCTGCCGCGCGCGGCCACCTCGCGCTCCCGCCCTTGAAGGATCCCCGGTCCACGGGCCGCCGGCTGAAGAAGTTCAGTCGAGGAGTCACGAGGCGGAGTCCGGGCTGCCCGCGACGTGGCGGCCTCGGCCGGGCTACCGACCGCGCCGTGTGGCACCGCACGCCCGGTACCGGCCCGGACGAGCGGCGGATGCCCGGACGGGAGTTGTCGATCGTCACACTGAGCTGGATCGCGACGGTCGACGGTTGTCATCGTCGCGTGTCATCGGTTCGCCTTGCACGGCCCCACGGCCCCACGGCGGCCCGAGGCCAACGTGTCGAGCTCTGGCCAGTGCTCACTGATCGGCGATAGCCCCTCCATCCCGTGGCGAAGCAGTAGTGGCACCTCGGCTGCCAAGGAGGCCGGGTCGGCGACTATGTGAAAAGGCAGCAGTACACGGGCGCTGCGATCGGGATTCTCTTGGGAATCGAGGGGTGTGCACAGCCATCCCTCATGGCGCCGCCAGAACAAGACGAGCCCGTATGCCCATACCGCACGAGTCAGACCAGGAGCTTCCCCTGTCCACCAAAATGCGGTTCCGGCCGCCTCTTCCCACCGCTCACACGGTGCGTGACCCACGGCCTCAAGAGCACTGACCACGGCATCGGCGTACCGATGTCCCTCCCGGAACCCCAGAACCGCACCTGGCTCCGTCATTCCCGTCGCCCCTCTTCCGCTCTCACCGCCGGCATCGGCTGCTCGCTACCGCGCGGGGGTTGACGACCCGATCACGGCGCCCGTCCGCCTGGGGCACGGCGCACCGTCTCCGGGGTACGCCTGCGGGGCGGGCGTCACCACCAGCCCGGAGATCGGCCACCGCTCGTCTCGACGATGGCCGTAGCGCGCGCGAACTGGGCCGGCTCGGTTCGCCTCCTGTCACCGCGCTACGAGCGGGGCAGCAGAGCCAGAGCGGTGTCGGCGATTGCATGAAGGGACTCGGGGCTGCTGCCGCCCTTACCGAGGGCCTCGATGCCGCGGACGACGGCAAGCAGGAGGTCCGCGAGGCGGGCGGCGTCGGCATGGGGGTCGATGTCGCCCGCGCGCTGGGCTGCCGCGACGCAGGCGGTGAAGAGCTCCGCCAGGGCGGCGAAGGTGCGCCGGGCGATCGCGTGGACCTCCGCGTCGCGGCCGGAGAGTTCCGCCGCGCCGTTCGCGAGCAGGCAGCCACGCAGCGACGTGTCGGAGGCAGTGGCCGCGGCGATCTCCCGCACCTGGCCGCTCAGGCGTTCCAGGGCACCCTCGTCCGGGCCTTCGAGCCGGTTGCCCACCGCCCTGACGAGCCCGTCGCAGTACTCCTGGAAGGCGCGCAGAAACAGTTGGTGCTTGTCGCCGAAGGCGCCGTAGAGGCTGCCCTTGCCGAGTCCGGTGTCACGAAGGATGTCGTCGACGCTGGTCCCCGCGTAGCCGGTGGACCAGAACCGGTCCCTGACGGTGCGCAGTACCTGGTCCTCGTCGAAAGTGCGGGGGCGTGCCATGGACTCACGGTACCAATTCTTGACTGCACCGTCCATAACGGCACGGCGCCCAGAACCCGTCCCGCCCGGACGTTGTCGATGAGCCCCTCTGTGCAGGGCCCGACCATCGTTCACCTCCCTGGAAGCCCCGGGCGCCCATGGAAAGGCCCCCTCCATGCCCCCACGCACGGAAGATCGGCCTGTTCGCCGAAGCCTCCCGCGGCGGCGGGCGCGCGATCGCTCAGCGCCTTGCTGTGCGGGTACGGGGGACGCGAAGTCCTGATGCCTCAGCACTCCCGTCCGCGGGCCGGCTGACGCCACATGACGACACGTAGACGTGCCGGCTCCCCATGACAGCCCGGTGAATGGCTGAGTAGCGACCCCCCGCGGCGTCACACAAGATTGCTTCATGCCGGTTCTGATAGCCGCGTGCGCCATGGTCATGACTCTTGTAGGTGGGGTCGTGGCGCAGCGGGTCGGTGACCGCCGTCATCTGGTTCTCGGTCTTGCCGCCGGGCTCATGCTGGGCGTTATCGGCTTCGATCTGCTTCCCGATGCGCTGAACGCTCAGCCGCGGCGCGTTTTCGGGGTTCCTGCGGCATTGCTGATGTTCGTCGCAGGATTCCTCACTCTGCACGTGGTAGAGCGAGGAGTCGCCATTCACCGCGCTCACGAGAGCGAGTACGCACCGCACAGCCATGCTTTTGGGCATGCGCAGGAGTCCGGTAAGGGAATCGGTCTGACCGCAGCCTCAGCACTTGTGGGACACAGTGTGATCGACGGGTTCGCCATCGGCGCTGCGTATCAGGCCGGCAGCACACTGGGAATCGTCGTTGCGATCGCTGTGATCTCGCATGACTTCGCCGACGGATTCAACACCTATACGATCGCCAGGCTGTACGGTAATGCACGGCGTCGGGCTCAACTGCTACTGGTGGCCGACGCGCTGGCTCCGGTGGTCGGGGCGGCGATCACTTTGGCGTTCACGATACCGACGGGACTGCTGGGCCTTTATCTCGGATTCTTCGCCGGCTTCTTGCTTTATCTGGCGACGTCGGACATATTGCCGGAAGCCCACAGTCCGCACCCCTCCAAGGCCACTCTGTTGTTCACGGTGACGGGGGCTCTGCTGATGTGGTTGGTGATCGGGCTCGCTGACTGAGCGGGTCGCTGGTGGCGCACTGACAGGTGCGGAAGGTCTTCGTCGGCCCGTGTGTCGGGACGCCGATCACGTCGGGCCGTGTCGGAGCGTCCACGCCGATCCGATGGCGGTGGTCGTGGTGGTGGTCGGTGGCGTGCGCTCAGGGTTTCGGGCTCCCACACCCCCGTGCATACGCCTGCATGGCAATTTCCGCGTCTGCGGACCGGGCCTGCCGGGACGCCGCGCGTACGCCTGAAGCCGGCGGTACGGTTTGTATAGCCACCGCAGGGCTACCACTGGCCTGCGCTTCGGTATTCCGGTATCGCTGCCCAGAGGGCCGGTCGACGATTTCCCCAGTCGGCCCCGAACACGGCTCTTAACGGTGGCCCCGGCGATCTTGCAGGGAGTCGTATGAGCTCCGAAAATCGGGTATTGGTCGTAGGAGCAGGCCCATCGGGACTATTGCTGGCCGGCGATCTGGCGGAGGCCGGTGTCAGCTGTACCGTCGTCGAGCGTCGTGTACAGGAATCGCAGCTCACCCGGGCTTTCGCAGTCCACGCGCGGACGATGGAACAATTGGACGCCCGTGGTGTGGCCGACCAGATGCTTGCGACCGGCGTCCGTAACCCGGTTCTGCAGTTCTTGCGGATCGATCTGTCGCGGTTGCCGACCCGTTACCCGCATGTGCTGGTGACGCCGCAGTATCACACCGAGCGGATTCTCCGGGCACGGGCTCTTTCCCATGGTGCCGATATACGGGAAGGCTGGGAAGCCCTCGGGCTCACGCAGGATACGACCGGTGTCGACGTTCAGGTCCGGGCGCCGGATGGCTCCCCTCAGACATTGCGCGCGGCTTATGTCGTGGGCGCGGACGGGAGAAACAGCGTCGTACGCCGTTCCCTCGGACTGCCGTTCCCGGGCCGCTCCGCGGTGCGGTCGATGATGCTTGCCGATGTCAGGTTGGCCGACCCCCCGCACAAGCCTCCTACCGTGGGGGCAGTAGGTGACGCCTTCGCCATCCTCGTTCCGTTCGGCGATGGATGGTTCCGCATCATGGCGTGGAATCGCCACCACGAGATGCCGGACAACGCACCGGTCGATCTGGAGGAGATCCGGGCCATCGCCCGCCGAGCGCTCGGCCGCGACTTCGGCATGCACGATCCCCGCTGGATCTCACGGTTCCACAGCGATGAGCGACAGTCACCGCGCTACCGCGTAGGCAGGGTCTTCCTCGTCGGAGACGCGGCGCACGTACATTCCCCCGCCGGCGGCATGGGCATGAACACCAGCATCCAAGATTCCGCCAATCTGGGCTGGAAACTCGCTGCCGTCCTGCGCGACCGTGCCCCCGAAGCCCTGCTTGATACCTACGAGGCCGAGAGGCACCCGGTGGGGCGCAGAGTGCTGCGCATGAGTGGCGCACTGTTGCGTGGGGTCCTGACCACCCCGCGGCTGCTTATCGGCGTCCGAGACTTCGCCGCCCGGACCGTCCTGCGTCTCCCACCGGTCGCCTTGCGGCTGGGGCGGGCGATGTCCGGGATCGACATCGCCTACGGCTCCCCGGCCGGCGCTCACCCGCTTACGGGCAAGCGGGCGCCGGATGTCCTCCTTGCCGATGGTCGACGTCTGTACGAGGTGCTGCGCGGCCGCCGGTTCGTACTGGTCACCCCGGCAGACGCGCCGCTTTCCGCCTCGGTGACCGAAGCCTGGAACGGCGCGGTCGAGTGCGTCACCACCCCGTCCGGTCTGACCAGCAAGTCTGTACTGGTCAGACCGGACGCCTACATCGCGTGGGCCTCCTCCGAGCAGTCTCCACACCGCCGAGCCGACGAGATCGGGCAGACACTGGCCGGCCTCTGTGGTGAGGGCATGGGCCCGTCGTCCTAGAGGCGCTGGTAGCCAGGGTTGCCGCCCGCGGGCGCTGCGGTTGCCATGTCCGCGGGGGGAGGACGCAACGGGAGTCGAAGCGGCGATCAGACCTGGTTCAGGCCGCCGTCGACGAAGAGCTCGGTCCCGGTGATGAAGCTGCTCTGGTCGCTGGCGAGGAAGAGTGCCGCCGCGGCGGCCTCCTCGGGGCGACCCATCCGCCCCAGAGGCACCTGGCTGGCGAAGAAGTCCCAGAGCTTGGCGGCTTCTGCGGCATTGGGCGCGAGCCCGGAGTTGCCGGGCGTCTCGATCGGGCCCGGAACGAGGGTGTTCACGCGGATCTTCCGGCTCTTGAGTTCGTTGGCCCACGTGCGAGAGAAGGATCGGATGGCGGCCTTCGAAGCGGCGTAGACGCCGAAAGCCTCGGCGCCCGAGGTTGCCGCGGTGGATCCGGTGAGGATGACCGAAGCCGCCTCGTTCAGCAGAGGAAGAGCCTTCTGGACCGTGAAGAGCGTACCCCTCACATTGATGCCGAAAGTCGAGTCGAAGTGCTTCTCGGTGACGTCTTCCAAGGCCGAGAACTCGCCGCCACCAGCGTTGGCGAACAGCGTGTCGATGCGGCGGCCCTGCTCGGAAACGGCGGCATAGAGGCGATCGATGTCGTCGAGATCGGAGACGTCGCCCCTGACGGCGGTGGCGTTCGGACCGATCTCGGCCAGCGCGGCGTCGAGCGCTTCCTGACGCCGACCGGTGATGAACACATATGCGCCCTCGGCCGCGAATCGCTTGGCGGTGGCCAGCCCGATTCCGCTGTTACCCCCGGTCACGATGGCCGTCTTACCGTCGAGCTGTCCCATGATCAAGGCTCCTGTTCAGCGGAGGTCTTCCCTCCGTGGCTGTTGCTACGCGTCAGGCCCGCGCTCGGTGCGGTGGGCCTGTTATGGACGGTACGGTAAAAAACCCGATGCTGGACGGATCGGTCCAAAACTGTGGCCTAGCCCACTCGCCCAGCCTCACTGATGTCCTGATCGCCGATTTGTGCGGCGGCGAGGAAGGTCAGCGCGCTCGTCCGGCGTCCAAGGGCTCAGCTCCCGGGCCCGCAGCCGGCGGCTCCACCAGCGCGCGCAAGGATCCGCTCTACCTGGCCTTCGTGTTCGCCATCGCCGTGGGCCTGCGCCGGGGTGAGGTCGTCGGGCTCCGCTGGGCGAACGTCGACCCGGACAAGCGCGTCACCTACGTCCGGCAGGTGGTGCAACGCGGGGTGCTCAACGGCGACGATCCCAACAAGCGCCGTCGCCAGGCGGTGCCCATGCCCGCGCTGTGCATCGCGCCCCTGCGCCGGCATCGGATGCGGCAGGCTGTCGCCCGCCGGCGTGCGGGAGATGTGGAAGGGGGGAGCGGCGGCTACGTCGTCACAGACCGGTCGATCGATCGAGCCCCGCAACCTCTACCGCTCGTTCGCTCGGGCCGCAGACAGCTCCGCGTCATACGGTTGCGCGATGCTCGGCACGGTTGCGCCACGCTGCTGACCGCGGCCGGCGTGGTTCCCCGCGTGGTGATGGAGATCCTCAGCCACAGCCAGATCGCATCACCATGGACGCCTATACACACGTCGTGCAGGACACTCAGCGCGAGACCATCAGCCACATGGACCGGCTGTTGAGGAGGCGTGTCGACCGCGGCTGATCGTCGCCGTTGGTGTCGAAAGTGGATGTCAAAGGCCCCGGACCTTGATCGGTCCGAGGCCTTTTCCCTTGTGCCCCAGGCAGGATTCGAACCTGCGACACCCGCTTTAGGAGAGGCCCTATCGCCTCCCCTGTCTGTCGTTGATCTTCCCCCAGCTTCACCGTTCCTGCTGGTCGGCAAGGTTAGGCCTTCCGTCCCCGGCGGGTGGTTCCCCGACTTTCCCTAGCCTTCCGTTCCCGCCACGTTCCCATCTGGGGGTCCTGGAACCGCTGGGAACGCGGGTGGGGGAGTCGTTCCAGGTCGGCTGAGGTGGCCGAAACGGTGAGCACCGCAGACCCCTTGGGGGCGACGAAGGCCCCGTCCCCATCCGGGGGTCGGGGCCTTCGGCCGTAGTCGCGGCCAGCGTCGGCCGCTGTGGACAGGCTAGCGGCTCGGGCTGAGCTGCGGGACGAGTCCGTACAGGATGGTGGGCAGATCTCCGGATGGTCGACGTTGCCGCAACCGTGCGGGCAGGGCACCTATTTCCAGGGCTGGGCGTGCGGGGCTCGGATGGACTTGCGGGCGCGTACTCTGGCGACGCAGCGACGCTGGACGCGGCCGCGTAGTCCGCAGCCGGTGCACAGGCCGAAGGTACGGGCCGCACCGTTCGGCCTCGATGGCGGCAATCCCGGGTGGGAGTACAGGGTGCGACGCTGGGTGCAACAGTCATAGCCATCCCGGTCGGTTCGTCGTCCCTGCGGACCACAGCCCGGACCGCGTCATCATGTCGGCAGCAGCAAAGGAGCGGTCACGGCGATCAAGCGATGTTGCCGTGCAGGCTGATCACCAAGATCCCGTCTGGTCCGGCGATCGCGAGATCACCGTTGACGCCAGCGAGGTTGCCTACTCCGAAATTCAAAGGAATGACTGCACTGGTTTCGGCTTCCAGATCCCAGATCCGCACTGTGCGGTCGTCGCTGCCGGTGGCGAGCAGGGTGCGGCCGTCGGATGCGGGGAACGCCGCGACCGCCCGCACTGGACCAGTGTGTCCGGTCAGGGGCTGGCCGACTGGGGTGCCGGCCAGCGGATCCCACACCCGGAGCCTCCCGTCGTCGCTGCCGGTGGCGAGCAAGGTGCGTCCGTCAGCTGCAGGGAACGCCGCGACCGCCTGCACTGGACCAGTGTGTCCGGTCAGGGGCTGGCCGACTGGGGTGCCGGCCAGCGGATCCCACACCCGGACCGTCCGGTCGTCGCTGCCGGTGGCGAGCAGGGTGCGTCCGTCCGCTGCGGTGAACGCCGCGACTGCCCGCACCTGGGTGCGGCCGGTCAGGGCCGCCCACACCCGGCCAGTGCGGTTGGTCGGGTGTGGGGTAGTCAGGGGCTGGCCGACTGGGGTGCCGGCCAGCGGATCCCAGATCCGCACCGTCCCGTCGCGGCTGCCGGTGGCTAGCAGGGTGCGGCCGTCGGATGCCGTGAACGCCGCCACCGCAAGCACCCAGCCGGTGTGTCCGGTCAGGGGCTGGCCGACCGGGGTGCCGGATAGCGCGTCCCAGATCCGAACCCTCCGGTCGTCGCCGCTGGCGGCGAGCAGGGTGCGTCCGTCGCTTGCGGTGAACGCCGTCACTGCCCACACCCGGTTGCGGCCGGTTAGGACCGCCCACACCCGGCCGGCGCGGTTGGTCAGGGGCTGGGTGGTCAGGGTCTGGCCGACTGGGGTGCCGGATAGCGCGTCCCACACCCGAACCCTCCGGTCGTCGCTGCCGGTGGCGAGCAGGGTGCGGCCGTCGGCTGCGGTGAACGCCGTAACCGCTCCTACCCAGTGGGCGTCTCTGGTCAGGGGCTGGCCGACTGGGGTGCCGGATAGCGCGTCCCACACCCGCACCGTCCCGTCGCGGTCGCCGGTGGCGAGCAGGGTGCGTCCGTCGGGTGCGGGGAACGCCGCCACCGCCTCCTCCGGGCCGTTGATGCCACTCAGGTGCTGGCCGACCGGGGTGCCCGCCAGCGCGTCCCACACCCGCACCGTCCCGTCGCTGCTGCTGGTGGCGAGCAGGGTGCGTCCGTCGGGTGCCGTGAACGCCGCCACCGCAAGCACCCAGCCGGTGTGTCCGGTCAGGGGCTGGCCGACCGGGGTGCCGGCCAGCGCGTCCCACACCCGCACCGTCCCGTCGCTGTCGCCGGTGGCAAGCAGGGTGCGTCCGTCGGCCGTGGCGAACCCCACTACCGCCCCCACCCCGTGGGCGTGTCCGGTCAGGGGCTGGCCGACCCGGGTGCCGGATAGCGCGTCCCACACCCGCACCGCCCCGTCGTAGCCACCGGTGGCGAGCAGGGTGCGTCCGTCGGGTGCGGGGAACGCCGCCACCGCAAGCACCCAGCCGGTGTGTCCGGTCAGGGGCTGGCCGACCGGGGTGCCGGATAGCGCGTCCCACACCCGCACCGCCCCGTTGCCGCTGCCGGTGGCGAGCAGGGTGCGGCCGTCGGATGCCGTGAACGCCGCCGCCGCCCGCACCGTGCCGGTGTGTCCGGTCAGGGGCTGGCCGACTGGGGTGCCGGACAGCGGATCCCACACCCGCACCGTGCCGTCGCCAGTGGTGGCGAGGAGGGGGCGGCCGTCGGCCGCGGCGAACCCCGCCACCGCCGACACCGCGCCGGTGTGGGCGTGCAGGGTCAGATGCATCGGCTTGATTTTGAGTGAGGCCCATGTGACCGACCAGGCGGGGAGGGTGTCCTCCGGCTCGGTCAGTGGTCGATGGAAGGATCCTGTGACCTGTGCGGCGGCGACTTCCCTAAGGCCGCGGCGGTTGCTGGAGCTGCTCGTGGCGGCCAAGTGCTGTGAGGCCACTGCACCGGCGATGGCCGGGGGAAGAGTGATGCGCCCGAAGGCGTGGGTCATGACCTGGCTGGTGATGCTGATGGGGTCGAGGCGGTCCAGTACGCGGGTGTGCTGTGCGAGGTTTTGCCATGCGGGGAGTCGGCCTTGGCCCGCGTGTGCGGAGAGGTACTGGGCGACGTACGGGTTGAGTTCGGCTTCGGGCAGGCGGAGGCTGTCCGCCTGCGTGGTCAGGGCTGCGGTGATCCGTTGGTGGAGGCGCTCGTCCGCCTGACCGGCCTGTGCGAAGTGTTCGCTGAAGGTTCGGTGGGCGTGGCGGTAGACGGACTGCTCGGCTTCGGTGTCGAGCATCAGGTAGGGCGCGGCCTCTGCTTTCAGGTCACTGATCGCCCTGTCGGGGATGGCCGTGTCCTGGGGAGCAATGGCCGCGGCGATCGTCGACCAGATCCCGTCACGGACCGGAAGTCCGCGTCCTTGTGCGAGTGCCAGGGCATGGAGCAGCGGCTGGAAGGCCGGATTACGCGCTGAAAGCCGGTGGACTGCACGGGCGAAGAGTTGCCGGTGGCTGCTGTTGCGCAGCGGGGTCGGGTCGTGGAGAAGCCGCGGGTCGTGGATGATCTCGTGCACGGCGAGGCGTGCGTGCAGGAACTCGTGGCCGCTGTTCTCAAGGTCGGCTGATGCCTGGGTGATCTGTGTGGGTGAGGCTGTGAGCTTGCCGAGTTGGACGGCCCGCTGCAGTCTGCGTCGGATGTAGCGGACCATTGCGTCCGCGTCGCGTTCGACGCTCACGGTTGCGTGTGGCTGATCGGTAGCTGTGCGGTTCGTGCCCAGGGCGTCGAGGAGGTTGGTGTCGGCCGGTTGTGGAAGGTCGGGGCCTTCCTTGGTCGAGCGACGGGTGCCGACTACCACGCGAGTGCTGGGGAGTTCGGCGAGGCGGCGGATGATCTGGTCGGCGATGACGAGCGGGGTCTGGGCCTCGTCGAGCGCGTCGAGCAGAACTGTGAAGGGCTGCGCCCGCAGTCGCAGTTCACCGAGGAGCCAGTCGATCTGCTCGTTCAGAGGCCGGTCGCGCGGTGCCTCGTGGAGCCTGGCTGCGAGCGCCAGTCGTGCTATCAGGTTCTGGGGAGTGGTGCCCGTCAGGTGGATGACAGCGTCGAAATGGTCGCTGGGGCAGGGGATGCCTGCCGGAAGCGGGCTGAGGTGACCGCTGCGGCGCAGGATGCTGCTGAGGTCGGGACGCGTGTGGAGCAGGATGTGTCCCAGGAGTGCGGATTTGCCGGAGCCTGCGGCACCGGTGACCACGAGCATTCCGTTGGTGGTGGTATCGAGCCAGCAGAGGATGGTGTCGCGCTCTTGTTGACGTCCCTCGAAGTACCAGGCAAGTTCGCCGAGTTCGGCACCGGCCGCCTTGGGAAGGAAGTGTTTTTGCTCGTCGCGTGGGAGTTGGTCGATGACCGCCTGAATCTCGGCGAGCATGTCGAGCGTGGTAGTGACCGCTCCCGCCGCTGCTGGGACGGCTCTGTGGAGGAGGGCCCGTCCCGTGTCGGTGTGGGGCAGGACTGGGCAACCGTGGAGGTTGCGGTTGAGCTCGTCACCTAGAGCCCGCAGGTCGATGGTGCTGTCTGCGGCGAAGGTGGTGCCCAGGACGGTGTGCAGGGCGTGTCGAAAGACACCCAGATTCGCGTCTCCGTCCTGGGAGGTTGCTACGAGCAGGAAGTTCCGTGGGCCGTTGGTCTTCAAGTGGGCCTGGGCGCTGAGGAGTTCGATGAAGCGTCCCGACTTGCACGCGTCGATGACGACGATGGCCCAGGTGTCTTCTGCGTCTGGGTGATTCTGCCGGGCCGTCAGGTAGGTGAGGATGTCTTGCGGTGAGATGCCGCTGTGGACGAGCGGGTGGGGGCTGCCGGTGTGGGCGAGGAGTGCGGTCTCGCCGTCACTCTCGCCGTGGCCGGCCCAGTACAGGATCGTGTTGCCGGTGCTGGACGGGTGGGCCCATTCGCTCAGGCGCTGCTGAACGGCGTCGGCGGTACGTTCGCTCCCTGCCACCTGCCAGGGCTGGTAGCGAGGGGCGAAGGGGGCGAGTTCGGCGGCGACTGCCTCGACCTCTTCGGCGGTGGGTAGTGGCGGGTGATGCCGGTAGTCGCCGATGTCGATGGGGAAGAATTCCAGCGGTGGTGGGGAGGCTGGTGGCATCGGGCGGCCTCAGTCGGCGTCTTCAGGCGCGATGGCCAGGATGAGTTGGGTGACTGCCGCGTTGCCGCCGCTGTCCAGGCTCACCCGGTACAGGCCGGTGTCGGGGAGGGTGACCTGGGCGGCCAGTGCGCCGTCGCGGCCCGACAGCCGCGGGCGGGCGATTGCCCTTCCTGTCGCGGCGTCCTTCACGTGGCAGGTCACGCCGGCCGGTGAGGTGGTGCCGGTCACGCGCAGGGTCCATGCCTGCCCGGCCGGCACTCCTTCTTCGGGCAGGACCAGGCCCAGCTCGCCGGTCCCCATCGGGGGGCCGAGGTGTTCGTCGTGCTCGGTCAGTACCGCGTGTACGTAGCGCAGTGCCGTGCTGTGCTTGGCGAGTGCTCCGTGCTGGACGGGGAGGTAGGTCGTGGAGGCGGGTGTGCCGATGGAGGCGGAGTCGCGGTAGACGGTGCCGTCACCTGCCCGGTCGTGCCGTTCCGGTATGCCGTCGGCATCCCGTCTGAGTTCTCCGTCGGCGTACGCGCGGAACGCCTCGTAGCGGGCGTGGACGACGCCGCTCTCGATGTGCAGGCTTTGGACGGTGGGCTGGGCCACACCGACGACGGCCCGGTGGCCGGGCAGTGCGGGGGTGGCGGTACGCATCCGCGTCTGGAATTCCTGGGCGCGGGCAGCGAGTTCTTTGCTGCCGCCGATGGCCTCGACGGTCTCGGGCGACAGCCGCGCGATCTCCAGTCCTTCGTCGACGCAGCGGTAGTCGGGTAGCAGGTCGTGGACACCCGGCAGGGTTGCTGCCAGGGCCTGCATCCGCCGCGGCGGGAGAGCCGGCGTGGGGTTGGCGCGGTCACCGTTGAGGATGATCGCGGTCTTGGCGGCTCCGAGGAAGGGCGTGCCCAAGGTGATGACGGCTCGCGTGTCGGGGATGAGGTCGTGCTCGTGTGCGAGGGCAGCACGGGTGACGAGGCCGCCCATGGAGTGTGCGACGAAGACCAGGCGCGGCTCGCGGTCCTCGCACAGGGCGCGCAGGTCGGCGCTGGACTCGACTCGGGTACGCCACTGTTCCAAGTGCTGTCGGGTGGCTGCGGCCAGCAGTGCCCCGTTGTGCTGGACCGGCAGGCGCCAGTCGTAGGGGAAGGCGAGTACCGCCTCCGGGGCCGCGGCGGCCTCCGTCACGGTCCGTAGCAGGTCCGAGTACGGTTCGACGCCTCGTAGGAAGGGCGCCCACGCGGGCACGGCCAGCAGTCGAGTGGCACGAACCCGCCCGGTGCTGCCTTCCAGCTCCTCCGGTGTGGTGCGAAGGTGTTCCAGGCCGTCTCCACGCCGCCACGCTCGCTCCAGCAGGCGGACGCTCAGCCCCCACAACAGGTCGCCGGTCTTGGCGTCGCGCAGCTCACTGCCCATGATCCCGGGCACGACGACTATCGCGTCCTGGGTCACATCCGGCTTCGCCGACGGCTGCGGACGCCATACGCGGCCCGCCTCCAATTGTGCGTCTCTGCTCCCCCAAGTCCCCATGAACAACGACAATATCGGCCATGGGCATGACGGGGGAGGCGAATGCAGTGACTCGAAACGGGCACCGAGTCGGGGGGGCAGTGACAACCTGGTCAAAAACCACGCTTCGGCGGCTGGACCGGCGGCCGTTCATCCCCGTCACCTGGAGCCGGGGCACGAAGACCGGCCCGAGCAACCCGCGCGCCAACATTCACTCGCACTCCATGGCCTTGCGGGCGCTCTCCCAACCGCTAGAGCCCTCGCTGCCGACGGCGGCCTGCCCGAGTGCTGGCCGAATGGCCGTCTGGCACAGCCCTTAGAGGACGGCGCGAAAGAGCAGCGCCGTGAGTTGGTCGATCGGTGTGGTATCGAAGCGGATCCGCAGCCGCAGGTATGTCTCGAGATAGCCGCCGCTGGAGGTACTGACGAAGTCATAGTCGGTCGTGTTTTTCAGGCTCCCGGTGGCTCCCACTAGCCAGCGGCTCTCGGGCAGAAAGATAAACGCGCGGGCTGGCACCGGTGTGGACACTGCGGCGCCGTCCAGCGTCATCCGGACCATGTCTGAGGCCTGCAGCCGACCGAGCATCTGCCCGATCTGGCGGGACAGGCCCGAGTCGGCGGCGGCCGGTCGTTTGATCTCAAGCCCAGCACTGATCGTCCAGTAAACGATCTTACTCCTTCCGGGCACGATCAGTGGAGACACATAGGCGCAGTCAAGCCACTCCTTCCAAGCGTAGGCCTCTGCCGGGGCGACGTCCTTCAGGAAAGGCGCCTCCTTGCCCTCACCCCGCGGCTTGGATAGCCACCAGTTCGTCGCTCGCTGCGGTGGGCCGAACGTCCCCCGCGGGTCGAGGTCGGGACCGAGGCCGTGCACATCGATAAGCCGGGTCGACGATGACGCCAGCCGGCTATTGAGATCGCCGACGTGCGCCTCGGAGATGTTGCGGAGGTCCTGGTGCAGCACAACATGATTGTTCGCGAGGCGCTCGAAGAGCAATCCGTTGAACAAGCCCTCGCGACCGACCCCCGGCTTGGCGTTAACCCGCGGTAGGTTGCTGAGCACGCCCTTGGGGTTTTCCGCCACCATATCGACGACCACGATGGCTGCCTTCACCGGCGACGCGCAACCGAGGTGCATCCAGAACGGGATGTAGTCACCGCCAGCGAGGGCGCTCGCTCGGGCCTTCTTCTTGAGGTACTCGACGACCTTCTGAATCAGGAATTCGCGGCGTGCTGTCCAGGCCGGAGTGCCGAGCGACTGCCCAGCCACGGCGTGCTCGCGAAGCAGACGGACCATGTTCCCTTCCGGCTCTGTGTGCGCGGGGGGCGGGTAGAGGGGGGCCTTGAGGGACTCGCCCAGGTCGACGTCGTTCTGCTTGGCGGCTTTGCCGACAATCGTGATGAAAGACATCGTCGTGCCTCACCGCTGGTCCGGTCGCGGGTCCCAGGCCGCGATCGTCTGTAGGTCGTTGTAGTAGCCGCGCAGAAGAAGCAGCCTGCGCACCTCACGTGACTGTATGCCCAGCGGTATCGTCGCGAGCTCCAAGGCCAGCTGGACGGGCAGCGTGGCAAGCACGTCCCGCCGGTAGGCGCAGTAGCGGGCGGCTGTCGAGAGCGCCTCGACCCCGCTCCCCGTCACCGCCCCTGCCAGGCCTATCGCCGTTCCCGCCTCGGCATAGCCGGCTGCGACGCCGTAGAGACTCTCCGCCATGAGCAGGAGATCGACTGCGAGTACTGCGCCGCTGACGGCTGCGCTGGCTGGCGGGATCCAGATCATGGCGAGGGAAACGAGCGCCGCGAGTGTCCGCAGGTTCTTCATCAATGACGCCCGGGACTGTGCGTCGATTGCCCGCTCCATGAGGTGATCGCCCAGTTCGACGAGGTACCAGGTGCCGACCGCGTAAAGGAAGGAGGTGCGGGGCACGCGGTGGTCGAGCAGGTCGGCCCAGAGGGGTTCGACGACGAGGCCCACAAATTCGGGCTCCGACTCGAACCGAGCGGCTGCCTGCCGGACTGCGTGGCGCTCGAACCCCTCGCCTGGGATATTCAGCCGTGCCACGACGTCTGGCGGAATCGGATCGCTGCCGCCGCCCACGCCTGCGAGCGAGGAGACCCATCGCGGACCGGACGGTGGCTGGTGGGCCTGGACCGATGACTTAACCTCCTGGAGAATTTCGCCGAGCGCCTGGGTCATCCGCGGCGGCTCCCATTGCCGTTGCATCACGGGCAGCAGGAGCAACAGGGCCGGCGCGTTCGCCACGAACTGCTCCTGCACGGTCCGAAGTACCGCCTCAGCCTCTGCCACGAGGCCCTTGAGCTGTTCGACCCTCTTGGCGGCTGCTTGGGTCTTCGGGCTGTCCCGGGGGGGGAGCTTGCTGAGGCGCACCCGGTGGAAGTCGTCCATGCGCTTTGCACCCAGGAGTGCGCTCTCCGCCTCGGTGAGCGAGTTCACCAGGTTGTCCAGTTGGTCTCGATGTCCGACCAACTCGAGCATGGCTGCGTGGTATGTCTTCTCCAGGTCGGTGTTGGACGCCCGGTACACCACGATGACGTGCGGGCTCGGGAATGCGACTATCGGGGGCGGTGGGATCTCCAACTTCTTGGAAGTGATGCCGAGGTCATCCCGTAGCTGGTCGAGTTTGGTCAGGACGTCGTCCAGGTTGGAGCTGACCTGAAGGGCGACCCGTGCCTCCAGGTCGACAAGGCATTGGGCAACGACGATCCCGACGGCGTTCCGGGTGATGCGAAAGAACTTCCAGGCGGCCACCCATGGGGCGATCACGGTCCCGCCGGACAGGTCCTCGTGCGCCACAGACACATGTTCCCGGATGGAATGCTCGACGGCTGCGACGCCGTCCCAGCCGCAGGCGGCGTAGATGTCGAGGAGCCGCCCGGCGAGACTTCCGTCGATCACCACCGGTTCGTCGTCGAACGGCACGGTCACCTGCAGGATTTGGCCGCCGACCACGTTCGCAAAGTCCTGGGCCGCAACGAGGTAGGCGCCCCGGACCCGGCGCCACGTCACGACTGCGGTGTCCCCTTCGGTTTCCGCTCGGCTCACCGGCTCGGCGGCCTCAAGGCGGCGCAGGAAGTCACCCTGCTGGGGGCGGCGCTCCGCTGTGAGCTCCAGGAACGCTGGCCGGGCCGTCATTCGTCTCCGACCTCTACCTTCGCGGTTTTCTCTCCGGCGGTCGGAGTCTCGGCGTCCGGTGTCCCGTGGTTGCCGCCTTCCTTCTCCTCCTGTGTCTTTCGTTCCGCTTCGAGGTCGGGCAGCAGGGTGGTGCTGGCGTGCAGATAGACGAGGGTGGTCGGGACGATGAACGTCCATGGCTCGCCCTCGGGCACGCCGCCGTCCCGGTCGTCGACAGACTGCTCCCGTACCTCCTCGAAAAGCGGGACGAATAGATTGTCGTCGATGACTGGTGGTTCACACGCGCCCTGCCACGGCTGGCGTGTCAAGAGATAGTGGTGGACGGCGCATTCGTACCCCGGGGTGACGGACAGCAGTACTCGGGCCATCCCGGCTCGCAGGAATGCCGAGAAGGTCGGGTCGAGGCCGTCTACGCGGCTCATCAACGACAGCCAGTGCTTTCGCTGCGCCCAGTAGTACGGGTAGAAGAGGTATGAGATCCGCTCCCACTCGAAAGCCTGTTCAATGAACTGCACGAGGAACGCATTGGTCCGGGTATTGGCGAGGTTGGCGGCCGGAAGCCGGGTGGGCAGCGGGGATGTGACGAAGCCGGCTGTCGTGCGCTTCGGTTTCCCGTCGTCGTTCTGGCCCTGTTCCTCATCCGTTGGACGGATAAGGGCGTCGTGCACCTCGAATCGAGTCACGTCGAGGTCGACCTGCAGCTCGTCCATGGCAGGGGTTTTCGGCAGCAGGTCGTCGGACTGGTCGGTGTCGAACTCGCAGGTGATGGCGGAGATGCAGGCGCGTTTGATCTCCTCGTCCATGAGCGCGCGGTTCGTTGCGTCGCTGGAGCCCTGGATAAGGTCCACCAGCCGCAAACCCGCCAGTTCCGAGAGCCTGTTGCGGTAGGTCGACAGTTCGGCCTCGTACGCGAGCCGCGCCTCCTTGTTGACCTGCGTGACCCGCTCGCGTTCGACGTTCGCGACCACCTCGTAGACCTTCTGCTGCCAGGCCTCGCGCCCGGCCGACCCGAGACGCAGGCGTGCCGAGGCGATGAGTCCGTAGTTGCCCACGCGGCGGAATCCGAACGCGAACGAGATCGTCTCCGAGGTGAGTGGGAGCGGGCCACCCTCGGGCGCGGGTAGGTTTCCCTCGAACTTCTCCGGGAGGTACCAGTACTCGTGGACGTGGTCGAGCACCTTGCAGGAGACCCCGTTCACCGTCACAGTGAAGCGATTGGCGTTGTCCTGCCCGTTGTAGTCGATGTGCCCCTCGACCCAAACCCTCTCCAGGTCGTAGCCGATGATGCCCCTGACCTCGCAGGTCTTCGTCACCGCGTGCCAGTCGTTCTGCAGCGACACGCTGTTGCCCGAGATGTAGCCGTTGCCGGCGTCGCCAGTAAGCGCGACCGTCATCGTCTCCGCCGGGATGGGCAGCCCGGAAAGGTCGTAGACCTTCGCCAGCTCCCGGTACTTCTCCACTGTGATATCGGAGGCGCCAAAGCCTAGGTCGAGCCTCTTCTCCTGCGGCTCCCGCGGCGGCTGCGGTACGTCAAGTTCGGCCTCGAACCCGAGGAGCCGTCCCGTGACCCATAAAGCCGCCGGTTCTGGGATGGCAAATTCGTACATGGTTCGGCGGCCGTAGTTGTAGACCTGGGCCTCATACTTCTTGTCGAGCCAGCGATAGATACCGCTGATGTGCTCGCCCTCTTCGTTCTCGAACTCCTGCCGGTTATGCTCCACCGTCTCGAAGAGCTTGGTTGTGGACCGCGTGGAGGTAGTCTTCGTCTCGACCCGCTCAACGGCCTTGGTGACCACGTCCCGGGCGAAGTTCTGTGCGGTTTTGATGTGGTTTTCCGAGGAGCGGTTGTAGGCAAACCCGCCCCCGGCGCTCGCCGTCACCCGTTGCGTGAAAATTTTCCCACTCGTCGTGACGTTGGCGTTGGCATTGACATTCAACATAGTCTTGATGACCGTGTCGGCCTCGCTCTTGAGCTCGAACCGGTCGGTCGTCTGGTTCTCGGTCGTGCCGTCCTCGGTGCGCGAGCCGGTCAGCTGGAAGAGCTCCTCGGTCCGCTCCTTGCGGCGGTGGTTGCGCCCGCGGGACTCGCCCTTCATCACGTTGTGAATGTGCGATATCTCGCCGGGGAGGTACGCCACGAGCTTCTGGCGGACGATCTTGAGGTCGCCGACGCCGATCGGGCGGATCCGGTTGAACGGCCGCAGGTACCAGAACAGCCGGGCGAAGACTTGGTGCATCGTGACGGGTACGCGCAGCAGCTCGGCCAGGTCGTCCCGCGAGCCGACGAGGGGGAAACCGGCTGGCGCCGTCTTAAGGTCCCAGCCGGCCAGTGCAGGCCACATGACCTCGGCCCGCTGCAGTGCCGCCCGGTCCTCCGGCAAGAGCGGGTCCTGGTCCGCCGCCGCAGACACCTTGCCGGTCAGCCGACGGACCAACGCGTCAAGGGCGACGATCTGGACGGCGTGCAGCGCGCGCAGCGCCTCCATCAGCGAGTCGAGGTTAATCTCGGTGAACCGTGTGCAGACGTAGTCGACATAAAGGGCGTCGTAGAGCAGGGATTGCGCACGGCCCCATCGTTCCGAGAGGCTGTCACCGCCGAGCACGTATCGCTCCGGCGACACCCCCAGCGCGACTGTCAAGCGCTGGTCGAGCGCGTGCACATCGTCGTCACTCTCGACGGCCCACAGCACCCGCTGTACCTCGTGCAGGGGCCCGACAACATCCTGTTGCTGCAGGCGTTCCAGGCGGTCCTGGAGGAGGTAGAGGATATCGTCCATCCGTAGGTAGGCGCCGTCCTCAAGCTCCTCGACGGTAACCGCGGGCACCTCCGGCTCCACCGGCAGTCCCGGGGGAGGCGGGGCAGGCGGCGCAACGCCGAGCGGCCGTCGGGCGATCATGAACGTGGCCAGCGACTCCTTGAGCGCGGCCAGGGCACCCTCCTGGTCCGCACCGTTCCAGGCCGTGACCGCGTCAACGACCACCTTCGCAACGGACGACTTGCCGACGAGGCTGCGCAGGTCGGCTTCGCCCGCGACGTGGAAGACGTCGCGTTGAGGCTCGAGCCGCCAGTCCGCTACGTATCTCAGCCTTTGCCGCAGCGGAGCGAGCGTATTGGGTGCCCGCACCATCATGAAGTCGAAAACTGCGCTCTCACCGGACTCGGCCACGGTTTCCCCCTCCGTCGGGGACCCGGCGTCGATCCCCCCAGGCGGGGATTTTCCTGGAACGACCGGAAAACATCAATAGGCCCTCCCGTGAGGCCTCTGCGCCACGGTCTGATCGCACAGCTCGATCCAGGGCATGCCGCCGGGGCCGCCGCGGCGGCTTTGTCTTGAGGGGGAGGAACCGCGACTCCAGGAAGTGAACTACTTTCCCGTGCTGCGCTGGTTGAGCCAGATGGCGTGATCCAGTTCCCAGGGAGTGCAGCTGATGATCTGCGCTGCAGCAGTCAGCAGTGTGCGGGCCTCAGGCACGCGCATCGGACGCTTCAAAACGTGGGCGAGCCAGTTCAGGACCATACGGTCCGGCTTGATGCCCGTGTTGTCGCCAGCAAGCATCCATAGGTAGCTGAGCCGGACCCCGTGGGCGCCATGGCCCGGCACCTGGGCCAGCGCCTTCTCAACCTTGGCGAGGCGATTTTCGTCGGCCAGCAGCTTCTCGACGTCGATGAGGAGATTCACGCCGTGGTCCACGAGGATCCGCGCGTATTCCATGGCCGCCTCGGCCTTAAGGATCCCGCCCCTCGGAGACGTGCGTCCACGGTTGTCGAGGACGGCGGCCAGGGCGTCCATGTCCGCAGCACACTGCGCGAACAGGGACAGCGGCTCCTCACCACCGGGGTGCTCGGTGCCGCGCGGGTACAGCCGGTGCTCAAGGCCCACATGGTCGGCGTATCTGCGGCACACGTTCACGACGCCTGAGTAATGGGCGTTGATCGAAAAGACGGCGTCGAGCACGCACAGTGAAAGATGAGCCCACCGCTTCAGCCCGGACTCCGGTCCGCACCGGATGATGTCCAGCCTCTTGGCGGCTATGACGACCGCCTTGATGTCCTGTTCCTCCACGTGCTCCCCCTGATCATTTGTTGTGGCGTCTTCGTGTGATCGGCATCGTGTAGGCGGTCTGCGGTGGGCCTTCCCCCCCCTCGGGCTGACATAGCGCAATTCGCTGTCTTGGCCCGGACTGGTGAACCCCCGTAGCGAGTGTCACAGTCCGCGCCTCGCTACCTCGAGCGCGTCACCTCGGCCGAGCGGCCGCTGCCGGATTCGGTACACGCCGGTTGAAGACCCACACTCCCTGGGAGTGAGTGGCCCCTAGGACCCGCCCCGCCTCCAGGAGCCATGGGTTCGCCTTCTGGAACGGTGCAAAGTTGTCATTGGAGACGATGACCCCGCCGACCTCCTCGGCAATGCTGATCACCAGCGCGTCGCCACGGCCTTCGGTCCCGGCGGGGGGCTGCACGACCTCTCCGCCGGCAATGGCAGCTTCCACCCTGGGGCGCTCGTCGACAGACACGTCGTGGCGCAGAGTGGCGTCGACCACCACGTGAATGTCACGGTGGGGGTGCTTGAGCCGCAATGACCGGATAGCCGCCTCCAGCGCCGCGAAACTGGGCTTTCCGCCCGCTGTACGTGGGGGTCGGCCGTTCCAGGCGAGGTTGGAGCCGTCCACGATGAGCGGGGGAGTCGCCACGCCCTTATGGGCCGATCGGGCTGAGGACTGCGGCGGGCCAGGCTTGGGTACTCCGCCCCTCTGGACGGCGGGGTTGGCTTGCTGCGGATGGGTCGGGGTGGAGGCGGGCCGGGCGGACGGGGCGAGGGCGAGGAGGCGCTCGAGTTCCTTCTTCACCTCCGGCAGGACGTTTCCGTCTCCGAACACCTTCACCTCTCCTTCGAGGACGGGTTCCCCGGTCTTCTGAAGGGTCGCCTTGACGGTCAGCAGACCTTCTTTGCTGTAGGTGTACTCCAGGTCGAAGACGCCGTCCTCGACTGTGCAATGCCGCGGGTACGTCAGGATGAGGTCGGTCAGTTTGACATTGTCCGGGTGGTCCACAGCGCGGTCTGGGTCTCCCTCCCAGACTTCTACGGTCAGCTGGGAGATGTTGTCCCTGGTCGGCTCGTACGACTTCACGCGCTGTTGGGGCAGTCGCTGGTTCCGGTCGATGAGGGCGCTGAATCGTCGCTTGCCGTCGCGGTCCGTGGTGATCGTGCCGAGGGCGTGGGTGTTGACCACGCGGATGATGCTCTTCAGGTCGCCGTTCATGGCGGCCGCGCTGATCGCTGCTCCTTCGGCCACCGCGGTCATGGGGTTGCACATTGCGGTGTCGACGAGTTCGCAGCCGAGCGCCTCGGAGACGGCGGTGCGTACCGCGGGGATCTGGCTGCTGCCACCGATCATCAGTACCGCAGTGAGTTTGCTCGGATCCATCCGAGCCTGCATCAGGCATTCCTCAACCGGGTCGAGCGCACGGGTGATGAGGTCCTGGATGGCCTCGGAGAACTCGTCCTGCCCAATCTCGACGTGCACGCCGTCAGGTGTCTGGACGGCGACCGACTCCTGGTTGGAGAGCAGGATTTTGGCGCGCTCGATGTCGAGGGCGAACATGCGCTTCTCTGAGTCGCTCCAGCGCCCGCGAGCGGGCGCCCGGTCGAGAACCATGCGGCGTAGCCGGGCGTCGATCTCCAGTCCGCCCAGACGGTTGACACCTCGGCTTGCCTTCTCGTCGAAGAAGCCGTCGTCGTGCAAGAGAAGGGTGGCGTCCATCGTGCCGCCGCCCCAGTCGAAGACCAGGAACTCGCCATTGACCTTCAGCGCATGGGCGTAGGCGATCGCAGCTGCCGTCGGTTCGTTCAGCAGAGTGCGGACCTTGATCCCGGCGGCCCGGGCAGCCTCCCGCGTGCGGAATCGTGCCGCACCGGTCGCATTGGCGGGTACGGTGATGACGGCCTCGCGGATCTCGGTGGCGGCTTCCTCCTCTGCAGCCCTGGCGATGGCGTGGAAGACGCCGGCTGCGGCGGTGGTAGCGGCGAACCGTTGGCCGCCTAGATCGACGAACGGTTCTTCACGCAGCATCCGCTTACACGCCTCGACGGCCTGTTCGGAACGAAGTTTCGCCTCCCAGCCGAACAGCGTGCCCGGCCGCAGGGAGCTCGTGCCGACGACCGACGGGTAGAGCAGTTCGAAGCCCCTGCGCCCCCAGTTGGCGTCCAGGCCCTGCCCACCGATCTCCAGGATTTCGATGTATTCGCCGTTCCATTGGGCGGCAACGGAGTTTGTGGTCCCGAAGTCGATCCCGGCTGCCGTCATGCTTCCTCCCCCCACTTCATGCCCGCGGGGCTGGCAACACGCCGCAGTTGTCCCGCAAGGATGACTTTCCCTGTCATTTCGTCGACGTACGCCGGGCTCAGCAGTTCAAAGGCGTCTCCCTCGCCTTCGGTCACCACGAACCGGTCGCTTTCTTCCGGCTCTGTCACTCGTAGCAGCCGCAGTTCTCGGAGATGCGCCGTCATCGCCCCGTTGACAGCTTCGCGGCTGTCGCCGGCTCGGGACCAGAGCAGCGCGTCGATCTCGGCGAGTCGTCCGGCGAACTGGGCACGCGTACGGAATTCGTCCAGGACCGCCCTGCGCACGGCCATAGCAAGCGCCCCGGACGGGGGCGCCTCGTCGGCTCCGGCAGCCTCCAGTGCCTTCGGTACGCGTTCCGTCACTCCCTTGATCACTGTCATCGCGTCGATCGGATCGGGGCAGACGGGAGCTTCGGCGACGCTGGTGCTCACCGACTGGGCCGAAGTATCGGAGCTGCGTTCTCTACGGCGCTTCAGTCCACCGGGTTTGTGTGGTGCCTCCGAGCCCCTTGCACCGGGTTGTGTCTGTCCGCAAGCGGGGCACGGACGGTGCGGGCGCTCTCTCTTGGGAGTCTTTTTCTTGGGAGGCATCAGGCCTGCTTCGTTCGATACGGGCAGTTGGTCGTGACATGGACGCCGGTGTGGTTATTGCGTGGAACTGTGACGGTCGAGCCGTGGAGCGGTGGTCCTGAAATCGTTGAGGAGTTCGACCGCGGCGCGAACACGGATGGCTTCCAGTTCGTTGCCGCTCGTCACCGGAGAACGACGCGGCAAGGCTTCAACCGGAGGCACGAGATGCCGCGGCACCTGTGCGGCCATGACGTACTGCGACCGGTCAAGTGGCAACTGGTAGAAGACGTCCCAGCCGGCCTCATCATGCAGCGCCCCACGGATGCGCTCCTCGGCCCAGTTCAGAGCGGACTGGGCCCTGGCATCGCCCTCGCGCTGGCGGAATATCTCCCTACAACGTTCCTCCCACGACTCAGCACCGTGGTCGAGGCCGATCTCGAAGAAGGGGTTACTGAATGGACCGCGCTGGTTCCGCCTCGTCCCCCTCCAAGCCCGCAGGAGCCGCAGGTTGCGTTCGGCGACAGGACCCTGCTCGGCGGCCCTCTCGGCGTACTCCTCAGCGGAGTCGAGCAGTCTGTCCCGTCCGGCGGCCGACTCGGCCCGCTCGCTCTGTTCCACGGCTGCGTACGCTGCGATGGCGTGTCCCTCGTGAACCAACTCCGCGGGGACCTTCCGGCCACTGCCGCCACGGGTCAGGGAGTGCGCCTGCCGTGCAGCCGCATCCATCTCGCCCGCCTTGATCAGGTCGTACGCCCGATTTACGGCGACGAGCGCGTAGAAAGGACTGCGTCCGGCGTCGACAAGCTCCCGCGGTTTCCACAGTGCGGCCATCAGACGCCAGAGGCCGCGGTCCTCGCCCATGCTCGGCGGCCACTGTCCGGACAGGGCACCGGACTTGAGGTCACGCAATTCGATTTGCTGGGCTCGCGGGAGAACCGCGTCGAGTGCATCAACGGCCGCTGTGTCGCCGTCGATGACGACGTCGTACAGGAGGTCCCAGACGTCGTCCGGTTCCTGTCGGGTGAGCGTCTCACCCGACAGGAAGGACTGTCGGCGCAGATAGGCCTGCCAGTCGAGCCGTCCGGCCTCCTGTTTGGTGATCTTCTCGGGAGCGAGGCGCGCGCGCAGGTAGAGACGTTCCTCGTCGCCGCGTACTTTCCAGGGCGCGTCCTCGGCCAGCAGGCCACCGTGGTCGATCAGGTCGTCGATGACGGTCAGGGGGGCCCAGGTGAGGAGTTCGTCCAGAAAGCGGTTGAGTATGGGGACCGCACCGCGGGTGGCGGCGGTCGCGAAGAGGGAGAAGGCGGGGCCGCCTGTGACCGCGTGGGAACGCTTGCTGACGAGATCTAGGCCGGGCGCGGTCGAACACAGCAGTCGGCAGCGTTCCGAGCCTGCCTCGTTGAGCCATCGCACCCCGTTTTCCCAGAGGTTGCGCATGTGGCCGAGGACCGACGCCGGCGCCAGGTGGCTCAGCCCGGTGCGGACCGCCAGCAGCAAGTCCTCGCGGTCTGGATCCCCGGCGAGCGCCCGAGTGAGCACCAACCGTTCGGCCTCAGGCATGCCGGCGACGGCCACCGTTTCAGTGAGCATGGCAAGCACGGCTTCGACGGCCTCGCTGCCGCCGACACCGAGCCAACGCCATTTGCGTTGGACGAAACCACTCACGCCCGAGGGCTCCTGGCTGTCCCGGCGCTCACGTGCTCGTGCTAGGCGCTCTCGTTCAGCGGCGATCGCTGCTTGCCGGGCGGCGACCGGGTCCGTCATGTCGTACACGCCCGTCAGATTATCCGTGCGGTCTGACAAACCAAATGGTCTCGTACGTATCGTGACCTTGGAAGACGTGTGGTTCGGACCTACGGCCTGAGTGCCGCGGAAGAGGTTATCCCGCTGACGACGAGTTGGTGCCCATGCTTGCTCCTGCCACGCAGGGCTTCTTGTTCGGTGCGGGCCTCGACCTCGGCCACATAGAGGATCGGGTGGGTCGTTCGCTCCTTCTCCACGTTGACCGCCCTGCTGGAGTGGAACCCCGGGGGGTGCAGTCCGGGCGGTGGTAGTTGCGTCTCGGGTCGGTGGTGATGAGGCGCTACTCGATGACGATCGTGGCCCTCACTGCTCGATGACGCGGTACTGAACGGGTCGGTCCTGCACCTTGACCAGCAGGCCGGCTTCGGCGAGGCGCCGGTAGGTTCTGCGCACATGCTTCTCGTCCGGGGTGTATCCGGCATCGCGCAGGACGGTCAAGCCGCGGGTGGTGTCCCACAGGCCGCCGAGCGTGCGAATTGAATTCTCCAGACTGCCGCTCTGAGTAGATTCGTCGCTCATGGACGCATCTCCCTGCTCGTGGTACTCGCGGATGGGGTTGCGGGCGTGGTCGTCATTAGACGGCGATGGCTTCGTGGCAACCTTCGCTCTGACAACGAAACACCCCGACGGAACCTTACGGAGCCGGCGGGGTGTTTCTGAGACCCCTCCTGCGAAAGGAGAGACCCGTAGCCTAGTACTCCAGCCGTAGATCGTGATCTTCAGGGTTGTTGGGCGGTCCGCCGCTGGTAGTGGCAGGCGCGGGCCCGGGCCTGGTGGCGTCGTCGCCACTCGGACCAACGGAGCCTGTGGATGACTGTGTGGACGGTCTGGGCGACGAGTGTGGTGAACAGGTGCTGGATCTCGTTGCAGGTCAGCGGGACCAGGTCGTCCGGAGGTGGCTCCTGCGCACGTTCGTCGGCGGTGGCTGCGGCAAGGAAGGCGTGGGCGAGCATCGCGAGGGTGACCCAGCGGTACCAGGATGTCCAGCGCCTGACCTGGTGTTCGTCGAGCCCGGCCAGGCCCTTGCTGGACTGGAAGGTCTCCTCGACTGTCCATCTGCGTCCTGCCACTTTCACAAGGGCGGACAGCGGCACTCTTGCCGCCGAGTAGCAGCGGTAGAAGGCGAGTTCTCCGGTGCGCCGGTTTCGGCGGACGAGTAGATGGCGGTGGCCGGGCCGGTCGTCGGCGATGTCGGCCAGGGCCCAGTCGTAGAAGCGGTGCCCTTTCGCTCCGGCGCCGACGGAGAGCTTCTGCCAGGCTCGCTTCGGCAGCTTCTTGACCAGGACGTCGGCGCGAAACTTGCCCGCGCGGGTAGTGATCTGGTGGTCGCAGGCGACGGCGAGGACATAGCCGACCTGCCGTCCCTCCAGCGCGGTCCGTAGATGGGGGTTGCCTCCGTAGACCTCGTCACCGGCTACCCAGGACGCGGGGACGCCGGCGTCCAGCGCACGGCCGATCATGCGTGCGGCGAGCGTGGGTTTCGTGGCGAAGCTGACGGTGTCAGGGATCCCGGCCGCACGGGAGCGGGCCGTGTCCTGGGCCCAGGAACGCGGAACGTACAGTTCCCGGTCGATCGCCGCGTGCCCCCTCGGGGTCGAGTAGGCGAGGTAGACGGCCACCTGACTGTTCTCGATGCGTCCGGCGGTGCCGGTGTATTGACGCTGCACGCCCACCGTGGCGGTGCCCTTCTTCAGGTCGCCGGTCTCATCGACGACCAGCACCGCGTCGTGGTGGTGCAGCTGCTCGACGACGAAGCCGCGGATGTCATCGCGGACCGCGTCGGCGTCCCACCTGGCCCTGGACAGCAGGTGCTGCATGCCGTCCGGGGTCGTGTCCCCGGCGTACTCGGCGAGCGTCCAGCAATTCTTGCGTGGCAGGTCCGACAGCAAACCGAGCACCAGCGCCCTCGCCCGGCGCCGCGGTTCCACCCGGGCAAACCGCCCCGCGATGCGGCCCATCAGGACCTCGAACCTGTCCTGCCACCGGGCAGGATCTATGCTGTGACCTGCGGCTACCGTCTGATCTTCTGTCTTCACACACCGATGATCACCGGTGGCCGCACCCATTCCCGGACCAGCCCCAGAGCCTCCGTAAGTCGCGTGATTTCTGGTTCTGAGAGGATCCTGGCGTGTTCAACTTCGGGATCGAAACCTACCGGCCTGATTGGCTGAACGGTCGCTCCGCGGTCGTGGCAGGCCACGGCCAGCAACTGCGTGCGCTCATCGGCCGTCCGTTGACCCATGCCTGGCTGGTCTGGGACGTTCAGGACAACGAGTGGTTCTCCGACTGCCCGGTCCTGCTCGATTTCACCGGAGAACAGGTTGAGATCAACCACCAAAAGTTCGACGACCTCTCGATCACCTGGAACACGGTGGACCCCCACCAGCCGGTCCTGTGGCCCGACTTCGATCTCCAGTGGCGCCACGACATGCGCGCCGAACTGGGCGCCCTCCAGGGCCAGATCCTCCAGGACGTAGAGCTCCTGGAGTGGACCGGGAGCGACATGGCCCAGGGAACAGTCGCCGTCAGCTTCCGCTTTCCCCACAGCCAACTGACCATCGCCAACGCCCTCGACGAGAATGGGCTGACCTTCGGGCCACCGGAGTCGCGCTACCAGCGTCACTCACTGCGCTAAAGCACCCGGCCCGAAACCGGGCGCCCTCACGCGTGCCGAAGCCCTGGGACCAGCCCCGATCGGCAGATCACGATCTACGGCTGGAGTACTAGCCGATCGGACCGGCCCATCCATAGAGGTTCCGCCACACACTCCGGCGCGGATACGGGACGGTTCAGTTGATCTTGCGTGCGGATAGAGGGCTCGAGCCGGGCACGGCCCGGATGCCGGGAACGTTGTCGGTGTGGAGCCTAGCGGCCACGGCACCCGCGCTGATTTCACCGGCCTCGTATTGGCTGGTGCGGATCGCCACGATCTGCGCCACCGTCAAGACGGTTCCGACGGGGAGACCAGCGAAGGCCTCTCGCATGTGCAGGGCGACGTCGCGGCGGGCTTGAGGGACCTTAACCGTCGCTGGCCTATCAGCGGAAATGGTCTCCCGCGCCACCATCCGGGGTGCCGGGAAGCCCGCAACCGAGGGCCCCGATGAGCCTCCCTCGGGGCGCTGCCACCGCCGGGAGAACACCTCGGAAAGGTGGTCGGCCCGGGCAAGGATGGCCTCCTCGTCCCACTGTGCAGGCAGGGAACGGTTCAATGACAACGCACTGTGCGACAGGATTTCGGGGCGCTTGTGCTCCCATGCGCAGTTGGAAACCGATGGGTTCAGTCTGCGGGTGAGTAGGGTCAGGTTTCCTATGGTGTGGAGGAGCGACTGCCTGCGCTCATGGGCGTCGACGCTTTCGCGGCTTCCGCCATTGGGAAGCGGCCAGTGTTCCACCCATGTCTGAGGAAGCAGGTGCTCGATCGTCAGCTCACCGTCATGTACGAGTCGCTCGGTCTTGCCCGAGTAAAGAGCGTTCTCCAACTCAGCCAGCAGCAGCCGCAACCGCGCGCGGGTGAGCTGCTTGTACAACGGCTGGGACCGGAAGACGTAGCGAATGTCGTGATCTCGAGGCCAGAACCCGGAGTCGGCATCCTGCCGAAGCAGGAAATCCGTCACGACCGTCGGGTCGTCCTTCGCTTTAAGTTCCTTGAGCAACTCCAGGAAGAGCCGGTTGTAGTTCTTCGTGGTCAGGCGGCATACGGTGCGTCGCACCAGGTAGGAGTCCAGGGCGGCCATCGCGCCGGCCCGGTCACTCTCGTCGAAGCGGGTCACCAGCCACAGCAGCACGGGCATGGCGGTGTTGGCGTCCAGGACTCCGACCGTGCGCAGGAACCGGCCCTCCAATGTGGCTGGCTGTTCCTCGTCTGTCAGTCGCCGGTAGGCCCCTGCCCGCTCGACCAGGCGCCGCATCAAGTCCACCAGACCTGTCTCAGCTTCCCCGACGTACCTGCGGAAGGTAAGGAACAGCTCGGGGGCCAGGACCTCTTCGGCGAGTTCGCTGGTCAGGTACTGCATGAGGAAGACATCCAGCCGCGGTCGCTTCAGTCTTCCCTGCCGGACCTCCTTGCGCCAGTCTGGCGTCTCCAGCTGCGCCCATAGGTTTCGGTAGAGCTCTTCCACCGGGAGCCCTTGCTCCTCCGCCTTCTGGAAGACCAGGTTTTTGACCAGGTCGGAGGCCTGCAATGGGGTACCGCGGTCGTTCAGAGCTTCGAAGATGACCTGGGCGTTGTCTTGGGGTTTGAGGTCGATGACGACCAACTCGAACTTGTCGCGGAGCACGCGCACCATGGCATCGAAGCCCTCGTCCAGTCTGTTCTCGTAGCTCAGCTCTCGCGCCCACTCGACGGTGCGGTCGCGGAAGAACCAGTACGCCTGGACGACCGCCGAGGCTCCCGGACTGGCGGGGACGTCCACGTCGACAGCCCGGCGCAGCTGTCCGTCCATGACCGCGCGGAACGATGCCCGGTCGATGTTGGTAGGCCACACCTTGTAGGCGGCGTGCGGGTCGTCGGTCATGTCATCGTCGTTGGCGGTCAGCTTGACGAGAGCGCGCACGTACCTGTCCTGGACATCGAGCTCCCGCGCGACGTCGCGAACTGAGGCGATAAGGACCTGCAGCGTGGTCAGTCGCTGCTGGCCGTCGATGACCTGCCTGGCGGGCATCGATCCGGTGGGCGTCAGCATCTGATCCAGCACTACAGCGCCAAGGAAGTGCGGATGGACTTCCTCGTCTGCCATCTTCCGGTGGACCAGGGCGGTGACGTCCTCCCACAGGGGGCGCCAGTTCCTATCCTCCGTCCAGACGTACGGTCTCTGGAAGACTGGCACGACGAGACGCCGGTCTGGCCCGAACAGGTCGCGCAGGGTCATCGACTTGGCTTCCATACTGTCCCTCGTCTTTCGTGTCCCAGCGTTCCCGCCGCTCGGTCGTCAGGTAGTGGCAGGCGAGGGAGACCAGGCGCTGCCAGTAAGTTGAGCACGCAGTCGCCCGCGGGGCAGGTTCATGACGGTCATGCCTCCGGTGCTCCCCCGTGGGTACCGTCCAGGGTGAGGTGGATCCGCGCCAGGGCCTCGGCGATCTCCACGGTTTCCTCGTCGTCGGGGCCGTAGACCACGCACATGTCGTCGTGGAGCGGTTCGAGCATCCGCCGGGCCTCGACGAGTCGTCCCTCGGACAGCTCCAGGAAGCCGATGGCTCGGCGTAGTTCGATCGCCTCGTCGCTGGCGTCGCTGTCCACGGCGCGCACCTGGCGGAGAACGGCCTCGAACTCTTGTAGGGCGACCGTGACCTGGCCCAGTTCGGCGCGGCAGTGCGCGGCCTGGGCGCGGCAGGAGCGCGCTTCTCCGCTGGTGGGTCCGGCGGTGCGGGAGAAGGCGCCGGCGAGTGCGTCGAACTCGGGCAGTGCCCGACGGTAGTCGCCGCCGAGGAAGTGGACCGCCGCCCGTTCCATGCGCAGCTCGAGCACCTCGCCGTTGTCGGAACCGAGTGTCAGGGCGGCCGGCTCGACAACACCGCTGAGGACCTCGGCGGCTTGAGTGAACCGCTCCTCCTTGAGCAGGGCGTTCGCCTGTGCGCGTGCTGCCCTGATGTCTTCGCGGATCCTGAGGGCCTGCGCCGGGGGCACCGGTGGGGCAGACAGGTCGGCGTGGGTGGGAGGGATGTGAGACGGCTGGGACCCGGGGCGGGCGCGGGGCGCGTACGGCTGCCGGTAGACCCCCGTGGGGTCGGGGGTGCCGGCGGGGCCGGCCTCGTCCGGCGCCGGGGCCTGGCCGGGAGGGGGCAGGAACGGCAGCAGCCGCTCGTACACCTCCTGGGCGTCGGCGGGCCGGCGCTCCGGACGCTTGCGGAGCAGGTGGAGGACGAGCTCTTCCAGTGCTTCCGGGACGTCGTCCCGCAGCCGGCGCAGCGGTACGGGCGCGGCCTCGACGTGCTGCCGCATCAGCTGGTACGCGTTGTCCCCGTCGAACAGGGGGCGGCCGCAGCACAGCTCGTGCAGGATGCAGCCGAGCGCGTACAGGTCGCTGCGCGGCGTGACCCGTCCTCCCTGGACCTGCTCGGGCGCCATGTACTGGCTGGTGCCGACCGGGCTCCCGGTCACGGTGATCCTGGTGACGTCCGTGCGCAGGACCGCGGCAATGCCGAAGTCGAGGACCTTCACCGTGCCGTCCTCGGCCACCAGGATGTTGGCGGGCTTGAGGTCCCGGTGCACGACCGGCACGGCGTGCGCATGGGACAGCACCGTGCACACCTGTGCCGCGACCGCGGCCGCCCAGGGCATCGGCAGCGGCTGCTGGGGGTCGATGTAGTCGCCGAGGGGAATCCCGTCGACGAGCTCCATCACCAGGTACAGCCGCTCGTGCGACTCGTTGAGCACGGCGTCGTAGACCTGCGGGACGCCGGGGTGCTGGATGCGTGCGGTGACGCGTGCCTCGCGCTTGAACCGCTTGGCGAATTCCTCCGCCATGGCGGGCGTGGCGATGGCGGCCTGGCGCACCAGTTTGACGGCTACGGGGCGGTCGAGCACCCGGTCGTAGCCGCGCCACACATCGCCCATGCCGCCGTTGCTGAGCGGCTGCACGAGTTCATAGCGATCGGAGATCACCTGTGACGGCACGCCCCCGCCTCCCCCTCCTAGGGCCTCGCCTGTCATGCGCCGGTGCGTCCTCGGTCCAAGACCGATGGCCTCGCCCGGGCGCACGGCCAGTGTGACGGCCGCGATGACCTCTCGTCCAGGCGGGGCCGGGCCGGGCAGCATCCCGCGCCCGCCCGGTCCCGCCCAGCGTCACGCCGCGCTGTCGTCGATGCCCTCTTCCTGACGGATCATGCGCCAGGCTGCGCGCCGGGCACTTCGGTTGAGCGAGCTCTTGAAGCTCTTGTCCGGGCCGAAGTACTGCCGGCCCAGCCCTGCGATGGTGTCGATGTGGTCGGCCATCTTGTCTTCGAAGACGTCGTCGAAGACCACCCCGAAGTTTTCCGGGTCGTTGTTGGCGACGGCCGCCAGTCGCACCTTCGGGTCGGCGACGGCTTCCTCGAACGGCCGGATCACGTCCTGCTCGGTGAAGTCCGTGCCGAACTTCTCGTTGAACCGCTCGATCAGCTCGGACAGCAGCGACTTCTCCGCTTCCTTCGCGCCGCCCGAACCGTCGCCGAAGCCCTGCATCGTCGTCGGCCCCTCGGAGGTGAGGGAGACGTCGTACTCGCCGGTCTTCTCCACCCGCATGTGGCTGAGGTCGACCTCGCCTATGTCGACGCCGCCGTCCGCGCGGCGCGGCAGCCGGTTGAGGAGGTAGCGGCCGTACAGGTGCAGCCGCTCCAGCTCGGCGTCCCGGTAGGGGACGATCTGCGCGAGGAAGCCGTACTTCCTGACGTAGTCGTTGAGGTCGGCGCGGAAGCCCTCCGCGGTGTCTTGGTCGTCTTCGTCGTCGCTTTCGAGCAGCGTGGTGAAGCGGGCGACGGCGGGTGAGAGCAGGCGGTACAGCTCGGCGTGCAGCTTTTCCCACTTGGACTGTGAACCGGCGGCCTTCTCCTTGGCGGCGAAGTAGGCGGCGGCGAAGTCGTCCATCTCCTGCCCGGACAGGATCGCAGCCTGCATGACCCGGCTCTGAGCGGTGTAGAGCAGGTTGGGGTCGGAGGGGAGGGTATTCGCCTCCTCGAAGTACGGGCGGAAGGAATCCTGTATGTCGTTCGCGTCGTTGACGAAGTCCAGTACAGCCAGGTCCGCCTGGGTCTTGCGTTCAGCGGTCCGGTTCAGCCGGGACAGGGTCTGGACTGCGGAGATGCCGGTCAGCGACTTGTTGACGTACATCGTCGTCAGCAGCGGCTGGTCGAACCCGGTCTGGTACTTCTCCGCCACGACCAGGATCCTGTACTCGCGCTGGCCCGCACCGCCGGCTCGGGCGGCCTTGTCGTCGGCGCGCGTGTACGCGAACGCCTTCGGCAGCGCGCTCTCCGACAGGCCGCCGTTCTCCTTCGGCTCGGTGGTCTCCTCGCCGTCGACGGTGAGCGAGCCGGAGAAGGCGACGAGGACACCCAGGTCGGGGTACTTGGTGTCGTAAGCCCGGTCCTTGATGTAGCTCTTGATGGCGCGCGCCATCTGCACGGCGGACTGCCGGGATGCGGTCACCACCATCGACTTGGCCCGCCCGCCGAGACGGCCCCGGCTGTGCGCCACGAAGTGCTCCACGATCACCTGCGCGTGCTGAGCGACCGTCGAGTCATGGGTCAGCGCATACCGGGCGAGCAGGCCGTTCGCCTTCGACGGGTCGACCTCCCGCTCGTCGGGGTTCTGGTTAACCAGCTTCCAGTACGTGTTGTACGTGACGTAGTTCCGCAGCGGGTCGAGGATGAACCCCTCCTCGATCGCCTGCCGCATCGAGTACGTGTGGAAGGGCCGGTAGGTCGCCTTGCCGTCGATGTCCTGGAGCGTGCCAAAGAGTTCGAGGGTCTTGGCCTTCGGCGTGGCGGTGAACGCGAAGTAGGAGAGGTTCGCGGCGCGGGAACGCTGCTCGGCCCTCTTCTTGAGCTGCTCGTCGACGGTCGCGGCCTCGGCCTTGACCGTGGTCGCGCCGGCGTCGTCCGAGTCGGAGTCCAGGCCTAGGTCACGTAGGGCAGACCGTACGGCGGTGGCGGCGTCACCAGACTGCGAGGAGTGCGCCTCGTCCACGATGATCGCGAAGCGGCTGCCCTGAATATCGGTGGGGTTGCGCTGGAGGTAGTCCAGCAGTGCGGGGAAGGAATGCAGGGTGACGGTGACGATCTTCCCGGTGTCGCGGGAGAGGGCCTTGGCGAGCTGCTCGCCCTTCGCCCCGTGCTTCTCGTCGATCTTCACGACGAGGCCCGCGGTCTGCTCGAAATTGCCGACCGTTTCACGGAGCTGGGCGTCCAGGTTGCGGCGGTCGGTGATGACGATGACCTTGTCGAACACCGGCACACCCGGCTTGAGGCCCTTGGCCACGGCCTCAGCGTCGAGCTCCGACGGGTCGGTGGGGGTGTGCAGGTCACTGAGGCGGTGCGCGAGCCAGCCGATGGTGTTCGACTTCCCAGAGCCGGCCGAGGCCATGACCAGGTAGTCGTGGCCAGCGCCATGGGTGGCGGCGTGCGCCGTGAGCTTCTTGACCGCGTCCCACTGCTGGAACCGGGGGAAGACCATCGTCTTCGTCGTCCCGCCACCGGGCGTCTTGCTCTTGTGCAGGTGCACGAACCGCTGGAGCAGGTCCAGCCAGTTGTCCGGCTGCCAGACCTGCTCCCACAGGTAGGAGGTCGCGTACGTGCCGAAGGCGGTCGGGGCCGGATTCCCGGCGCCGCCCGGCTGACCGGGACCGTTGGAGCCGGTGTTGAAGGGCAGGAATCGGGTGTTCTTGCCCTTGAGCTGGGTGGCGACGAAGACCAGGTCCGGGTCCACGGCGAAGTTCGCGACGACCCGGCGCGTGAAGATCAGCTCGGTGGGGTCCCGGTCGGTGCGGTACTGCTCCTTGGCGTGCTCCACCCCCTGCTTGGTCAGCGGGTTCTTCAACTCGGCCGTGGCGACCGGGATTCCGTTGAGGAAGAGGGTGAGGTCGAGCCGGTTGCCCCAGTCGGCCTGCTTCGTCGCGTACTCGAGTTCGCGGACGACGGTGAGGCGGTTGGCCCGGTATCCGTCGAGCACAGAGTCGTGGGCGACCAGGTTCGGTCTGAAGTACGCGACGCGGAGGAGGACACCTCGATCCTTGACACCGTTGCGGAGGACATCGAGGAGGCCGTTGGTGGCGATGGCCTGGTCGAGGCGGGCGGCGAACCCTCGCTGCGCCCCGTTCGGGTCGCCGCCGTAGACGGTGAGAAGCTCACTCCACTCGTCGGGCTGGGTCGCGCCAATGAAGGTGAACAACTCATCAGCGTCCAAGCCGAGATCAGTCTGGTAGTCCTGCGGGCGCGCCTCGCGCCAGCCGCGCTCGACCATGGCGGCGACGATGGCGTCACCGAAAGCAGACTCCGTGTGGATGGGGCTCATGGCTACGCGCTCACTCCGTCCGTTACGTTGCGCCCGCTGGCAGTGGAGACGTCGAACTGGCCGGTCACGGCGGCGGTGATCAGGGCCTGGCGGCGTTCGGCGAGCAGGCTGAGCTGGCGACGTAGTGACTCTGCGAGCCGGTTTCCCCTGGCCTGCTCCGCGGAGATCCACTCGACCAGCTCACGCTGCTGGTCCTCAGGCGGTACGGGAACGAGTACGCCGTTCATCCCATCCTGGGTGATTTTTTCACGCGTGGAGCCACTCATACACAGTTCACGATCGAAAACATTGAGGATCTCCGCAAGGAGCCGCCCGTCGATCCCGATCGGCCGCAAGACGTGCGCATGGTTATTGACCCAAATCTTCCCTTCAACGAAGAAGGAAACCTCAAGATTCGGATTACCCAGTTGGGCGCCGTCCTCACCGAACAGCACCAATGGCTCATCGAATAGGTAGTCATCGACGTGATCGACCACCCGACTTGCCCCATAGTAGGGGTATGGGCCTTGACGCGAGGATCGTTCTTGGGCGCTCAAAGGAATTCGTCGCCCGTCGAGACATTGTGTGATGTATCGCAGTGGCACAAGAGACCAGTCGATGGGACGCTTCGGCAGCCAACCCAGATCAGTGGTCTCGGTCTGCGCGCCCCGGAGCCCACTCATCAGCACCTCACGCACCAGACTGAACCTCCGCTGCTCGAGGAGGCGCAACTGCAGTTCGCGCTTGCCAGCCAGGAGATCCAGATGGGACGTCTCAGCATCGAGGAAGTCGGCGATGCGGCGCTGCTCCTCCAGCGGGGGTACAGGCATCGAAAGGTCCTGGAAGGCCTCAATGTCAATTGCCTGACCTTGCCGGATCCCCTGGGTGATATTCGCGAGATGGGAGATGAGCAGGCTGGATCGGAAATAGTGCTTGAAGAATCGCGGATCCAAGTCGTCTGCTGACCGCAGAACCGTGTATGCCGGACTCACGATACCCCGCACCGCGGAGTGCGAAATCCCGTGTTGGAAGGACCGTAGGCCGATAACGAAGTCGTCTGGTTCAACGAGCTTGTAGTTACTGACGTTGGAATCCGGGTTCCACACTGAGAAGTCTAGGTCGCTTCGCAGACTGACGCCGTCTTTGGTTGCAGAGGCCAAGGGGGCGTCAGCGTCTCGTACGTCGCGACGCGAGAAGGAGAAGCGAGCTCGGCGAGTCGGCCACTTGACAGGAAACGTCATTCGGTCACCTCAACCAGCAGCGACTGAATCTCCGCCTCCAGCGACTTCAGCTCCGCGTCGATCTCCGCCAGTGGCCTCGGCGGCTTGTACACGTAGAAGTGCCGCGTGAACGGGATCTCGTAGCCGATCTTCGTCTTCGTGTGGTCGATCCACGCGTCCGGGGCGTGCGGCAGCACCTCGCGCTTGAGGTAGTCCTCGACGTCCTCGCCGAGCGAAACGTTCTCGTAGTTCCTCAGGTCCGCGTCCGGCTCCGGCGCGCCCTTGACTTTCTGGACCTCGCCCTCCGGGTCCCGGACGCCAATCGTCTCCCGTACCGCCTTCGCGAACGGCGCTCCCGGCGGCCAGGTCAGGCCGGCCGCGACCACTGCGTCCTTAAGTGCGATGAACGCCTCAGACTTCGTCGTCCACGTTGAGCCGAGCAGAGTACGCACCGCCGCGACGAACGCCACGTTCCGCTCCAGCGTCGCCACCGGCTTGGCCTCAGCCAGCGCCGCCAACGTCTCCTCGGTGACCTCGAAGCGGAGCTTCAGGGGGCGTTCGACGGTGATGCGCTGGTATCCGAAGTCCTCGTTGGCGAAGATCTTGACCTTGCCGTGCAGCGGGTGCTCGGGGTCCTTCGCGACCTGCAGGGCCTCCGCGTATAGGCGGGTGATGTCGGCGATGTGGTCGGGGCCGCCGTTCGTTCCGTCGCCGAGCTCCTTGCGCTTGTCGCCGAGCGACCTGCGCATCTTCTGCCACTGGTCGCGCGCGTCCAGGAGGACGACCTTGCCCTTGTGGTCGGCGTCCTTGCGGTTGGTGAGGATCCAGAAGTACGTGGAGATGCCAGTGTTGTAGAAGAGCTGGTCCGGGAGGGCGACGATCGCCTCCAGCCAGTCGTTCTCCAGGATCCAGCGGCGGATGTTGGACTCGCCGGACTCGGCCGCGCCCGTGAACAGCGGGGAGCCGTTGAAGACGACGGCGATGCGGGAGCCACCCCCGCCGTTCACGTCCACCGGCTTCATCTTCGAGAGCATGTGTTGGAGGAAAAGCAGCGAGCCGTCGCTGATGCGCGGCAGGCCTGCGCCGAAGCGGCCGGCGTCGCCGAGCGACTTGTGCTCGTACTCGACCTCGTCCTTGACCTTCTTCCACTCCACGCCGAACGGCGGGTTGGCGAGGATGTAGTCGAACGTGCGGCGGGCGTGGCCGTCGTCGGAGAAGGAGTTGCCGAAGGCGATGTTGTCCGGGTCCTGGCCCTTGATCATGAGGTCGGACCGGCAGATCGCCCAGGACTCGGGGTTGAGTTCCTGGCCGTACACCTCGACCGTCGCGTCCGGGTTGAGCGCCATGATGCGGTCGTCGGCGGCGCTGAGCATGCCGCCCGTGCCGCAGGCCGGGTCCATGACCGTGCGGACGACACCTGGCAGGCTGAGGGCGTCCGCGTCGGGCGCCACCAGCAGGTTGACCATCAGTTTGATGACCTCACGCGGGGTGAAGTGTTCACCCGCGGTCTCGTTCGATTGCTCGGCGAAGCGGCGGATCAGCTCCTCGAAGATGTAGCCCATGTTGTGGTTGGGCACGACAACGGGGTGCAGGTCGAGGTCGGTGAACTTGCCGATGACCTGGTAGAGCAGGTTCGCGCCGTCGAGCTTCCTGACCTGCTGGGCGAACTCGTACTTGTCGAGGACCTCGCGAGCGTTGTCGGAGAAGGCGCCGACATAGATCTGCAGGTTCTTCGCCGCGCTCTGCGGGTCGGCCGCGATCTTCCGCAGCGTGAGCTCGGTCTTGTTGTAGAAGGAGTGGCCCGACGCCTTTCGCAGGAAGCGGTCGGTGTCGATGTCCTGGCTGGCGAAGCGGGCCACCGTCTCGACGACCTTGTCCCGTGTGGGTTCCAGGACGCATTCCAGGCGTCGCAGCACGGTGAACGGCAGGATTACCTTGCCGTAGTCGGACTGCTTGTAGTCGCCGCGCAGGAGGTCGGCGACGGACCAGGCGTGGTTCGCCAGTTCCGTGTGCTTGCTTCTGTTCAAGGTTCCCCGAGTTCCTTCCGGGCCGTCCCGCCGCGCGTGGGGGCGGGTACGGTCGAGTGTGGTGGATAGGTGAAGAAGTGCGCCAGTGCGTCAGGTCGATGCAGTCTCGGGCGGGAGCAGCGCCCCCGCCGTCAGGCCGGTAGTCAGGAGGTCCGCGTATTCCCGGGCCAGTTCGGTGGCCTGGCGGGCGGCGGTGCGTAGTTCGTGGATGCGGCGGAAGGCCTCGCCGTAGCGACGCTGCTCCTGCAGGGGCAGTAGCGGTACCCGTAGCCGGCCGGGTTGGAGATGGACGGTGGTGCTGCCCGTGGATGCCCCGGTGATGTTGTCGTGCGCGCCGACGAAGCCCATAAGGAACCAGGGGTCCAATCGTGTCGGGTCCGGGCGCAGGAGGTAGAGGTCGTGGCCGAGCAGGGCCCCGATGTCTTGTTCGTCGGCCAGTCGGGCCGTGCTCATGCCGTCCCCTGGGAACATGCGTACCAGAATGTCCCCTTCTGTGATGACGGGTGACGACTTCAAGGGCATGCTGTCAAGGAACGTGGCGGAGGCGGGTGCGCCGTCCGCGATGTCGGTGCCGTAGAGAACCAGCCGTCCGGCGTTCTCGGCCCTCCATTGCATGCCCTCGGTCTTTTCCCGGGTGTCGGCCGATGCCCGCAGGATCTCCAGGGCGCCGCCGCGGGCGAGGTCGGAGATGGTGGCCGTGCGCCACTGCCGTGGGGGGTCGTCCGTGGGCTGCCATGTGCCTTGAGCGGCCTGGGCAAGGTGGCTGGCGTGCTCGGTCAACTGCTTGCGGTGGTGATCGGCCTGCTGTGCCACCTGGGCTGGGTCGATGTCAGTGGGCAGGGCGCGGACCTGGCGGGCTGGGGTGAGGTCGACGACCTCGTCGAGGAGGTCCAGTACGGGGACGGCCCGGGCGATGCCGGGCTCGTCGGAGAAGGACTCCGGGTTGGCGCGGAAGGCCGTCCAGTGGTCCAGCACGGTGCCGGTCAATTCGTCCCAGTCGAGGGCGTCACGGCGTCGACGCGTCCCCGATGAGCTGAGCGTGCTCCCGGCCCGGTCGCGTGGCCTGTCCTGCTGCCGCTCGGCGGCGGCGTCCACGAACAGCACCGAGGTGCGGTCCGGGCCGTCCGGCTCCGGGGTCTGCAGGATCCACAGCTGGAGCCCGATGTGCAGGGGCGCGGCCGCGCCAGGCGGCAGGGCGACGACGGCTCGGAGGGCGCCGCCGCGTACCAGTTCGGCGCGCACGCGGCGACCTGAGGAGCGTGCGGCGGTGGCGGGGGGCAGTAGCAGCACCGCATACCCGCCGGGGCGCAGGTGGGCGAGGGCGTGCTGGATCCAGGCGAGTTCGGATTCCATGCGCGGTGGGACGCCGTAGGCCCAGCGGGGGTCGTAGGCCAGTTCGTCGTGGCCCCAGTCGCGATCGCCGTAAGGCGGGTTGCACAGCACCGCATCCATTAGGGGCTGGGGGAAGGCGTCGTGGCGCAGGCTGTCGTCGACCTGTATGGCCACCGCCGCATCGGGCGCGGCCAGCAGGAGGCGTACTGCGCTGCGTTGGGCCTGCACCGGCAGGGCGTCCTGGCCGTACAACTCGCGGGCGCCGTGGCGTGCGGCGGCGGCCAGCAGGGTGCCGCTGCCGCACGCCGGGTCCAGGACCCGGGCCGTGTCCGCGGGTAGTAGGCGGGCCATGAGGTCGGCCAGGCGGTCGGGGGTTTGGTAGGTGCCGGTGGAGGCGCTGTCCTCCAGTTCCCGCTCGGCGAGTACATCGAGGGCGGCCTGGGCGCCTTCCTCCCGTACACAGTGGATCAGCGCCCGCACGATGCCTGCGTCCGCTGCTGTGAAGGGGGCGGCCTCGGTCTGCGGCACTGTGCCGACGAGCTCGGCGACGGCGGCGTCCGCGCGTGCGGCAAGGTCAGCGTCCGGCAGGTCGACCAGCGCCGTCAGCTCGTCCGGTGTGCGGCGAGAGATGGCGAGGACCAGGGGAAGCAGCGGTACGGCCGAGTCGGCGCCCGCGAGTCGCAGGCGCAGCAGGGTGCGCAGTTCCTCGGCGGGGGCTGCGGCGGTGGTTTGGCCGCGGGAGCCAAGCCAGGCACGCACGGCTTCCAGGTCGTAGAGCGGGCTGGTCTCCGTGCCGCCGGCTGGTGCTGGGAAGTCGTCGTGCCGACGGCGCCAGTTGCTGACGGTGGCGCGCGTGACTCCCGCGATGCGGGAGATCTCCGCGGCTGTCACCTGGGCTGACGGCTGCGCCATGACGTGTTCTCGCCTCTCGTCGGGGACAGCGACCACCATACACCCCCGACCAAGTCGGTAAACAGGTTTGACAGTGCTTTCACTGTGGTGCTTATCTGTAGACGCTTCCGGTCGGCTCGCGGTCGGCGGAAGCGCCCGGGGCCGTTGACGGCCGCTTCGGCCTGCCCTGGGACACCAGACAACGCCTCACGAGTGGAGAGACCTGCTTGACCGAGACGGGCGAGCCCGAACTGACCGTGTACCGCCGCCACCTGGCACAGCTGCTGAAGCGCGACGCCGGGGAGAACTTTCGGGCCCTGCTGGTCCAGGCCCGCCACATCACCGGCAAGGCCTACGAGACCACCCTCTACGACCACCAGCAGGCATTCCGCCTCCTGTGGCACCACTTGGAGCGCAGCGGCTACCTGCGCCGCGCTCACCGCGACACCCGCGCCCGCCTCACCTCAGGCCGCATCGCGCCCGACGAGCGCGCCGACCTGGAGCTGTTCCTCACTGTCTACGGCCAGGCCCACCCGGCGACCGATGCCGGCGTCTGACCCACTCGCTCCACCCCGTGGGCTTCACGCACTGCCCGCCCTCCCTCCCGCTGCCCCCGAGGGCTGCCTGCTCGGAAAGGAAGTCATCCGTGACCATCACCGTCGACTCGTCGCGCCTCTCCCTGGTGCGTGAGGAGTCCACTTACCTGGCGATCCGCACCAGCCAGGGCGGCCGGACCGTCTACACGACGCGCATCCCGCTCTCCGACCTCTCGGTCATCCTCACCATCCCCGACCCGGCCAAGCCGGACCCGGACAACCGCAAGGTGGACATCACCCACGCCAAGGGCTTCGGCCAGTACCTTGCCGACAACCCCGGCTGGGTGGCTCCCGCCCTCCTCATCCGCGACACCGGTGGCTGCCGCTTCGAGCCGATCAGCGAAGACGGCTCGGTCGGCTACCTGACCGTTCCGTGGTCCATCGGCGGCATCGGACGCCTGATCACGATCGACGGCCAGCACCGCATCCTCGGCGTCCACCTGGAGAAGAAGCGCATCACGGACGAGGTCTCACGCATCGACCGGGAGATCCACCGCGCCAACGAGGCCAAGAAGGCGAAGCTGGAGCAAGACCGCGAGGCTCTGATCGGCCGGATGCAGCGACTCAAGGACGAGTTCGTCGGCATCGACATCTACGTGGAGCCCGACGGCGTCAAGGGCCAGCAGATGTTCGTCGATGTCGCTGACAACGCCAAGGGCATCTCCGGTGCCGTCCGGGCCCGCTTCGACACCTCCCGCATCGCCAACCGCACGCTCAGCGACATCGTCACCCACCCCCTCTTCCTGGGCAAGATCGACATCGAGCGGGACCGGATGACCCTGACCAACCGCAACCTGATGGGCGCCAAGCACGTCGCCGACATCACGCGGGCCGTCATCGCCGGTCCCGGTGGCCGCGTCAGCAAGAAGGTCGAGTCGCTGACCGACAACGAGGTCATCGAGAGCGTCCGCGGCTTCCTGGACGTCATCTCCGTCGCCTTCTCCACGCTCGCGGAGATCACCGAGGAGGACGTGGACAACTACGACCCCTCGCTCTCCGAGAAGAAGAAGAACGAGCCGCCGGCGCCCCCCACCAAGGCCATGAAGCTGCGCGAGTCCTCGCTCCTGGGCTCGGTGGGCATGCTGCGCGTCCTGGGCGGCGTCTACCGCAACCTGCGGGAGTCCGGCGCCGAGGACGGTGACATCCAGGAGTTCTTCAAGCGGCTCGACCGGCACATGACCGCCCCGGTCACCGAGGACAGCATCTGGCGTACCACGGACGCGAACGAGGACTTCGAGCCGAACGCCTCCGCCCCGATCATGCGGCAGCAGAACGTCGTGCACCTGACCAAGGTGATCACGGACTGGTACAGGAAGGCCCCGGTCTCCATCTGACTCACCGAAAACGACGGAGCCCACCGCATCTGGCGAGCTTCAGGGGTCATCGCAACCCAGTGACAGTGACTGATCCACACGACCACGCTCGGCGGACGTCACGCACGCCCGCCCTCTCTCCCACTGCTCCGTTGCGAAGACAAGGAGGCAACTGTCATGGGTCGTCGTTCTCCCCTCGCCCACGCACCCCGCCCCGCCACGTCCACTCGCCGCCAGGTGTGCGTGAACGACAAGGTCAAGGCCATCGCGGGGCCGATCGTGCTCGCCACGGACGCCTCGGTCGGCCCCGACCAGGTGGCCTCCGGCTACCTCGCCACCACCGGCCACACCGGTCTGCGCGCCCACCTCTACCCGAAGTACCTCGTGCGCCCCCGCTCCCGCGTGGTCGTCACCGAACTGCGCGCCGTGTACTGGGGACTCAAGGCGGTCCTCCACACGCACCCCGGCCGGCCCATCGAGGTCCGCGTGGACAACCTGCAGGCGTTGCAGCACCTGCACAGCTGGCAGCAGGGCGGGACGGACATGCCCGAGGGCTACGACACCCACCTGCGCTCCCAGGGCCGCAAGCCCAGCCTGCTCAAGCTGCAGTTGCTCACCGAGTACACGCCGCACCTGACGTTCGTCCACGAGAAGGCCCACGTCGGACACCCCCTCAACGAGGCCGCCGACTCCCTCGCCAAGCTCGGCCTGCGCTGTGTACGCGGCGCCGTCCCGCCCACCGAGCTCCCGCGCCTGGTCCCGATGTGGGCCACCGGAGCTCTCGCCGACTACCGGCGCTCCCAGGCCGCCTGAGCACATTCCAGCCTCACAACTCACGCGCACCCGCAAGGTGCATCTACATCCCTTGGAGGGACCATGAGCCAGCAGCAGTACCCGCAGCAGCCCCAGCCCGGTTGGGGCGGCCCGCAGCAGCAGGGCTACGGCACTCTGCCGTTCCAGCCGCAGCCGCCGAAGAAGTCGAAGGCGGGGAAGATCGTCGGCTTCGGCTGCCTCGGCGTCGTCGCCCTCTTCGTTCTGATCGGCATCGCCGCCGCGGCCGGCGGCGGAAACGGCGACTCCACCGACACCAGCTCCAAGGACAAGGCCGTCACCGCCAGCCGCACGCCGGAGTCCCACAAGGCCAAGGCGAAGCCCCCGCAGAAGACGAAGACCCAGGCCGAACAGTTCAAGGCCTGCGTCGCCAAGACCGGTACGGCCACGGAGAAGAAGGCCGTCCAGCACGTGACGAAGGTGACCGGCGCGGACAAGCGGAACGACATCCTGGACTCGGCTGAGGTCTACACCGACTTCACTGGCGGGCTCATGAGCGACAACCAGGGTGACGCGAAGCTCATCGCCTCTGCGTTCACGTCCTGCTACGAGTCCAAGAACGGGCTCGTGACCGTCTACGGCCAGGATGGCGACGTCATGGCCAACGCCAACTACTGATCTCTTCAACCAAGGCCCCGCCGACCAAAGACGGGGGGCCTTGGCCGGTTCCGCCCGGACACGCCGAGGCCCCGCTGGCAGCTGTGCACGGCGCGGACTCGTCGGCCTTGGGCTCCAGCACCGTCTGAAATCCCTACCTTCCGCTTACGGAAGTAACGGTGGCGCGAGGGCAGCTCATTCATCACCGGCAGCGGACCGACAGCCGGCTGACTGGCGGTTCAAGCAGGTCAATACGCCCCGATTTCTACCTGAAGGACAACCGTGAACCGAGCCAAGGTCATCGCCATTGCCGCCTGCGGGTTGACCGCTCTGTCCGTCACGGCGGCCACGGTGGACCACGTCCGTACCCACTCTGCGCTCGCCGCCGCCCGCCGCCAGGCGGCTACTGCCGACCACCGCGCCCATCAGGCCGAGTCTCGCCCGCCCAAGGTCGTCACCCATACGGTCACCAAGACCGTGGACAAGCCTGTCTTTGGCCGCTCAACGCTCCTTGGCGCCTACGCGTCCGGCGTCATAGCGGGAGGCGTGTACGCCGACGACGGCAACGTCACCTACACCGCGAACGACAGCACATGCTCGCAGCAGTACACCCAGATTTCGCAGCAGCCCAACGGCGGCACCATCCACCGCGAGGCCTTCATGAAGGCTTGCCTGACGAATGTCAACGACACCGCGAAGGCCGATCCCGCGCCCTGACCGGAGGCGCTTGACGCCGATCTGCCAAGCAACGGACGAGGCACGCTGTGCCCAGCCCCTCTCGACGAGTCTGCCATTCCCTCGTCAGGAAGAGCGTCCCTTGCATGGGCGCCCCGGAGTACCGACTCCTCGGCACAGGTTACGCCGCAGTGGCGAAGCCGAGCCGTTGCACGGACGGGGTGGGCTTCGACGGACTGGCCACCGTCATCACAGCCGCGGAGATGACCGAAGCAGTGCTGCGCGAAACATCGGCAAGGGCACGTCCCACCGTGTTTCCCCCGCAGACCGCCGGCGAACCCGGGTCGGGCGCGGGCCGGTCTCGCTCGCGCCCCGCCTCCCCGGGGGTGCACGGATCGAGGAAGAGATACATCGGAAACCGCACCGCGTAAACAGCGCCGGCATACGCCGCGCACCCAGAGAGGACCGCGCGTGACCACTCGTAGGCTGTTCGTCACTATGGCTCTGATAGCCGTCCCCCTCGGCAGTGCCTGCACCGCCGCTCCGCAGGTCTCTGCCCCGTCACCCTCACCGTCCGCCCCGGCGGCAACGACCTCCTCGGAGCCCGTGTCGTCCCCGACCACGGAGGCGCCTGTGTACGCCGACCCGCAGCCCTCCGACTTCACGATGAAGATCAAGATCAAGCGGAAGCACTGCTTCGGTTCGGCCGGGTGCAACGTGGACGTCGAACCGGACCTGGCTTACGAGGGCATCTTGCCCATCGACCCGGACAAGACGTACGAGATCACCTACCAGGTCAATGGTGACGAGAGCGGGCCGGTCATCGAAACGATCAGTTTGACCGACGGAACGTCGATGGAGTACTACCCCTCGTCGCTGTCCACCGCGGGTTCCGGCGTCAAGATCACTGGCAAGGTCACGGACGTGGCGGTAACGAACTGACGGCCCGGCTGCACAGTCAGCACGAGGCGTTCACTTGGACGGTAGCGCGGCGCCCCTCGACTGGCGGTGCGCGGCGCCGGCCTGCTGAGGCAGGTGATCGCGTTGCCCTACCAGCCGAGGGACCCGATACCGATCCCCTGTTGTTGCAAGGGGCTCAGTGAGATCAGCGGAAACCAAGGGGGGCTTGTGAGCGGCGGAAGGCCCTTCCGCACATGTTTGAAGTGCCGCAGCTTCATCGAGGTCGACCAGGACGGCCGCGTGGTCGCCCATGACAGGCTGATAAGCCGTCTGCCCTGCCATGCCTCCGGTCAGCTCGCCGCACACGTATCGGTCGAGTGGGGGCCCGGACCTCGACGAAGCCAGAAGATTGCAGGCAAAAGAGACCGGCGTGATCGGCGAAAGCAGCCCGTATACCTCAAGCCCCCTGAGTGGATCCCGAACTATCAGGGTGAGCACCTGCCGACGATCGGCTTGCCCGCCAATGGATGGTTCGGTGTCTGGTTCCCGGATCACACGATGTGGGAGCACGAGCGGAACCTCAGGGACTGGCTCGGAAGCGATCGATCGTTCCGGTGGAACGGTCATGAGGGGTGTTGGACGGTTGCCAGCGCGCACTTCCCCCGCATGAGCCGGGAGCTGATCCGCAGGTACCCGAGCATCCTCATCGGCCGCGAGTACAACCCGCGTGAAAGGTGCAACTCATCCTGCCAGAACGCCCAAGGCCATCTGTGTACCTGCTCCTGCCGTGCCAAGTACCACGGCGGTGGGAAATGGCGAAGCGGGTGGAGGACCCTGGGCGAGTTCAGCGGTCAGCGCGCAGGAAGGCCTTGGCACTGGATGGCCGTCGCCGTTACGGGATAAGAGCGTGCGTCACTTTTCGCGGAGGGGGCCTGCGCGGGGGTTGAGCCCCCCGCGGCCCACTCGAGCCAGCGGAGCATAGGACGGCCGCTCGCCCTTGGGACCGCATCCCGTGCGGTTGCCGTCCTGACGCAGGGCCGCACGTCCACGCGTTGTTGGGCAGGCGGACGAGGGCCTGCGCGTCGGCTTCTGGGTTTCCCTCGCTTCGCGGCGCGCTTGATTTGGACGACCCAGATCGCCTGAGGGGCCCCTTCCGTTGCCCGATCGTCAGTTCACGGGCGGACGGTGCCCGTAGTTGAATACACAAGGTTCATGCTGTTTTTGTCGAACATCAGCCGCAGGCTGACGCTGGAAACGAGGGGGAGACGATGACTGACGACCGCGAGGCGATCGTTCCGGTCTGGACGCTGGCGACCGGTGATGTCCGGGTACCCGCACTGGCCGCAGACGGGCCGATGACCGGTGAGCGTCTGGCCGAACTGCGTGGTGTGCTGGCCGCGCTGGCCGACAAGCCGATCGCCACACTTGAGGTACATCCGCTGCCCGGCAAGCTCGACCGCAGCCGAGGCATACCGCTCGACGCGGCCAGTCCCTTGGCGCAGCACCTGTCGCAGCTCATCACGCAATCAGCGAAGAGTTCCTCTGCGGCGGCTACGGCGACCGCTGCCGGCGAAGGCCTGTATCGCATGGTGGTTCCGGCGAAGGTTGCCGCACAGTTCGGTCAGGGCATCGTTTTCTCGATGCCGTCGAAGGCGGCCGCCGGTGGCATCCATAGTGCGCTTATGAACTCAACGGGGATCGCCGCCAACGCGACCTTCGTGCCTGTGGGTAAAGCGGCAGCGGCGGGCGCAGTCGGTGGAGCCGGTGCGACAGCCGGCGTCGCGGCCGCTGGCAGCGCGGCACTGACCGTGGCCGCGCCGCTGGTGCTCATGGCCGTAGCGGTGGGGGTGAGCGCGCATGCCGACCACCAGCGCCAGCAGGCCATCGCACGCATCACGGAGCTGCTGGAGCAGCTGCAAGACCAGAAGCTCGATGACGAGCGCAGCGAACTCGACGGCTGCCGGGATGCCATCGACAAGGCCACCGCGATCCTGCTCGACCAGGGCAAGCTTGGTGTCTCGCTGGGACTGGACTCGGCAGTGCATGCCATCGGCAAGGCGCTGGCCGCCGCTGACCGGCGCCTCACCAAGTGGAAGCACACACTTGACGAACTGCCCAACGACAAGGCCGTCGAGATCGACACGCTGACCAAGGCGTTCCCCGGCGTCGACGACGACGGCGGCACATTCCACACCCACCTGCAACTCGCCGCCTTGGCCATTGCGCTCAAGCGTCGGGTCATCGTTCTGCAGGCCGTCGATCACGCCCAGAGCGACCCCGGCAACCTGTTCGAGAACTTCACCCGGGCACTCAAGGCCGACCAGCAGCGCCTCGACGAACTGGAGTCGAGCATCGCCGGTATCCTGGAACGCTTGTCCACGTTGGAGTTGACGCGCACGAACAGTTTCCGACCCGTGCTCACTACCGGTGAAGTCGATCGCCTGATGCGCACGGCAAGCCGGATCCGCAAGCTGGGCGACAGCGTCCTGGTCCCCAGCCGCACGACAGACGTGGCGATTGAGATTGCCCGCGACAAGGACGGCTCGGTGGTCGTGTTCCCTGCGCTGGCCGCGGTGTCGTAGGCGCGCACTCACTCGGGTGAGCGGTGTTGGGGTTGCCCGAACACCCGGGGGTCCCTGCGCCCTTCAGCAGCCCAGACAGCCCCGCAGGTACCTCCGGACCGGCCGCCGTGCCCGGCGCGCCGGCCTGGAGGTCCTTGAGGCAGTTACTGCGGGCCTGCGTTCTGGATTCTTGGGCGCCGGTCCGCGTCCAGGCACGGCTCCTCCTGCCCCGCTGTAGCATCGCCCCGTGCCTCGCCGTCTACCCGGGGCATGGGGGAGGGGAATCGTGGTCATGCTGCCAGATGTTGAGATTCGAGGCATTGTCGATCGCAACGGTGGGTTCGCCTACATGAGCGTCCGCCAGCTTCGCGACATCTCAGGCAAGCGCCGTACGGGGCGGCTGGTTGCCGAATTGATCTCCGACGACATCTCCGGCGCCGGCCTCAGCCACCTGCCGTTTAGGATCCCCAAAGACCAGAACCGGTCCGTCCTCGTGTGGTACAACGACCCGTCCGGGCAGGCCGACGCCCCGATCTCGACGGCTGCCCCGTATCTCGACGCGATCTTCAAGCTCGCCATGGGCGGACAGGGTGATGTCGACGAGGCCACAGTGCAACGCCTCGCGGATCACACCCGGCACCTCGTTGCGGCCACAATTGGGCGTGCGGACGCCCTGGTAGCCAGTGGTGAGCGCGGTTAGTCAGGCCGCCTGAACACGTCCATCGCGTCCCGCGCGAGGGACTGCTGCAGTCCCAGGTTCATCGAGTCAACGGCTTCCTCGCGATCCTTGGCCAGCCACCGGATTTTCGCCATGTGCTCGAGCCGTGTACGGCGGTTAGCTCACGAGGGTGCATGCTTGCGCCCCGCTAAATACTGGGGACTTCGATGCAGCGGGGACAGTGTTCGCCCTTGCCGAGCCGCTCCGCGTCGGTCTGGCTCACCGGCTGGGGTGGGTGGACGTTCCAGCCCATCGTCATCGCTGTCTTCTGCGCACCGGTGATGAGTTCGCAGTCCGGTCGCGTGTGGTGCCTGTCTCCCTGCTTGGTGACGTAGACGGTCGTCATTCCGCATCCCTCCCCCTGGCCACGAGCTGTGCTCAGCCATAGTAGTTGTCGGGGGTCGGCCGCAGCGGCGAGTATACGTTTGGCCGTATTTTGACCGATAGGATTGGGATCCCGCCGACGAGGTTCCCCGCAGCTGGCGCAGAGGTGGATGTGATCGGGGGTGAAAATCCCGAGCACAGATGGTGGTCGTAGCGACACCATTGAGCCCGTGAACGATGAGATAGTCGCTGATAACCAGCGGGCTTACAAGGGCCTTCAGGACCTTGCCGAGCTCACCCGGGATGTCGCTCGCTGGGCCCCGACCGAGGACGACAGACGCCCGTTCTTCGTGGCTTGGGGCCTGCTTGCTGCAGCGCAACGCCAAGCGCACGCCATCGTCCTCTTGCACCGCAAGGGCCTGGGACATGAAGCGGCGCCTAACCGCCGTGCACTGCTCGAGCACATGGCGAAGATCAGGTGGCTTGCCGAGGATCGCGAGGAAGCCGTTGACTCGATGAACCTGGCCCTCCAGCAGTCCCAGATGAAGCTTCGCGATGCGGCGGAGCTCGCCGGCATGACCTACGACCCGAAGCTTCCCGACCTCGTTCAGGCAATGATCATCGAGCCGAATTCCGCCAACCAGTTCAACAACAGCACCCCCCTCCTCAAGCGCCTCGGGGCTCCGCTGCTGGCGGCATGGATCGGAGAGACCCAGCTTGCGCACCCGACGCTCACGGCTGCGCAGTGCTTCTTCGACGACACCGCGTCCGATGTAGTGAAGCTGTACGACGAGCCGGTATACCGCGAGGGCGCACCCAGCCCGGCCGAGCGGTCGCCGTTCGTTGCATTCGTCGTGCTCTGGAGCGCGATGGTTGCTGTCAACCAACTGCTTCCCAATCAGCCATGGAGCGAGGAGCTTCAACGGATCGCTGCCGACGGTGGCATCGACGACTCCTGGAAGGCCACCACCGAGTAAGTCGGCGTAAGTCGGCGCTGCCGCGACCAGTTCCCGGGAGGTGGCCGCGGCTGGGCGTGGACCGGCTCCGGAGCTGTAAATCGCCGCGCAGCTGGTGCACCGGGCGCAAGCGTCGATCTTGCCTTGACGGCGGGACTGGGTGCGGGAACGAGCGGCCGTCGGCGGCGGGTGCGCCAGCGTTGGGACGACGAGGAGGCCACTCCGGGAGCATCTCCGTCGCCGAGCACGCTCCCCGCACCACGCCCACCGATATGGTTGGCGGCGTCGCAGCGAGGAGGAAAACCATGGCGCTGACCACGTCGCTGGCTGGCCGGGTCCGGAACACTAGCCTACCGAAGAGTCATGCTCTCTTGCCGCTCCTTGAGGCCGTCGTTAACGGCATTCAGGCGATCGACGCACGATTCGGCGACGACGTCGAGCGTGGCTGTCTGAGCGTCAGGATCCAGCGAAGCCCGCAGGAGGAACTCGATCTCGGTCCCGCCGGCCCTGGTCGCGTGGCGTTGAAGCCCATCATCGGCTTCCTCGTCGAGGACAACGGCGTGGGCTTCACCGCGGAGAACATGACCTCGTTCGAGACGCTGGACAGTGACCACAAGGCCGCCATCGGCTGCCGTGGCGTGGGACGACTGCTCTGGCTCAAGGCGTTCGACAGGGTCTCGGTCCGCAGCACCTATGAGGACGAAGCTGGTGGCCTCCACGGACGGCAGTTCCGGTTCTCCGTCGAGGGGGAGGTCGAACCGGGCGGAGAAGCGGATGGCCTAGGCGATGTCGGCACGATCGTGAGCCTCGACGGGTTCAAGAAGCCCTTCCAGCAGAGCGCGGCGAAGTCAGTCGAGGCCATCGCTCGCGAGATGTTCGAGCACTGCATTTGGTACTTCCTCCGCCCAGGCGGCGCGCCTGACGTTACGGTGACCGACGGCGACGAGACTGCCTCGCTCAATGACCTCATGGCCGACTTTGTGTTCTCCGAGATGCCGATGACTTCGATCGACGTCAAGGGTGAGAAGTTCGACATGGTCAACCTCTGTCTCAAGTCCTCGACGCGCAATCTCGCGCCGCGGCTGTACTGGTGCGCCGCGAGCCGCGTGGTCATGGAGGAGAACCTCACGAGCAAGGTGCCAGGGCTCTACGGGCGCCTCAAGGACGAAACATCTTCCCCGTTCACGTATGTCTGCTACCTGTCCTCCGACTTCCTCGACAAGCACGTCCGCGCGGACCGCACGGCCTTCGACATCGCCGAGCGCGTGCCGGGCGCGACGCTGACCGAAGACGTGTCGTTGGGCGACATCCGCGCGGGAGTGCTGGGTGAAGTCGAAAGGATTTTGGCCGTCCCGCTCAGCGCGGCGCGCGAGGAGGGCAAGGCTCGGGTCAACGATTTCGTGAGCAACCGTGCGCCGAGGTACCGGCCCGTTCTGTCGCGGCTAGAGTCGCTCGGTGTAACCGTGGATCCGTCCATCAAGGATCAGGACCTTGAGTTGTTGCTGCACGGCAATCTACAGAAGCTCGAAGCCGCCGCGATTGCCGAGGGTCAAGCCGTCTTCGCCGAAGCCGGTTCAACACAGCCGGAGGATTATGCCGAACGGCTCACCCGGTATCTCGACACGGTGACGGACATCAACCAGTCCGACCTAGCCGCGTACGTCTCGCGGCGGCGAGTGATCCTTGATGTCCTCGACAAACTGATCAGGTCCGACGACCAGGGTAACTACAGCAGGGAGGACGCCATCCACTCACTGCTCATCCCGATGCGGACCGACTCCAACAAGATCGGCACTGACGCCTCGAATCTTTGGATCATCGATGAGCGGCTTGCGTTCCACGAATACCTCGCTTCTGATAAGACGCTCAAGAGCATGCCCATAACCGGGTCCGAGTCGACCAGGGAGCCTGACGTGCTCGCGACTCGGCACGTCGACTACCCGATGCTGGCCGCGGAGGGTGAGAGGCTACCGCTGCCCTCTATCGTCGTAGTCGAGATCAAGAGGCCGATGCGTAACGACGCGTCGGAAGACAAGGACCCGATCCAGCAATGCCTTGACTACGTGAAACGGGTGCGAGAAGGCGGGGTGAGGACCGCGTTCGGGCGTCCGATCCCCCCGTCTAAAGAGCCGCCCGCGTTCTGCTACATCGTCGCTGACCTCACGCCGACGATGGTGAGCCGTTGCGAGTACGCGAACCTGCGGGCGACTCACGACGGAATGGGCTACTTCGGCTTCAATGAACCGAATAAGGCCTACATCGAGGTCATAAACTTCAACCGCCTCGTTAACGCGGCCACCGAGCGAAACCGAGCATTTTTCGACAAGTTGGGACTTCCGTCTAGTTGATCGGTGATGTCCCTGTTGTGGTCGCTTGGATGATGACCAAGCGTTGCTGGGTGGGGCCCCAGTTGTACTCGGTATAGGAGCGGTTGGGAGGGATTCCTGGCCGGGGTCGAGATCGATGACGAAGCCGTATTCGAGGGCTCCTGCGTCGCCGGGCCACATGCCGGTCCAGCGGGTGTGGCAGGGGGTACTGCTGTGGGGGCAGAGGTGGCCCGGGCGGACTCCGCAAGGGCAATTGGTGAGCTCGGGTTCGGGTTCGGGTTCCGCTGTCATGGGTCGGCGCGGTACGGACGGGGCCGCCCACCTGGTGCGGTGGGCGGCCCGGCGTGGGTGTGTGGTCAGGAGGTGGCCGGCGTGGTGGTGGTGCGCTTACGGGCCGGGCGTGCGGGCTTGGGCTCGGCGGCGGCCTTGGCTGCGGGAGCGGGCTTGGTGGTGGTCCGCTTGCGCGCGGGCTTGGGCTTGTCGGCGGCCGCGGGGTCGGGCTTGGTGGTGGTGCGCTTGCGGGTCCGCTTGGCGGCGAGCTCGTCGACGGGGGCCTGCGGCTCGGGCGCGGGCTGGGGCTCGGCCGACGGCTCGGGCGCGGACTGGGGCTCGTCCTGGTCGCCGACGTCGACGCCGGCGGCGGCTGCGGCCTGAACGGTCGCCTCGACGTCGATCACGTCGGCCTCGACGGGGATCTCCCAGGGCCGGTGCCCGACGTAAGAGGGCTTGGCGTCGAAGACGGGCAGCAGGTTGTCGCGGATGGCGTTGTAGAGGACGACGCCGGGGTCCTGGTCCTCGGTGAGGGAGCCGATGCCGACGCCGTGGTGGTAGCGGCGGCCCTGCGGCAGCGGGACGAGGTCGCCGCCCGGGGTGTGGTCGGCGGGCTGGGCGCCGCCGGTGGCCCACAGCTGGACCGTGCTGCCGCCGTGGATGAGACCCATCCCGATGTGGCGCTCCAGTGGGCCGTGGAGGTGGACGGTGCCGTCGTAGTCAGGGTCGGCGAGCTCCCAGCCGAGGAGGCGGGCGATGTCTTCGCCGGCGGTGTGGAGGGCTGAGGGTGCGAGCTGCATGGGGTATCTCCAAGCGGTCGGTGGTGCTGGGTGGTTGGGTGGTGCGGCCTCCGCCCGCTGGTGGCGGGCGGGGGAGCTGGTGGGTCAGGTCGTGAGGCCCGCCAGGAGAGAGCTCGCGGCTGCGGCGACCCGGGGGGCGCATCCCTCCTCGCTGGCCGCGTAGTTGTGGGCGGCGCGGAGGGCGGTGCGCGCGCTGGCGGTGTCGCCGTGGGCGAGGTATTCGGCGGCGGAGTCGAACTGCACCGCGGCGACCCGGAGGGCGGCTTCCTGGTCGTCGCACGGGGAGCGATTGGCAAGGGTCCGGGTGCGCATGGCCCAGGTGCCGGCGCCGGCGGTGAACAGGTCGAGCTGGTCCATCTGTTGCTCCTTGGCGGGTGTGGGTGTGGCGGCGCCCCGCCGCCCGGGCCGTGGTTGGCCGGGCGGCGGGGCGCTGGGGGCGGGGGGTCAGGCGATGCGGCGGACCTCGTCGCCGTCGTCGAGGAGCATCGACAGGCGGGAGCCGCTGTCCCAGTCGACGTTGAGCTGCTGCAGGGCGTGGTTGCAGGATCGGACGGTGCCCTCGTCGCCGGGGCGGAGCTCGGTGTGGGAGTCGGTGGTGCGGACGAGCGCGATCCGCTGGCCGGGCTGGAACATGGACTGCCTCCTCGTACGAGCGGCAACGGTGGATTGATGTGGCACATTTGAAGGCGGACGGCGGAACTGCGTTCCGCCGTCCGCGCTCAGATCAGACCGTGCGAACGGTGACTTCGCCGGTACCGGTGGTGTTCAGCGTCGTCTCGCTCAGCTTGGCGCCGTGGGCCCAGACCTCGACGATCGCCGTATCGTCCGCGTCGCGCGACCGCAGCTCCCAGCCGCACCGGCAGTTCTCGGAGCACTCCGTCCGCCGATCGCCCCTGACGTGCGGTTGGAAGTCGGAGGTGACGGTGACCTCGCCGGCGGCGTTCAGCGTGGTCTGGCTGAGGTTGGCGCCGAAGGTCCACAGCTCGGCGATCGCCGTGCCGCCCTCGTGCCGCACCCTCAGCTCCCAGCCGTCGCGGTGGATCGAGTGCGTCTGCTGCTCGCTCATGTTCAGTTCTCCTTGCGGTGTAGGCCCGGGCTCTCCCCCGGACTCGCCCTCTTATTCTAGCGGCTCTCAGCGGGGGGTCAAGAATTTTTTTCGGGCTAATCACCAGGTCAGACTGCCTTTGAACCGATCAGCGGGTCGGCGAGGCTGATCGCCTCCCGGAAGGCCTCGGCCACCGCGAACCGGCTGAGAATCTCGTCGCGCTCCTCGTACAGGTGCACCCGCTCCCGAGCGGCCCGGTTCGCCAGGTCGCCGTCGGCGAGGGTGTCACCGCAGGCGATGACGACACGCGGGCCCAGGCCCCACACGATGGCGTTGACGGCTGCGCCAGCCGCCGCGAGCGGGTCGAGCTCGTTCAGCCACCACTCGTAGTCGGCCGGGTCGCACTGTAGGTGGCGCAGATGCTGGGAGAGGGCACGGAACATGCCGCCCGTTCCGCCGGCGGGCTCGTGGAACTTCTGGCCCTTCGGCGGCGCCACCGGGCAGTTCATCGCGGCCATCATGTCGCACAGCTCGGGCGGGGTGTGGTACTCGCCCATGCCCTGGCGGGCGCCGTGCGAGCGCAGCGAGGTGATCGTCCACGACATCACGTCGGTGTCCGAGCGGTTGTACGGGTCGGGGTCGCCGGTGAGCTGCAGGATGCCGTACTTGAGGGCCGTGTCGGTCACCCGGCGTACCGCGTGCGCCTTCTCCTCTACGCCGTCCTCGGTGAGCCAGGCCATCAGCGGGGCCATGCGCGCTCCCAGCTCGGGCCGATGGGCCCAGGCTTGCACGTAGATCTCGCGGTAGCCCTGCAGGAGCTGCCAGTCGGAGCAGTTGCTGATGATGCGAACGATGTCCTCGCTGTGGCCCTTGAGGGGGAACAGGGCGAGGCCGCCGATGATGCTGACGGGGATGTCGATGCGGTAGCCGCCCCAGTTGGAGGCGTGCCAGGTGTCGGCGACGGCCTCGCCGAGGCGCTGGCCGGCGTTGCGCGGGTTGCCGATCAGCAGCGGCGCGATGCGGCGCGGCGCGGGGATGGGAGTCTGGACGGACGGCAGTTCGGGGCGGGGGTCGGCGAACAGGCCCTCGGGCGCGTCGGCGGCCGGCGTGGCCGGGCGGGGTGCGGGCGCGGGACGGGCGGCGAAGGTCGCCGGGATCTCTTCGGCGAACAGGCTGTCGGGCTCCTCGTCGGCCACGACGACCGGGCGGGGCTCGGGCGCCGGGCGAGGCGCCGGCGCGGCGGCCGGGCGGGGGGCTGGGCGGGCGGGAGAGGTCGCCGGGTCTGGCCGGCGAACAGGTCGAGCTGGTCCATCGCTTGCTCCTTCGGAGTGTGGGCATAGGGGCGCCCCGCCACCCGGGCCGTGGTCGGCCGGGGTGGCGGGGCGCTGGGTGGGCGGTGCTACGTGGTGCGGTGGAGGCCGGGAGCGTGCAGGGGGCACTGGCACGGCGCCCAGTGCCAGGCCGACCCCAGCGGGGCCAGGTTCTGCGCACTGGTGATCTCCCGGACCGGCGTCTCGTCAAAGACACGGCCGTCGACGCCGCGGCGGTAGGTGCGCAGCGTCATCAGGACCTTCGGCGGGAGCACGGTCTCGGCCGGCTGGTCGACGGCGGGGCCGGGCGGGTCCGGCGCGGTGGTCGTCACTGGCCTTCCGCCGCGTCCGTGAGCGGGGCGGAGGCTTCCTGCGGGCGGGGCAGGCCGCAGCCCTCGCAGTGGGTGATGTGCCAGTCCATGCCGACGCCGCAGGCGCACCACCAGGAGGCGAAGTGCCAGCCCCACGCGCCGCCGCCGATGCTGTACAGGCCCTCGGCGTTGGGCTCGATGATCGAGGCGCCGGTGTTCTCCTCGTCGTGCCACTGCCAGCTGACGTGGACGACGACTGCGCGGGGCTCGCCCGCGCGGGTGCCGCCGTCGAGGACGTAGATGCAGTCGACGCTGTCGTGCCCGCGCTCGTCGGCCGCCTGCTGCGTCTGGGCGGCGACCCGGCGGGCGGTGTCGAGGGTGAAGTAGGGCTTCAGGAAACCGTTCCACCGGTTCGCGGGGTCGAGGACGGCGTCGAAGGGGCCGAGCGAGTCGTCGATGCAGACCCGGGTGGTGAATCTGCGGTCGACGGCGGGCCGCTCCTGCCGGTCGGCCCAGGTGATGCGCCGCTTGAGAACCCAGTTGGTGCCGTCGGCGTTGGGCTCGTAGATGGCGAGGAGGTCGGTGTGGAGCACGTAGGCGTACTCGTACCGCCCGTCCGCGGTGCCCTCCTCGGTGAGCAGCCCCATGTAGAGGCGGTCGCTGTGGTCGCCGCTGTGGCAGTAGCACTCGCCGGGGTTCCCTCTGCGGGGCAGGCTGACCCAGCCGTTGGGGTGCTCGTCGAGCAGGGCGCGGGCCGCGGCCTCGACGTCGCCGCGGTGGACGTCGGAGACCAGGTAGCCGAGGGTGAAGATGCGGGCGCTGGGGAAGCCGTCGCACTGGACGTGGCGGCCGGCGAAGCCGCCGTCCGCGGTGGGGCGGGCAAGGATGGACTTGGTGGCCATGGATTCCTCCGGGCGTGGAAGGGGCCGGGCGCCCGCGGTGCGGGGCCCGGCCCGGTGATCGGGGGTGGGGTCAGAGGTCGGAGCTGGCGGCGGCGAGGGAGTTGACGAGCAGCGCCACGGCTTCCTCGGTCCGGCCGGCGACCGTCAGGGCGGCGTAGCGGTAGAGGACCGTCGCGGCGGTGGTGGGGACCTGGTCGGCGTACTGCTCGAAGGTCAGCTCGCGCTGCCGCCACGGCCGGTGGCGGAACCCGGCGCGCAGCGCGGCCGTGGCGATGGCGTCGGCGCGCCGGACTGCCCGGCTGGCCATCTCCAGGTCCTGCGCGGCGTGGCGGAGGGTCTGCCCGGCGACCGCGACCAGCCGGCCGCCGTGCGGGGCGGGGCGGCGCTGGGAGGGGCAGACCTGTCGGGCGCGGATGCTGCGGATGCGGTCCACGTCGTGGAGCTGCCGGGCGGTGCGCTTGGCCTCCTGGCTGGTGGCGGCGTCTACCTCGTACGCGGACAGGCAGCTGATGAACAGTTCGACGCGCAGTTCGTCGCGGGCGCCCGGGTCCTGGGGGACGGGCTCGGCGGCGACGATGCGCATCGCGTACGGCTCGTCGTTGAAGGCGACGATCCATCGGCGGCGTGGTGGGCCGAGGTTGGTCATGCTGGTCTCCAAGAGGTCGATGGTCAGACGATCGTTGTGGCATATCCGTGCGCCGGTGGCGGGGTCGCCCGCCGTCGGCGCCCGGGTCAGGGCGCTGGGTTAGCGGAGGGTGACCACGAGGGCGGTTGCGTTGTCGCACTTCTCGCCGTGGCGCTGGCCCGCGGCCAGGGCCTCGGTCACCAGCGAGGCCGCGCTGTCCTTCGCGTCCAGCGCGAGCTCGGCGACTGCCTCCAGCAGACCCGGCTCGTGGGTCTCCAGGGGGTGGTACACCCCGTCGGAGCAGAGGATGAGCTGCCTGACCAGATCCGCGTGCACCTGCAGGTGGCCGATGGCGCCGTACTCCAGGTTGGCCGTCACCGAGTTGTGGTCCCACTTCCTGGGGGTGCGGCTGGCGTCCAGGAGTTCCTGCGCGTAGTTGTGGTCCTTCGTCAGCTGGTGAAGAACGCCCGTGCGGGAGAAGCGGTAGGCGCGGGCGTCGCCGGACCAGGCCAGCTGCAGCACGGGGTCGTCGTGGTGGTGAACGGCGTCGACCGCGACCGCGCCGGGGTCCATGTAGTGCCAGCGCCGCGACCGCTGCTGTGCTTCGATCCGGGCGCGGATGTGGGCGATCGCGTCGGCCGGGTCGCCCGAGCGGGCGGCTTCGCGGGCCAGGGCGGGCGCCCACGTGCGGACGTGGTCGCGTACGTCGTCCTCGTCGCCGATGCCGTCCAGGACGACGTACGCCCACCGTCCACTGTCGCGGTCGCGGTGCACGGCGTGCGCGTCGCACTGCAGGTCGCGGGTTCCGATGGCCTGGGCGGCGGACACCTGGGGGCTGGCGACGACAGCCATCGCGCACTGCAGGCGCGCCCAGTGCGCGACCAGCTCGGCGCTCGCCTGCGGCAGTGGCTGCAGCAGGCCGTCACGGCCCGGCGCGCCGGTGACGATGACGGGGCCGCGCAGGTCCGGGCCGGGCGCGCCGGCCAAGTCGTTCCAGGTGCTGAGGGCGACATGGTTGCGGGGGCTGCGGCGGGCGTCGGCGTTGGCGTGGACGGTCAGGTGGAGGCCGAGCCGCCAGGTGGCGACCGGGCCGTCGAGTTCGCCGGCGATCGCCTTGCTCTGGCGGTCGGCGTCGCCTGCCAGGGGGAAGTCTTCGATGTGGCCGGCGGGTTGGACGTACAGGGCCGGGTTCGTCTCCATGGAACTCTCCTCGTTGTCGGGGGCTACGGGGTCGGGCAGTGGGTCAGGCAGTGGCGGGGGCGTAGCGGGCCTTGAGGGCGGCGATGACCTGCGGCAGCACCTGATGCAGTTCCTCGGGCACGTCGGTGTGCTGGCCGGCGCCGTCCAGGGCGCCGAGCAGGACGGCCGTCCCATAGAGGCTGTACGAGAGCTGCTTGAGGCGGATCGCGTTGACCAGCGAGGCCGCGTAGGGGTTCTCCGGCTTGGTGAGGGCGCCGTTGGAGTCGAGGGCCACCGACAGGCGGCGGCTGCCGTCGGCGCGGGCGTAGTGGGCGACCTCGACCCAGCCGCCGACGTGCACGCGGAGTTCCGGCGCCAGGCCGGCGCCGAGGGGCAGATGGATGTCGGTGAGGGTGCCGTCGGCGTCGAGGCGGACGGCGCGGATGGTCCGGTCGGTGCTCATGTCTCTCCTCATGGGTGCGGGCCGGGGGCCGCCGCGGTGGCGGCCCCCGGCGGGGAAGGGTCAGTCGAACCAGACGGCCAGGAACGCTTCGAGCGGCTCCAGGTAGTTGGTGAGCTGCTGTGAGCGGGTCTGGGTGAAGCTGGCCTGGTCGATCGGGCCGTGCTGGGGATCGACGGCCACGAGCGTGATGCGCAGCTCGCTGGGCGCGGCCGGGGCGACGATGACCTTCAGGACTCGGGGGTCGTCGTCGAAGCGGACGTAGAGGTTGTCGCCGACGCGCGAGACGCCCTGCTTGAATCGCTCGCCGAGGTTGCCGGTCAGCGACTCGATGAAGTCGTGGAGCAAGGGTTCCTCCGGGGTGAGGGTTGTGGCACATGCCGGGGGCCGCCGTGGTGGCGACCCCCGGCGCGGGTCAGCGGTGGCGGATGACGATGGCCAGCTCGGCGAGCATCTGCCGCGCGACGCGCAGCTCGTGCTCGGCGGTCAGCTCGTTGTCCTCGGCGCGGACGGCCAGGTCGACGAAGCACTTGAGCAGCGTCTCGGGCATGCGGCGGATCCAGATGGCGTAGTCCTCGCCGTACGCCATGCCCTGCCAGGTCTCGTGAAGGGCCGCGGTGACCGCGGTCGCGGCCTGCGCGGCGGGGTGGGTGCCGAAGCCGAACCGCTCCATGAGCAGGCGCACCAGGTGCGGGGCGTCCAGGACATCAGCGAGGCGGTGGGTGAAGTCGCCGGCGCCGAGGGCGTACGGCCCGGCGAGACGGTCGGTCACGTCAGTGACGGATGCGAACAAGGCTCACTCCAAGAGGTCTTGCCGGTCGGGTGAATGTTGTGGCACATACAGGGGGAGCGGCGCGGCCGCCGCTCCCCCGCGGGGCCTTGCGGCGCGGTCAGGCGCCGGCCGCCGCTCCCCCGCGGGGCCTTGCGGCGCGGTCAGGCGCCGGCCGCCGCGCGGATTCCGTCGGCGGCCCGCTCCGCCAGCCAGCGGCCGAACGTCGAGTCCTCGAACTCGCCGTCGACCGGTTCGGCCGTGCGAGCTTCGGCGTCCTTCACGGTGCACCTCCCTGTCGGTATGTCGGGGGGCCCTCCCCCCCGCCGATCCCTCTTATTCTACCCGCCTATCTCGCCACGTCAAGAATTTTTTCTGACATATCCGCAGGTCAGAGGCTTACGGGCTCGGGTCGAGACGGGGCTTGGAAGGGCCGCGCCCGCGGGGGTGGGGGACACCCCGCAGGCGCGGCCCGGCTTGGAGGGTCAGCGGGGGTGGGTGGGGGCTGCCTCCCGGCTGGCGGCGGGCTCCTCCCGCTCGATGCGCGCCAGGTTGGCGACGTCACCGAGCAAGGCGATCAGCGAGTGGGTGTAGTCGTCGGCGCTGGACTTGGCGGCCGCCACGTACAGGGCCTCGCAGGTCTTCAAGTCCCCGTTGGCGAAGGAGGAGATGAACTGCAGAGAGAAGGTGCGCGCCGGGTCGCGGGGGGCGCCGTCGGCCGGGTCCGGGGCGATCAGCGCCCACAGCAGCTCGGGGCCCGGGTGCCCGTACACGCGGATCAGGCTCTGGCGGCCTGCCTCGGCCAGCGCGCAGCACACGCCGTACATCTGGGTTCCGGTGCTGTGCGCGGCGATCTCGGCCATGCGTACCGAGGCGTCGCTGAAGCCCAGGTCTACGGCATACCGGATTGCTTGCATGACGAGTTCGGCGCGGCGGGAGGTGTCCACTGGTGCTCTGCTCCTTGAAGTGGTGGTGCTGGAAGGCCGCGCCCACGGGGTCGGTCACCGCGGGCGCGGCCCGGATCAGGGGTGGGGTCAGGCGGAGGCGGGCTGCGGCGCGGGCGGCAGCAGCCCGAGGCTGGCGGCCCACGCACGGACTCCGGCCGCCCACGCCATCGCGTGCGGGGCGAGGCGCTTGTTCCGCTCGTCGAGTGAGGAGAGGTTGGCCAGCGACAGGACGTGGCGTCCGGTCAGCACGCAGGCCAGGCGCAGGACCTGCCACTCCGCCAGGGTGCCGATCAGCGGGCCGTCGCCGGCGGACAGGCAGGCGGCGGCTACCTGCCGCCAGGCAATGCGGGACTGGCCGTCGGCGTCGGCGATGACCAGCTGGGTGCGCTCCAGCTCGGGCAGCCAGTGGCCGTGCGAGCCCAGCAGCCACACGGCTGCTTCCTCCTGCCACGATCCGGCGGCGCGCTCGCCAAGGCGGGTGGCGAGGGTGGTGACGTGGTCCATGGATGTCTCCAAGAGGTGTGGTGGGTCAGGTGCGGGGCTTGGGGAGGTGGCCGACGTGCCAGCCGCGGCAGTCGCGGTTGCGGCACCGGTAGGTCGCCAGGCGCACCGCACCCCGGTCGACGAGCCGCTGCAGGTGGTCCTCGGCCTGCTCCCTGGTGTCGTGGCGGCGCTTGCCGGTGCAGGCGCGGCCCCTGGTGCGGATCACCGCACGCCCACCGGGGCGGTCTCGGCGTGCAGCGGCTGCAGGACCTGCCGCAGCGGGCGCGGGGTCGTCGGGTCGGGCATGGTCCCTCCAGGGGCAGGGTGGGGCCCGCCCCCTGGTGGGGGCGGGCGGGTCGGTCACGTGGTGGTGGCGAAGTCGATCTGCAGTTGCTTGGGCTCCTTGACCTTCCGCTCGTTGCGGCGCGCGGTCATCTCTCGTGCCGCCTGGCGGCAGGACGGACAGGGGCGTTCGCCGTGGCGCTTGTGGTCCCCGGCTCCGGCCTCGGTGCCGCACGACGCGCGCAGCTTCGGCTCGGCCATTTCCTCCACGTCGACGTCGTCGAGGGCGGTGATGACCACGCCGTTGCACCACAGGCGTCCGCCGGCGATGCCGTCGAACTTGGCTTGGGCGGGCTTGATCAGGGCGATGCATTCGGCGCGGAACGGGCACGGCCCGCAGATGGGAAGCTGCGGCTCGCACAGCTCCATCAGGTCGTCCCCGTGGGCCCACTCGTCCTCGTTGACGGTGAAGCCGTCCATGCCGCGGCACGGCGCGATGTCGGTCCAGTCGGTCACAGGCAGGCCTTGATGGCTTCGCCGATGTGCCGGGCGACGTTGACGCTGACCGCGTTCCCGGCCTGCATCGTCTGCTCGGCCTGGTTGCCGACGACGATGTACCGGTCGTGGAACCGCTGGGCTCCCAGCTGCTCGCGGGGCTTGAGCATCCGGAAGTAGCAGTCCTCCACCGCTGGCGCGCTGTGAAGGAGGGCGGCCGAGTCGCGGGTCGACAACGTGTGAACGGGCTCGCCGGCCGTCTTGACGGCGGCCTTGCGGTACGGGATGACCAGCGTGTTGCGCAGCTCGGGCGGCACCGGCGCGCCGGGGACGACCAGGCCGTGATGGTTGCCCTGCGCGGTGACCGCGGTGACCGGATCGGTCGCCAGAGCCGGGTGGGCGTTCTGCCGGTAGGTGATCACGAACGGCTCGGGGTCGACCGTGACCAGGGCCTCGCCCTCCCGGGTCAGGCGGGTGCGCATCGGGTCGGCGACGTCGCTGCAGGCGGTGTTCCAACTGCCGCCCGTCGGCACGAGCAGCGCGTCGCCCTGCTTGATCGTGCGGGTGGAGAACGGCCGCTCGGCCACGGCGTAGGCCCGGTCGGTGCCGTCCTTGCCGTGGTTGAGGGTGATCGAGCTGGGTGTGTGAGGGAACTTGGTCAGGCCCGCCTGGATGCGGTCCATCGTGGTGTCCGCCAGGGGCTTCCTGCGGTCGCCGATGCGCTGCCCGAGGTCGTCCCAGTTGATGACGGAGGCGGCCGGCCGGACGTACGGCTCGACCTCAGCGTGACGGCACCGCGTGTTGGGGCACCGGTAGTTGTAGTCGCGCAGGTACTTCCCGATGCGGACCCCGTGGGCGAACCACGCCTTCTTGGCGCGGATGTCTTTGCCGCACTCGAAGCAGTGGGCACGCGGGCGGGGCTCCAGGTCCGGCTTGGGCATGCCCTTGAGGCGGAAGCAGATGTAGATCCGGTCGCGCCACTGCGGGGCCCGCAGGTTGTCGTCGTCGCCGACGTGCGCGGAGGTGGCGCACATGATCTGGGGCTGCTCGTAGCCGAGCTCCGTCATGGCCTTGACCCAGGTCTTGAACAGGACCCAGCACTGGGCGAACTCGACGACGTTCTCGATCACCACGTACGGGAACCGCTTGGCCTCGCAGGCGCGCACCACGCACCAGGCGGTGGCCCGGGTCCGCTCGAACGCGTCGGGTGTCAGGGCCTGCCACGACTCGGCGTCGTCCTCGTCGCCGAGCTGCTCCAGGACCTGGAACAGGTCCATCTGGTCGGTGGGGTGAACGCGGCCGCCGGCCGGGGACACCTCGGTGCAGATGATCGATGCCCACAGCAGCAGGGCGCGGGGAAGGAACCTCATCGGGTAGCCCGTGACGTCTGCGGTCAGGTGCTCGATGGTCGGGTGGTTCGCGGCGTGGCTGTCCATCGCGGTCTGCCAGTGGTTCATGGCCAACTTGCCCTTCCATCCGGCCTCGACGAGGCCGGAGGAGGATCCGCCGGCGCCGGCGAGGAGGTCGTTGAACGTCAGGTCGACGTCGCGGGGGAGGGTGCTCAACACGGTGTTCTCCAAGAGGTCGGGCGGCCCCGCGCCGTGGTGGCGCGGGGCCGCGGGGGTCAGGCGCGGGCGGGGCAGGAGCCGGTCAGCCGGGCGACGAGCAGCGGCAGCGCCTCGACGTCGCCGATCTGGCGGGCGTAGGCGAGGGCCTTGCTGACCTCGTCGCGCTCTTCGGGGGTGGTGGGGTGCGCGATGACGCAGAAGCAGGCGGCGGCCGCCGGGGCCGGGGTGTCGGTCACAGGAGGGGCTGGCGGCTGACGAAGACCGTCTGCAGCACGCCGCGGCGCACCCAGACCGTCAGGGGCCACTCGGTGCCGCCCTGCTCGTGGACCATCTGCCAGCCGTTGTCCTGGAGGAGATGGGTCTGCCAGCCGTACTCCTTGACGGCCTGCTCGCGGCTGTCGAAGGGGCCGGTGAGGACCCGGCCGCTGCCGACGTGCTGGCCGTTGACGCCGACGAAGCTGACGGCGAACCGCTGCGCGTTCACCAGCAGCAGCTCGCCGAGCGCGGCCCCTGCTCTGTGGAGGTCCGCGTCGGGCAGTGCCTTCAGGTACAGGGCGATGGCGGCGAGCATCGTGACGACTTCGGCGCCGTGCTGGCTGTGCTCGCCCTCTGCGGTGGAGTCGTAGAGCAGGCCGTCGTGGTTCGGGTTGTCCTCGTGACCGCGCACGATCCGCCAGCCGTTGACGTCGGCGAGGCGGGTGGGCAGCTCGTGCTCGTCGGCGATGGACAGGTGCGAGCCGTCGGGCAGGTTGACGTAGAGGACGTGCTGGTTGCCGCCGGTCTCGATGTCGCAGACGAGCCCGGACGCGCGCAGCGGCAGGGTGACCGTCTCGTACTGCCGCCACAGCGCCTGCCATTCCGGCTGGCCGGTGCGCCCGTGGTCGGGAGGGGGTGCAAGGTTCATCATGATCTCCAAGAGGTGAGTCGTACCGTACAGAGTTGTGGCACATTTCGGAACCGGGGGGCCGGGGTTTCATTCCGCCCCCCGGTTCGGCCGGCGTCAGCCCGCGTGAGCGGGCTGCGGGGTCTCCGGGGCCTCGGTCATGGCGTGACCGGGGGTGCCGCACCCCAGGTGGCACGGCAGGCCGTTGGCGTGGTGCACCCAGCAACTGCAGTGCTTGCAGTCGATGGTCAGCCCGGCCGCCTTGATCACGCCCCGCAGGTACGCCGTTTCGGCCGCGTCGCGGGCGGCGCGCTCCCGTTCGGCCTTCTCCACCTGCAGCGTGAGCAGGTGGGCGTGCCGGTCGAGGCGGTCGGCCAGTCGGCGGGCCTCCTCGGCGATCCGGCGCGCCTGGTGGGCGGCGTGGCGGTCGCTTGCGCGGTCCAGCCAGAACTGGGCGCCGCCGGCGCGGGCGAGGAGCTGGTCGGCGAGCTGGTCGCGGACGTGCTCGGCGCTGCCGAGTCCGTCCAGGTGCGCCTCGGCGCGGGCCTGGTCGTCCTGGTCGGCGATGTCGGCAAGCAGGGAGTCGACGGCCTTCGGTTCCTCACGCCAGGCGTGGGCCAGGCCTATCAGGACGGGGATGGCCTGCGCGGCGGAGTCCAGGACCAGGCGGTCCTTGTCCTCGCTGCGCGGGGTGGGCAGGTGGCCCATGCGGTTCCTCCAAGAGGCGTGTGTCGATCCAAGGGTGTGGCACACCTTGGCCCGGGCGGCAGGGTTTCCGCCGCCCGGGCCGGGGGGTCAGGCCGTGTGAACGTTGGCGGCGAGGGGGAAGCCGAGCGCGACGGCGACCTGCCGGGCGCGCTCGATGCTGGCCGCGTACCGGCCGTCCGCGTAGCGGGGGATGTCTTCGATCGCCGTGCCGTCGCCGTGGAACTCGCCGTGCGCCTCGGTGACGGCGACCGGCCAGGCGGCGTCGAGGAAGCCGACGACCTTCGCGGACTCGACGACCAGGACGTCACCGTCGCGGATGCCGTCGCGGCACTGGGTCGCGTCGTACGCGTCGCGGGTGTCGCCGTCGAAGTAGTGGACGGCCGGACCGGCGGCGGGAGCGGTCGAGACGTTCAGCTGCTCGCTCATATGGTTCTCCTCATGCTGTCGTGGGGTGGGCCCGTTCCGCCCTCCCCCTACTGCTCTTATTCTACCTGCCCACGCGTGGGGGTCAAGATTTTTTCCAGGGGGATCGCCTTCGCGGACCCTCTCGCGGCCTTGGCGGGCCAGCTGGCGGGCCAGCGTCCGGGCGGCCTCCACATCCCCCGGTCGCTCGTGCGCGGTCTGCCGTGCCGCGTCCAGGTCCGCCTGGAAGCCGCGCAGCCAGTCCTGCTGGGCCATCCGATCCGTCTCCGCCCGCTCGCGCTCGCCGGCGGCCCGCGCGGCGCGCGGGTTGGTCCCGCAGCCGCGGCAACTGGCAGCCGGGACGGCGTGCTTGGGGCAGCCGCGAGACACCCCTGCGGCGTCAGCCGCGGGGGTAGGGGGGGAAGGAAGGACAGAGGAAGAACTAGGAAAAGAAGGGGTTCCACCGGTGGAACCCAGTGGGTTCCCCCCGTGGAACCCTGAAGGTTCCACCGGTGGAACCCTGCCCGGCTCCTCGCCAGGGTTCCACCCGTGGAACCCTGCCTCCCTCACGCCCGCACCGGCCGCCAGCGCCCGCACGTCGATGTCCTCATGCGTCATCGCGGGCTTCGACGGAGCCACGCGAGTGACGCCCGAGCGGGCCTTACGCGGGTTCTTCGGCGCGGCATCGAGCGCCGCGAAGCGGGCGTCCAGGTCGTCGTTGGAGGGGATCGGGGGGACGCCCAGGGGGAAGACCCTGTAGGTGGCACGGCGGCCCGCCTTGCCGACCTCCAGGCGCTCTATGAGGCCCTTGGCGACCAGCTCCGTGACGATGGTCATGGTGCGCTTCTCCCCCACGCCGGTCCACGCGCGCAGCCGGCGGTGGCCCGGCCGGGAGACGCGCGTTTCGTCGTCGGCCGAGTCGCAGATCTTCATCAGGGCCAGCTTCTGGCCCTGGTTCACCACGTCCTCGGGCAGGTACGCGGCCACGACCATCAGGTGAATGGACAACGGAAGTTCCCTCCACGGGCGCCGCCGCCCACCCCGGCGAGGGGGCGGGCGGCGACAGTCCGATCAGGCCTTGAAAGGCCGCACGATGATGGTCCTGGGCGTGGTCTGGGCGCTGCGCTTCTCCGGGACGGCCAGGCCCGCGGCCTTGAGGTTGTCCACCATGCGCTTCTCGTCGGGGACCATCGGCACCGTGAGGCCCGCCTCCTCGTGCACGTCGACCATCGCCTGCAGGTCGACGTCCCACTTGGCGTTGTTGCCGCCCCACGCGAGCTCGTTGGCGCCGTAGACGCCCGCCGGCGAGGTGTCGATCTTGGCGCGAGCGAGCTTTTTGATCTTCTTGCCCTCGGTCTCCAGCTCGTGCCCGCGCACGTAGTCGGCGAGGGCCTGGGTGCGATCGGCGTCGTCGTGGATGAGCACGGTCTGCACGGGCGTTCCGGGCGGGTTGGGCAGGCCCCAGCAGGCGGTGACGAACGGGCAGTAGTCGCACATGGCGTCCACGCCCGGCCCGTCGAAGTCGCGGCGGGCCTCCTCCGGGCTGTTGAGCTCCCGTACCCGCTGCACCCACCAGCGGGCGCGGGTGGCCTCCATCGGGTCGAACGCGAACTCCTCGATGTGCTCCTCGCCGTTGTCACGGTTGACGAAGCGGAAGCGGATCCGGGCGACCTCCAGCGGGCCGAGCTTGGCCAGGTACCGCTGCCCGCGCACGTCCTCGAAGCCGACGGTGCGCAGCAGGTCGGCGTACAGGTACACCTGGCGCAGCTCGGCGGCGGTGGGCCCGTAGCGACGCACCTTGTCCCACAGGAACGTGGTCTTGGTCTTGACGTCCTCCACGGTCACCCCGTCGGCGGCCACCACCTTGGGGCGGTGGCGGGCGGGGACTCGGGCGGCGGTCGCCGCGTCGAGCTGCACGGCGTCGATGTGGCCCCGGATGGTGTCGTCGGCGACGGCGCGCTCCACCAGCCAGCCGTACTCGGTGCGGGCCGCGCCCAGCAGGCCCTCGTGGATGTAGGTCCCCAGGATCGCGGCCCGCTTGTCGGACTGGTCGGTCGGGGCGGTCCCGAACAGGATGTAGGCGGCGCGGCGCTCGCACACCGTGTCGGAGGCACCGAGCTGCTGCTGCAGGGAGCGCGGCCGTCTGGCGTCGACATCGTGCGCGGCCGTCCACAGGGACGGTGTGGACTCCGTGAACTCCACAGGCTGTGCGGTCATCAGGTACTCCAAGGTCGTGGTGCGGGCCGGGCCGCTGCGCCCGGCCCGCGGGGGAAGGTCAGCTCCGGGCGGCGGCCGGCTTGGCGGTGCGCTTGGCGGCGGCGCGTTTGGCGGGGGCCTTGCGGACGGGGCGACGGTCCGGCTCGGGATCGTCGTCGGGCTCCTCGTCCTCCTCGGCCCGGCGCTCGACGGCGGCCCGCAGCCGGTCGGCGTCGCTGGCGGGGCCCTGGCCCATCTCGGTGGGCGGGTTCTCGAGCTCGGCGACCTTCCGCTCGATCGCGGCGCGGATCGAGACGACCTCGTTGCGGGTCAGGCCGGCGTCGTCGGCGGCCGCCTCCCACCACAGCTCGCGCAGCTTCTCGACGTCGCGCAGGTCCTCCACGTCGTTGTCGTTCAGCCACGCCTGCACCCGGTCGCCGACCAAGGCGGGCATCTGGCGGGGCTGGGAGTCCACCGAGCAGCCGAGACGGTTGAAGACCAGGTCCTCGATGGAGAAGTCCGGCAGGTCCAGCGGCTTGCGGTCCTCGACGCGCAGCTGCAGCGAGCGGGCCTTGATGACCTGCGGGACGCGGCCGCGGCGCATCCGTACCCACACCGAGCAGTCGAACGCCAGGTCCTTCTGCGCCTGGACCTTCCACTCGCGCAGCACGCGGCCGCGGTTGTCCTTGACGGGGTTGCCGCCCTCGTCGATGGCGGTGATCTGCTTGCCGCGGGCAGTGATGATGGCGATGCCCGGGAAGGTCTGCAGGAGGTGGATGACCTCCATCCACCGCTCGGTGGCGTCGTTCCACAGGTTCATGCCGACGTCGATCGCTGAGTCCGGGTCCTCCTGCAGGCGCTGGGCGTTGGTCTTGCCTCGCCGGGCCCGCTCGCTGGTCCAGGTCTTGAGCATCCGCCACAGCGAGGTGCCCGAGTCGACGGACAGCACCACGGGCGGTTCGCCGGCGGCCGCGGCCCGCCGCGCCTCCAGGTACACGGCCCGGATCTGCTCCAGGATGTCGCGGTAGGTGCCGTCGTGGTCGATGATCTCGTAGTCGGCGCCGGGGATCGCCGCGTACTCGTCGGCGCTGCCCTCCGCCAGGTCGACCCAGTACATCTGGCCGATGAGCTTCGAGGCGGAGAACTCGGCGGCACTGTAGGTCTTCCCCGAGCCCTCCTCACCTTCGATGAGGATGAGTGGCCACGGCACGATGCCCGTTGGCTTGCGGGTCTTCAGCTTGATGCCCATCAGGGCTGCTCCAAGAGGTCGGTGGTCTCATTCGGCGCGCAGGGCCCGGGTCTCGAACAGGGCCGCCCACTCGGGGTGCCGTTCGATGACGAGCCGCACGTAGCGCGACCGGAAGTTGTTGTTGAGCCGGAAGACATCGCCTCGGGTGGCCTCGCCGTAGCGCCAGCGCAGGAGCTCGAAGAGCATCCCGATGCCGACGCGGCGGAACCCCTTGGCGACGCAGTCGCCGGCCAGCGCCTCCAGCTGCTGCAGCACCCACGGGGGTTGAGGTCGTTGAACGCCTCGAACCGCTCCTGGATGGACTGGCCGGGTTCGACGGCGGGCTGCTGGACCGGCTGGATGTCGTCCAGGCCGGGCAGTTGCTGCTGATGAACGGGCACAGGACCCCCGAAGTGCGGAAACCATCCGAATGGTGTGGCACATCTTTCACGAAGGGTCCGACATGATCAACCAGCGCACTGCACCGAAAGCCTGGCCCGGCGGTTGGCGACCGGGCCGCGACCGGGACATCGCGCATCGTTCCTCCAAAGACAAAGGGCAGCGGCGCCGCCCGGCGCCGCTGCTCTTATTTTAGCCTCTTTGGGGGTTGGCGTCGAGTGACTTTCCGCAGGTCAGACGGCCTTCGCGGCGAGCCCGCGCGGAACGATCGACGAGCCGGGACCGGTGTACCGGCCCTGCCGCAGCGCCGCCTCGACCTGCGGCACGATCGCCCACATCACGGAACGGGACTTCGCCCGCAGGTCGGGGGCGGCCTCAATGAGCGTGTCCAGGAGCCACAGCGGCGACCCCGACAGCTGGTAGTCCGCCGGCGCGAACCGGCCCTGCCGCACCACCGCCGACAGGTTCTGCTGGCTGGACAGCCCGAACAGCGCCGTCGTCTCCTGCAGACCCAGCAGCGGCGGCACTTCCTGCACGCTGCTCGCCCACACGCCGGGCTCCTGCGCGGCCACCAGCTGGTGTAGGACCCGCCGGTCCAGCTCCTTGGGCCGGGGCTGCGCCTGCCCGTACCCCTGCGCGAACGACAGCAGCCAGTACGGCGACCCGGACACGATCACCGCGTGCTCGTAGCCGAGCACGCCGCGCCCCACCCACTGCGTGACCTGCGTGGCCTTCACCCCGTACAGCGCGGCGAACTCCTGCCGGCCAGCCAGGAACGGCTTCGTGGGCATCGCCGACCCCCTCCTCTCCCTCACGTATGCCTCTAGATTACAACCAGTGTGGGCGGGGGCCGCTGGGCGCTAACTGTCCAGCTGGGGCGACGTAGCCGGGCTCGGCAGCCTCGTCCGGGGCGTGGCGAGAACGACGCCGGACTCGTCCGAGATGCGCTGCTCGATGTCCTGGGTCCACTCGTAGAGGGTGCCGTGGCCGTCGCGGAACCATCGAACGCCGGCGACGTCCGTGAAGAAGATCGGCACAGGGTCGGGCTGCAAGAACTCGCCACCCATCCCGTGCCCGCCCAGCAAGCTGGTTTTGGACTGGGGGGCGACCATCCCGACCGCGATGTTGCCGCGCGGCTCTCCGTATGTCTCCGACATGTAGAGAGCTACTTCGAAGACCGGGCTGTCGCTGTTGTTCTGCACGAAGTACGTGAGGTCCTGGCGCGGGTAAGGCATCGTGGGAACCATTACCTCCACCAGTTCGCCCCATGCGGAGACCATCCCCGCTTGCTTGCGGCGGTCTTCCACTTGGCGCTCGGCGTTCGCCTTGCGATCGTTGCGCAGCACCAAGCCGCCGACCACGAGGGCCCCTGCGGTGGCGACGGCGCTGATCGACGAGGCCCACACATTGATCACTTCCATTGTGCTCACAACCTGAAGCGTAGGCGGCTGATTTAGACCCTGAGGGTGGTTTCACCGACTGCTACGCTTGGGGCTCCAAGAGGTCGAGACCCCCACCGCACGCGGTGGGGGTCTTGGTCTTTCTGCGCCGGCCGGGCTACGCGGCGAGGTCGTACTGCGGCGGCCGGGCGTAGCCCAGCAGCCACCCGAACTTCGGCGACACGTACTGCTCGGCGAGGCGGAACACCGCGTAGTAGCAGAACGCGGCCAGCGGGGTCAGTACCCCGGACACGGCCTGCGCGTCCAGGTCGAGGCCGTACCGGGCGGCCAGCGCCACGAGCCAGGCAACGAGCGCCGGGACGCCGGTGCGGATGAGGGACACGAACAGGTTCACGGGGACTCCTTGGGTTGGCGGGCGATCGCGGCGTTCGCCCAGAACATGACCTCTTCGAGGCGGTACAGGGCCGCCTGCTTCTCCGCGCCGGCGGGAAGCTCGTTGTGCAGCATCAGCGCCAGCTCCAGGCACCCGGACCGGACGTCCTCGTGGGCCTGGCGGCGCTTGTCGGTGACGGCCGGGTGGAAGGTGAACCGGCGGATGACGTCGGCGGCGTCCACGGCTGTCACTTCCGGCCGTAGGCGAGGCTGTGCAGGTAGGCCCAGCCCTTCGGCCCGATCGCCGAGTCGTTCGGCTTGCCCTTGGCGCGGAACTGCGGGTGTGCGGCGAAGAACTTCCGCACGCCGCCCTCGGTGCGCGTCCCGTAGTGGTCGGACAGGTCCGCGTCGGAGATGGTCAGGAACTTCGCTGCGCGCAGGGCTCTCTGCAGGGGCTTCGCCGACGGCCGGGACTTGCCCGGCGCCAGGCCCGTGGGGAACGCCGGCGGCACGTACGGCTTGGACGCGGGCGGCTTCGGTGTCGCAGGCGGCCGGGGCGTCGCGGGCACGCCCGCCCACTTCTTCCAGTCGGCGACCGTGTTGAAGTGGCAGACGTTGACGTCGGTGTGATTCTTGATCCCGTACTGGTGGATCACCCACGAGTGCTGGATCCGCGGGTGGCCGGCCGGGGCGTTGGGGTCGGCGATCCACAGGCCGTCGCCGCACTCCCCGGTGTTGTCGCGGTTCTTCCAGTCGTCGAGGTTGCAGTAGAGGATCACCCGGAGGCGCGGCCGCAGCTTCTTCACCGCGGCGATGAAGGCGTCCTTGTCCGCGCACGACGGGCGGGTCCCCGAGGTGGTGGTCTCCCAGTCGCAGGCGAGGACGTCGCCGTCCTTGGGGTTGGCGCAGTGGATGAAGTACTCGGCCTGGGCCTGGATGTTGCCCGGCCACAGGAAGTGGTACCAGCCGATCGGCTTACCCTTGGCGCGCGCCGCCTTGGCCTGCTGCACGCGCTCGGGGTTGGCGTAGGTGCGGCCCTCGGACGCCTTGATGATGACGACGTCCACCCCGTCGAGGTTCGGGTGGGGCTGCAGTGAGCTGATGTCGATCGCTTTGATCACGTCATTGCCCGGTGCTTCTCCCCCGCGCCGGACGGATGGTGCTGCGGTGGCGCAGGCCGCTACGGGCCTGTGCCGATCCTGCTGGTGACCCACAGCTGCACCAGGCCCAGCAGGAACGGGGCGACGAACACGGCCACCAGCCACTTGCGGGTATTGGCGGCCTGCTGCTGGTCGGCCTCGCGCTGCCGGATCGCGGACAACAGACCCTCTTCGAGAGCCTGGATCCGCTGGATCACCAGCCGCTGGTCGGCCTGGTAGACGTCCTTGGTGACCATCTGCTCGAAGCGCAGGCCCTGCGCCGCGAGGTCGCCGCGCAGGTCGTCACGGAGCTGCTTGATGCCGTCGCTCTGGTCTTCGCGTAGCTGCTGCAGTGCGCGATGCAGCTCCCACAAGGTGGGCTCGGCGCTCGGCGGCTGGGTCACCGCGCACTCCTCATCGTGGCGTGCCCCGCGCCGCACTCGATCTTACGGGCACCGGGCGACGCCGCATCGGTCAGCCACAGCCAAGGCTGAAGCTAACCGGTTCTAGCCGACGTCTAGGATTTCACCGAGCGCCGCCCGCGCGGTCTCAACGAACAGAGCCACGGCCTCTTTATACTCCTCGTCGCCCTCTGTGAATGCGGCTAGTAGTTCCGCCTGCTCTTCTTCGTTCAGATTGCCCGAAAATTGTCCCTCTACAAACGTGGCAACCTGTGCGTACTCGAGCTCCATAATCGCTAAGCAGCGGGCGGCGACAGCGGAGACTGGCTCAGGGCCCTCCAGTTGTACTGTGTGACTAGTTTGGCTGACCGCGCTGCGGGCCTGTCGAGCTGTGAATCTCTTCTCCTGAGCGTCCGACCTGCTAGGGGGCGCCGATTGCATCACGTGGTAATACTGCCAGTTTGCCTCACGCGCCTGAGCCATGGCCGTCAATAGGGACTGATAAGCGGCCAGTCGCTGCTCGCGCAACCACTTCTTGTGCTCGGCGTGAAGTTCGCGTATATGGCTCCGTTCCTGAAAGGAATTCTGCTGCACCTGCTGTCGCTCAAGAGCTCTGTCTTTGCGTTTATCGGAACGAGCACTAATGGCACCGGTCAGTCCGACGCCTAGCAGAGCTGCAGCAGCAGTGATGATGGGAGTCAGCAGGTCACCCATGAATGGGTTCCCCTCTCTCGTGGCCCGCCGAGCTGGGTGCACCCTACTTTGCGACGGCCCGCCCAGCGACCAGCTCTAGGCAATGACGTCAAGAAAGCTCGGGCTGCGGGTCCATGAGTTCCGCCGACAGGATCTGCATGCTGTGCTGGCACAGGCCGCACTGGATGCCTGGCGTCCCGGCGTTGGAGTACAGCTCGTGCACCTCCATGGGCGTGCCGTAGTTGGGGCAGGTCTCGGTGGTGCACGTCACCGAGGCGTCGTAGAACATGCTTGGCTCGAAGGCGAGGTCACTCATGATCCGATCACCATCCAGTAGACCGTCGTCGAGCTGGTGTTGCTGCGGGTGAGCCACACCGTTAGCCCGGTGCTGCTCGCACTGGTGGCGCCGACGCCGAGCATGGTCGTGCCGGGCACTGAAGTGTTGGCGGTCACGTACGCACGGAACGTGCTCCCGCGTACGTTGAGCCCTGACACCATCACGCTGGTCGGCGTGTTGGCGGCGCTGGGAACGATGTTGACGCTGCCGAAGGCCATGTTCCCGGCGGTGAAGACGCCGGCGACCTGGGCGCCGGTGTCGACGACCAGGCCGCCGCTCTCGGAGAAGTCCAGGTTCTTCGTGGAGGCGTCGATGTGGAATCCGGATCCGCGCACTTCCACGTTGGTGAAACCGCCTCCGCCGCCGAACCCGTTGGAGGCGTACGTCACGGCCCGCGAGGTGTCGTTGGTGTCCCGCGCTGCTTCCCAGAAGCTGTAGGCGGTGCCGTCCAGGTTGTCGCTGGCCTCGACCCGGACTAGTCCGCCGGCTATGCCTTGCACGGGCGAACGCATCGACAGCGCGGCGTTGCCGCGGGAGATGTACGGCGCTTCGATGACGGTCTGCGGCTGGAGGTTGCCGCCGCCGAGGTCGAGGACAGCGGAGCTGATCTGCCCAGGGGTGAGCTCGCTGGCGTGGCCGCTGTAGATGAGCAGGGCCCCGGTCGACCCGGGCCCGCCAGCCGGGTCCATCACCAGTCGGGCGCCGGAAGCTGCGGTGCGAACGACGCCACCGGTGATCGTCTGTCCATCGATGGCCCCGGCGATGATGTTCGCGGCCTTGATGGCTCCCGACTCGACGACCTCGATCGCCATCATGTCGATCTCGGCGGTGCCCGATCCGCCGTTGTGGTTCACGAAGAAGATCGGCGTGATGTAGCGGGCGCTGGCGTGGAGCTGGCCAGGCGCGTTGGGGTTCGGCTTGGCCCCGCCGACAGGGCTGGACGATGTGCCCTTGAGGTAGCCGGTGTACGTCACCCACCCCCCGCCGACTGTCAGGTCGGCGCCGTTCACGGCGACGTAGAACTGACTGTTGAAGCTGTTTGCGCCCACGAGGTTGACGGGGGTGACGCCGTCGGCAGCAAGGCCCGCCACGCCGGCGAACAGCTTCTGGTTGGTGCCGGGCGTGCTGTTGGCGACGGTCTGCCGGGCGCGGATGCTGACCCGGTATGTAACGGACGGGTCGAAGGGGATCTTCACGTCGGAGCGGGTGGCCCCGGAGATGAAGCCGACGCACCGCATCACGCTGCCGCCGGACTGCGCGTCGGGGACCGACACCGTGGTGACGGTGCCGCCACCCGGCGCAGTCCAGCGGGGCGCGGAGTCTCCGAAGTCGTACCACTTCTGCCCGACCTGCCCCTGCAGGCCGACCGACAGCCGGTCCACGGTGATGGTCCCGGCGGTGATCGACGAGGCGTTGAGGTTGGTGATGGCCGCCTTGGAGGCGTCCAGCGTGCCCGTGGTGATCTTGGAGGCATCGATGGACGAGATGACTCCGGACGCCGCGGTGATGGTGCCTACAGCCAGCCGGTCCGCGGTAATGGTGTTCACCGCGAGCCGGTCGCCGGTCAGGCTGAGGGCTCTGATCTGGGCGGCGGTGATGCTGGCGGCGACCAACGCCTCGGCGGCGACGGTGCCAACCGCCAGGCGGTCGCCGTTGATGGATCCGGCGACCAGTTTGGGGGTGGTGATCGAGTCGTCGGCGATCTCGACCTTGCCGACCGCCCCGGCCGCGATCTTCGCTCGGGTGACGGCGTCGTCGGCGAGCCCCAGTTCGCCGACGATGCCGTCCAGGACGGACTGTGCGACGACCGGCAGCGGTCCGGCCGGTCCCGCGACTGCAGACGGGTCGGAGACCGCGCCCGAGGTGGACACGCACACCAGCCGCGCCCAGACCGGCACCGCGGCGGGAACGGTCATGGATGCGCCGGCGGGCGAGTAGAACGCGGAGAAGAGCGTGCCGCCGTCGGGGAAGTCCTCCGTGGCCGAGAAGTACACGGCGACGCCGGCGAAATCGGCCGGGGCCTGGCTGCCATCGGCGAAGGATCCATCCCAGGTGACGGCAACGCCGCCGAGAACCGACGTGATTTGCGGAGCCGACGGGGCGGGCGGCGGCGGCCCGTTCACTGCCTTGATGGCAAGCGTGCCGTCCGACTGCAGGCCGATGCTGCCGCGCAGGTCTCCGCCATCGTCGTAGACGGTGATGGCGCCGTTCTCGATCGAGGAGTTCGCCAGACGGCTGCTGCGGGAAAGGTCCCGCACCAGCCGCTCCAGGTCGGCGAGCCGGCTCGCCAGAACGGCGAGGGTGTCAGCCAAGGTTCAGCCTCCGTATGTGAAGGAGTCGGCGCGCGCCAGGCGTACCGTCATCCGTTCCTGCTGGTCCCCCTGCGCCGGCGTGAGCGTCCATCCGGTCACTCGCGCCCATCCGTCGTAGTCGGTCCACTGGTCGTGGATCTGCACCCACACGTCGTCGCCTACCTGGAACGACCCGAAGCGGGCGGCGGGGTGGTCGATGAGGTCGACCTGCTGGATATCGCCCCGGATCTGGCGGGCGATCCGCTCGGTGCGGGCCTTCGCCGCGAGCTGGTCGCTGCCCTTCACCGCGGGCAGGTCCATGACCTGCTCCAGGCGCAGCCTGCCGTCGCGGACCGCGTCGATCGCGCGGAGCCGGGCCCGGCCCTCCCCGGAGCCGAGCGCCACGACAACCTGCGCGTAGGTGTCGCCGTCGTAGATGACCGGCTCGGGGTCAGCGATGTTCACCCCAGTGGTGAACGACACGTCCGCGCGGCGGGTGCCAAGGCGCGGCCAGCCGATGCGGAACCGGCGCTGCGGCACGTCACCGGCCCAGTCGACCTGTTCTGTCCACTCCGGGCCGCCGTCGACGCCGGCCGCGTCGACGACCATGTCCGCCAGGGTGCGGGTCTCCCACCAGCCCGAGGCGTACGGCTCTGCGGGGGTGCCGATCTTCGCGTTGGAGGTGGTGCCGTCGACGAGGACCTGCAGGTTCCCGTCGGCCTGCTCCTGGCAGTACGCCCACACGTCCCGCATCACCTTGCACGGGTCGCCGTTGGTGTACGGGCCGCGGCCGTTGAGGTTGCCGTGGACGTCGTGGCGGCGCGCCAGGTAGGAGGCGAACCCGGCGGCCTCGATCGGGTACCGGCCGGCCTCCGGCTCCGCGCGCCAGATCAGGCCGCCCCACATGAGCTTGGAGTCCCGCTCGGCGAAGATCAGCGTGTTGCCGGGGTCGACCATCGTGCCCAGCACGTGCGCCAGGTGCGGCTGCAGCGTCGCTGTCATGCCGCCCGGCCCGGACAGCTCCGGGCCGTAGGCGACATCCGACAGCGGCAGGTCCCACGCCAGGACCTGGCCCGTCAGCGCGCTGCACGTCAGGTAGCGGTAGGAGTGCACGTCAGAACACGCCCTCCTCGAACTCCACGTCCGCGATCGCGGTCGTGGCCGTGTCCGCCTGCAGGGTTCCCGCTTCCGCGTTGTCCAGGGCGACCAGGGCCTGCAGCAGCTGCGTGTTACCGCGCATCTCCGCGGGCACCGCGACAGTGTCGGCGGAGATCAGGTCCGCGCGCTGGGAACGGTCGCCGGTGGTGAACGGGCCGGTGTCGTAGTTGACGCCCTGGCCCTGGACGCTGCCGAGCTTGAACGCGGCCTGCCCCCACACGCTGCCGGTGAGGACCTGCACAGCCGAGACGGTGAAGATGACCCGGGCCCGCACCGCCCACACCGGCACGGCGATGTTCCAGCGGGCCGCCGGCGGCCACGCCACGTACGTGCCGTCCTTGTTCCCGGAGAAGTTCTGGTCACCGGTGGGCGAGGCCGTGTAGATCTGCCGGTCCCGGCGCGGGTTGGCGATGCCCCGCAGGTCGGTGATCATCGCGTCGGTGATGGTGGCCGTGTTCGGCGGGATGGCGATGCGGGCCAGCGGGATCGCGCTCATCCCGGCCGGCGGCTGCGTCGCGGTGCTGCTGACGTTGGACACGACGTGGAAGTAGCCGATGTCGTCGACGGCCGGGTTCAGATTGCCCTCGTACTCCGGGTCCAGGACGCGCAGTACCACCATGTCGAAGCGGCCGGTCGCCCCGGTCGGGGCGATGGGCACCGTGGCGGAGCCCACGTTGTACTGCGTGTAGGAGCCCTGCCCCGGCGCCGCGCCCCGGACCACTCCGGAGCCGTCGGCAACCTGCACTCCCGCGCTGGGCGTGCTCAGCTGGGAGACCTTGAGGTCGTTGTACTCGGTCACGCCCTGCGACCCTCGGGACAGGTCGCGGATCATCATGCGCATGGAGCGGGCGGGGTGGGTGCCGCCGTTGACCATCATCGGGGGCTGGATCAGCGTCATTGGAGTGTCCTCACAGGGCGGTGTAGGCGTCGCGCCACGACAGGGTCAGGCGGCAGGTGTTCGAGTAGTCGGAGGCGGTCCAGCGGATCTCGCTCTTCTTGGGCGGGATCTGGAACAGGTCCATGCGGCTGCCTGCGGTCAGGGCCGTGGCCGCGTTACCGGACCCGTTGCGCAGCACCCAGCGCGTGCCGGGCCGGGTGTCGATGTCGATCCACTCGCCGACGCCGAGGCTGGTCTGCAGCTCCAGGTACCGGCCGGTCTCCACCACCCACACCTTCGGGTTGGTGACGGGCCCTTCAATGCGCACCGTGGGCCACGCCGCCTGGTCGCCGTTGTTGACCACCCAGCCGGGCCGCTCGTCGGGGTTGGACACGCCCGTGGTGATCGGGGCGGTGACCGGAGCGGTGAAGCCCTCGTCGTCGTTGGAGATGTCCAGCGGAAGCACCAGCGACTGCGAGTCGTCGGCGTGCCAGCGCGGGTCCAACGCGGCGAAGTCCAAGGTGAGCGGGATCCACCCGTAGACGGCCTGCGACATGGTCAGGGCCTCCACGCGCCGCCACCGGCCGTGCAGGCGCTTGGCGTCCCGCCCGGGCCACTTCGCGCGCAGCACCGCCAGAGCGCCAGCCGTCTTGCGGACGGCGTCGGCATCGGTGACCTGCTGCAGGCGCGCCAGCAGGTCCAGCGCGGCCGCCGGGTCGTCGGGGGTGCGGATACCGGCCTCGATCGTCACCGCCCGCGTCCCGTACAGATCCACGCCCGGGAAGCCACCGTCCTCGGTGGGGTTGTCCACGTCGGCCGTGCGTAGCTCTGGAGCTGCGAGGCCGGTGACCTCGCCGACGGGCAACTGCGTGCCCGAGCCGATCACCAGGCCCCCGCCGACGTCGAACTGGTAGTCCTCAAGGGTGGTCATCAGATCTTGCCTCCTCGCTGCGCGGCACGAAGGCGCCGCATCACCTCCGCGCCCATCTCCTGCGCCACGCCGCGTCCACCCGCGCCGCCGGTGACGGTCACCGGCATCTGGCCGATCAGCGGCGCCGCCTCCTTCACGACCACGACCTGCACTCCGCCGGCGGGACGAGCGTCGACCGGCACCGGGCCGGTCACCCCGCGCGCGGTGAGCGTGTAGCCGAACCGCTGGGCGACGTCCTCGAGTACAGCCGTCGCCGACGGCCGCTTCGCCTGGCCGAGGGGGATGTAGGCCTCTCCTCCGGTGGAGGGCTCCGCGAACCGCACCAGGCCGTTGCTGGTCGCGTACAGGCCGGGCGTCAGGACCCCGCCGGCTTCGTACGCCAGGCCCTTGTTGGCCCGTCCCAGGTCCGCGACGAACCTCGTGGCCCGCGTGCCGAGGGCCTTCTTCAGCCGGGACAGGCCCGCGTTGGCGACCTCGATGATCCGGTCCTCGCCGAGCTCGGTGGCGTCGGCGACCTGGTGGATGCCGGTCGTGCTCGTCTTGACCGCCGCGATGATCGTCAGCAGGTCCGCCAGGTCCTGGTCGGACAGCGTGGCCGACGCCGACTTCGCCGCCGCGTTCGCCTTCGTCGCGGCGCCCTTGCTCTTCACGGCCTGCGCCGCGAGGTCCTGCGCGGCCTGGTCGCCCTGGGCCGCGAGCCGGCCTGCCAGGTCTCCGAAGCCGCGGGCCGCCAGCGTCGCCAGGTTCTGCTGGAACGCGGCCGTCTGCTTGGCGGCGGAGCCGAGCTGGCTGGTGTACTCCGACAGCGATGCCCGCGCGGTCGCGGCCAGCTTCTCCAGGTCCTTGGTCATGCTCTTGACGTACTTCGAGCTGCCCGTGGCCATCTTGTGGGTCAGGGCGATGCCGTCGGCGCCCATTGCCTCCAGGGCATCGGCGACGTCCTGACCGGCCCGGCGGGCCACCGTCGCCAGGTCCCGGCGCCACCGCTGCGCCTCCGCGACGGACCTGTGCAGGTTCTTGGCGAACTTGCCCAGGTCCAGGGCGGTGCCCTTCTTGTTCATGGAGTCGGAGGCGATACCCGACAGGGAGTACAGGCCATCGGAGCCACCGGCCGGCTCGTACGACCAGTTCGAAAGGCCGCCCTCAGCGTGGTACGTGACGCTCGCGCCGAACCGGTGCGCCACCTCGTCGAGGATCTGCTTGGAGCGGTGCCGCTTGGACGGGGCCAGCGGAATGTACGCCTCTCCCGGGTAGGTTTCGGGCTCGGCCCACACCCGCCACGACCCCGCGGGCGCAATCTGGGCCACATGGTTCTCTCGGCGCACGCCGCCGTCGGCGTAGAACGACAGCAGACCGCCGTCGGCCTGCACCTGCGGCTTGTTGCCCCACGGCACGCCCGACCCGGGCGCGATGCGCGGGATCACCGTCACCGACACCGGCGATGGCGGGTTGATGCTGACGGAGATCTCCTTGGTGCCGGGGATCTGCCGCACGCTCACGCCGATCGCGTCGAGCTGCGCCTGCACGGCCGCCATGTCCCCGGACAGCAGCGCCGTCGTCAGGGCCTGCGCCGCGGCGGTGCCCTTGGTCTTGGCGACCTGCTGAATGGCGTCCAGCATGGCCGTCCACGTGGTCTTGGCCTGCCCGCCGGCCGTCTCGAAGGCGGCCACGATGCCCTGCAGGTCCGCCTCGCTGATCGGCACGTCTGCGCCCCAGATCGCCTTCAGCTGGTCCATGACGGTGGTCACGTCGCCGGACAGCATCGCCTGCTGCAGCGCGGTCGCCACCTGCGCGCCCTGCTCGTTTGCGACCCGCGCGAGCAGGTCCATGCCGCGCTGCAGCTCCTTCTTGGCGGACGCGCTGCCCTTCTTCACCGCGCGAGACATGTCCGAGACGGCCATCTCCTGCATGACCCGGCCGAACTTGACCGCGTCGTTGGTCTGCGCGGCGTCCGCCCACTCGCGCGCGATCTTCTTGCCGTAGCGGGCGGCGATCGCCGGGAGCTGCTCCAGGCCGGCCCGGAAGGCGTCCTGGGAACGGGCCGACGACTCGCCGATGATCTCCTGCAGTTCGTCGGCGACCTTCGTCTTGCCCTTGCCGAGCTGCGTGACCAGCTCGTCGAGGATCGGGGCGGAGCTCACACCGAGGTTGGCGAAGTGGTCGGTCAGGTCGGTGTACCCGGCCATGGCCAGCGCCGTCAGGTTCTTCTGGAAGTTCCGCTGCGACTTCAGCTGCGACTGCAGCTGGTCCATGTAGTCCTTGAGCGTCGCCTTGGCGTTCTTGTTGGACTTGGCGACCCTGTCCTGTGCGTCGGCCCACGCCTTGGCCGGGTTGACGATGTCGCCCAGGGCCTGCGCCATGGCCTTCATCTCGTCGGTGTACTTCGGCATGCCGTCGTCGCCAGGCGGCACGAGGAAGTCCAGCGTCCACGCCGCGCCGGCGCCGGTCTTGGCCTTCATCACCTTGGCGTTGACGATTTGCATGGCCGCGGCGAGCTCGGCTTCCTTCTTCACCGCCTTCGACCAGACATCGTGCTGCTTGTCCAGGACCTCCATCGCGTCCTTGGCCTGAGGCGTCAGTGACGCACTGACCAGGCCGGACTGGTCGACCACGGCGAAGGAGTTGTTCCGCCACAGCTGGCTCTTGAGGTCCGCGAGCTTCTGCCCGCCGGAGGAGATGGCGTCGACCGCGTTCGTCATGTCGATGCCGACCTGCTTCAGCTTGGCCGCGTCCTCGGAGTTCGTCAGCGACTCGGCCAGCGCCCGCAGGCCCGCGCCCCCTTCGCCCTGCTCGCGCTCGGCGCGCAGCGCCTGCACCAGGTCGTCGGTGGCCTGCTTGGCCTTCTGCTTGGACGCCGAGTACGCCGCGTACGCCAGGACGCCGACCGCCAAGAGCGCGGTGAGCCCCGACACGGCCAGGGCCGCCCCCTTCAGGGCCGCCGGCATGGCCGAGCCGCCTGCCGTCGCGGCCGCCTGCGCGGCCCGGAACTCGCGCCACTGGGTGGTCAGCTTGGTGACCGCGGCCAGTGCCAGCGCGCCCGTCGCGGTCACCGCGAGCAGGCCCGCGCCGAGGCTCTTGAGGGGCCCCGGGGCGTCGGCGATGGCGCCGGCGAACACCGACAGGGCGTTGCCGAGGGACTGCATCACCGGCAGCAGCGCCCGGCCCAGGTCGATGCCGATCGCCCTGCTGCGGTTGACGAACATCTCCCACTGCCCGGCAGTGGTGTTCATCTGCAGCTGGAACGCCTTCTGGGTGGCCCCGGCGCGCTCCACCTGGTTCGCGATGCCCTGGTAGGTGTCGGCGTAGTTCTGGCCGTCGCTGGCGGCCAGCGACAGCACCGCACGCACGGCCCGCACGTCAACGAACAGCTTCGTCATCGCCTCCGACGAGCCGCCCGTGGCCTTCACCAGCTTGTTAACGACCACGTACAGGCCGTCCTGCTGCAGCGCGGACGCTGCCGACTCGTACCCGAGCTTCTTCATCTCGTTGCTCAGGTCGCGGGTGGGCGCCATCATCCGCGTCATCATCTGGTTCAGCGCGGTCGCGGACTCCGCCGCCGGGATGCCGGACAGGGTGACCGCGGCGAGAGCAGCCGACAGGTCATCGAACTCGATGCCTGCGGCGGCCGCCATCGGCACCACGTCACCAAGGTTCTGCGCCAGCTCTTCAAAGGAGATGACGCCCTTGTTGACGGTCTGGAACATGATGTCCATGACGTCGGTGGCGTCGGCAGAGGTGAGCCCGTACGCCTTGAGCACGCCCAGCAGGGCCCGCGCCGACGTCTCTGTGGTCGTCAGGCCCGCGCTGGCGCCCTGCGCGGCCGCGCGGAGCACGGTCATCGCCTCGGAGCCGTCGAAGCCGGTCGACACGATCTGGTACAGGCCCTCGGCGAGCTGGTTCGCGGACTGCGTCAGGTCCGTGGACAGGGCGACGATCTGGTCGGTGAAGCCGCCGACCGTGGTGGCGGTGATCTGCTGGGAGATCGTCATGACGTTCGCCATGCGCTTCTCCAGCTCGACCGCCTGCAGCACGCCGGCGCCGAGGACCGCCGACAGGACCACGCCGGTTCGCAGGTAGCCGTCGATGCGGGCCTGCGAGGCGGCCCGGGTCTCGGCAGCGGCCGCCGCCTCGGCGTGCCGCACCGCCGCGCTGTTGGCAGCGGCCCGCTGAGCGGCGGCGCCCTCCGCCTGGGACTGGGCGGCGACCGCCTGCAGGGCCCGGGCGTCGGCAATCTCCCGCGCCCGTACCGAACGGGTCGCCACGCCCTGAGCGCGAGCAGACGTGGCGGCAGCCGCGGCCGCCCGCTCTTCCTGCAGTGCCTGAGCTTGCGCGGCCCGGGTCGCCGCCGTGGCGGCAGCGGTCGCGGTGGCCTGTGCGGCTGCGGCGCCGCGGCCGGCGGCGGCCGCGGCGCGGGTGGCCATGTTCTGCGCGACGGCCTGAGCGCGTAGCGCCCGTTCCCCGGCCATGACCGCGGCCGCCCGCTCGGTCTCCGCGCGGGCGGCCAGGTTCGCGGCCAGGGCCTGCGCGCGGCCGCTGCGCTCGGAGGCCGCTCCGGCGGCCGTCTGCGCGGCCCGGGTGCGCTCCACCGCCGCCCGCACCCGGGTCTGGCCGATGACCGCGTCAGCGGACGCGGATGCCTGCAGACGGGCCAGGCGCTCCGTCGCCGTCCCGCTCTCCATCAGCGTCCGGTTGACCTGCTGCAGCTGCCCGTCGAACTGGCGGAGCTGCGTGGCGCCGTTGCGCAGACCCCCGGTCAGTCCGCCCGTCGTCGCCTGCAGGTTGACGTACAGGTTGTAGCCAGTGGCGGCCACCTACTGCTCCCATCTGGGCTTGAGCCCGATCTTGACCCCGCGCCCATCCGGTCCCTCGGGAACCTGCTCCCGCTCCATCTCCACCAGCTCGCACCCCGGGCAGGTGTGCGAGTCGGCCACGTACGCGAACAGGTCCCCGCCCTGCTCCGGCCGCCACTCGTCCAGGCGGGTCCCGCAGCCCGTGCACGCCGCCCGGGAGTAGGCCAGCCACGACAGCGCCTTGGCCCGGTCCAAGGCCGTCCAGCGGCCGTCACCGGCCCCCGTGAACTGCGAGTGCGGGATGCCGTACGTGTGGCACAGCTCCATCTCCGCCCGGAATCCGGGGTCGGAGATCAGCCTTTTCCCAGGTCCGCTCGGATCGTCTGGTTGATGACCAGGGCGGCCGTGAACAGGGCCTTCGCCTCGGCGTCCGGCCAGCTGTCCAGCAGTTCGTGCGCGTCGGCCTCGCTCATGCCGTCGACTTCCGCGCCGTCGACGTCACGCTCGACGTGGCAGGCGGAGATCAGCGCCGCAGGGAAGGTGTCGACGTTGTACTCCATGCCCTTGTCGGCCTGCGCCTCGCTGGGCGCGTGGTCGCGCAGCAGCTGCTCCCACGCCGGCCGGGGCAACGCCCGGAAGGTCAGGGTCAGCGTCGCCTCGGCGAGGGTGTCCTGCGCCGCGGTCAGGACTGCGTCGGCGGCGAGGACCTGCGGGTTGGACGCCACCCACGCCTCGCGCTGGTCCTCGCGGATGCCCTGGTCGGCACACTCGGCCAGCGCCCCGGCACGGGCCTTGGCCAGGGACACGGCCGCCTCGGTGACGGCGGCCTTGGCGACCTGGTCGTCGCAGATCGACATCGTCCGCTCGGGCAGCTTGCGGGCCCGCAGCCGGACCATCTTCGCGGCCCAGTGGGCGTCCTTGGCGACGGCGGCCGCCGGCGGCTCGGTGGTGGTGCTCGTGGTCATGCGGATCCCCCCGTGGATCAGGTCGCGGCCGGGACGGCGGCGTCGAGCGTCGGCTCGTCGGACACCGCGAAGGTCACGGTGAACTTGGCCGGGTCGGAGCCGGCGGAGTAGGCCGGGGCGCGCGAGGCGACGCGGACCGGGAAGGCGTCCAGCGACTTCGACGCCGGGACGTCGCCCTTGCGGAGGATGACGACGAAGCCCTCCGCACCCTTCGTGAGCAGGGTCTCGATCTCGTCGCCGGCCTTGTCCTCGTAGAAGGTCAGGGTCGAGGCGTCGGCCTTGTCCTCGCCGGGGATCGACGTGGTCAGCGTCGAGCCCAGGTCCGGGGTGTCGATCGGGCTGTTGCCGAGCGACCAGCCCGCGATGTCGGAGATGGCACCGGACAGGTCGGTGCCGGCGGCCAGCTCCTGGCGGGTCGGGACGTTGGACGCTGCGGCGATCTCCGACAGGAAGAAGATCTTCGTGACGCCACGGCGCATGAACCGCTGCTGGGTCGTACCCAAGGGGATTCTCGCTCTCCGGGGACCCTGGCCACCGGATGCACGGAGGCCCGTCCCCAACAGGTCGCAAATGCGAACCAGGGGGTCAGCCCGTGCCATGTGGCCGGACGTCCGCGAGTGGGCCTCCGCGGTGAGGTGCGATCAGACGTCAGCTGTTCGGCGTGGAAACCGTCAGGACGAATCGCTGCACGTAAGTGTAGGTGGAGCTCACGACACTGGTCCCGTCCTCGCGGTCCAGCTCCCGGCCGATGACCGTTGCACCCACCACGTTGATCGGGTTGAGGTAGTGCCCGCTGCCCGGCTGCCGGGCCAGGAACGCCTGGCGCACCTTGTCGGCGTGCAGCGACGCCTGCTCGGCCGTGGTGCCGACCGAGGACACCTGGATCAGCACGCGGGCGTCCGCGTCGGCGTCGCCGAACGAAGGCCCGATCCCGGAGACCTGCCCCAGCTCGTACAGCACGCTGTACGGGATGGTGTTGCCCGTGGGCTGCGACGCCGCGGTGGGCGCCGTCCCGTAGCTGCAGGAGCGGGCGGTCGCAGTCTGCAGCATCGCCTGCACGGCAAGCGCCACTTGGCGCCCCGACACACTCATCTCTCATCCTCCTCACGGCCCGCCACCCTGGAAGCAGTGACAGGCGCCTCGATAGGTTTCACCGCTGCCGCCCGTCCGCGAGCTGCCCCATGGCCTCAATGAACAGGGGGCGCAACGCCTCCACGGCCGGGCCGACGTGGGGGAACGGGGGCTGGTCGTAGATGCGGCCCAGGCTGTCCGGGCCGATGAACCCGTATTCCAGGCGGCGCGCCTGCGGCTTGTTGGTGCCGACGACACCGGTCACCATGTCGCCGCCGATGAACACCTCGTGCGTCCACGACCGCCGGTAGTCACCGGTGATGACGTTCGGGCCCGGCCGGCCGCTCGCGTTCGCCTTGATCCGGGTTTCCAGCAGCATCGAGTAGTGCCGCACCACCGACACCGTCTGCGGCAGCACCGCGGCGGCGCGGTCCTGCAGGGCGGCAGCGATCTGCGCGGCGTTGCTGTAGGCGCCCCCACCGGTAGGGCTAGTGGGGGACGGCATCGGCCACCTCGTCCTGCGGCTGCCACCCGCCCGACGCCCACTCCCGCAGGAGCCGCAGCATCCCCCGGGTCAGTTCGTGGGGGCCGCCGTCCATCAGGTCGTGCCGGGACAGCACGTGCCGCTCCAGCTCGCCCGCATCGATCGCCGACAGGAACTCTGCGGCGGCCGGGCCCGGGTCCGGTGGCACGCCGACCACGACGCGGGCCAGGCCGTCGAACTCGTCCTTGACCACAGGCGACAGGAACAGCACCAGCTCCGCCGCACGCCCGGCCCGCTGCTGGAGCGAGTAGCCGGACACCTTCTTGGAGATGTCGTAGCCATCGAGGGCGACCGTGCCGGTGGCGTGGTTGGCGGTAATCCGCACCGTGTGCAGCTGATCATCCATGCCGATCAGCCTACGGAGCGGCCAGGACACCCCTGGGGCCCGCAGAAACGGCGCTCCCACCGCACAGCTGAACCTGCGGCAGGAACGGCGCAGCCCAGGTCAGATCGCGGACGGGGCGAACGTGATCCGCTCCGTGAGCCTGGTGGCGCGGCAGATCTCCACCGTGGACGCCTCGGTGGCGTCCTCGGCCAGCCACGTGCGTCCCGTCCGGCCGTCCGCGCCGGTACCAGTGATGACCTGTACCAGGTCGCCGGGCATGGCGACGGGCGCTGCTACCGGGGTCACCAGCCGGTACCAGGCCGCGCCCTGCGCCAGCCAGTCGAAGCCGAGGACTTGGGCGACCAGCAGCTGCCCGTGCGAGGACAGCACCGCACCCGGCCCCTCGTACACCACGACCGTCGGCGTCTCACCCGGTTCGCCCGTCACCGGGTCGAGGACCGGCTGACCGGCCGTGCGGGACACCTTCACGGTGTCCGTCAGCAACGCCTCAAGGTCGTTGCGGGCCTGCCCGATATCCACCACTGCTCATCCTCCCGTCGTCTGCGTGGACTCATCCATCCACGTGGTGCGCACCACTGCGAGCGTGCTGGCCTCGGAGATGTCCAGCGCCCGCCATACCCGGTCGAGCAGTCCCTGATCCTGGGTCGCCACCGTGACCCGCACGCTGTCCTCGCGGGCCGCCAGCGGGGCGTCCAGAGGCGTCAGCAGCTTGTACCGGTCGCGGGGGTCGTCCGGGACGGGCTGGCCCGCCAGGGGTAGCACGTAGCCCGGCCCGCCGACGGAGAAGACCGCACCCAGGCCCTCGTACTTGATGACGGGCGGGCCCGGTATGTACACGCCCGAGTCCGGGTCCAGCACGTCCGGGCCTGGCGTGAAGATCTGCACCGTGTCCACCATGATCCGCTCCAGGATCGGCGCGAGGGCGGCCAGCGAGAGGGGACTGCTCATGCGTTCGAGCCTAGGCGGGCCCGAGGACAGCACGCCTGGCAGCAAGAAGCCCCGCCTCCCGGACGGGGGTACCGGGAGGCGGGACGGTCAGGGGCCGGTCAGATCAGTCCAGGTCCGACCAGTAGTCGCGCCAATACCCAGCTTGGCGGGCCATATGCGTCTTCCAAGCGGCAGGGTGCTGGTCCGCGATGCTCGCCCATAGCCGCGCGTGGGCGGCCGAGAACAGCACCACTTCCTCGTGGTCGGCGCCTCGCCACGCGGGCAGGACCCTGCACACCTCGTCGGCCGCCGCCGCTGTGTGGCCGGCCTCCATCAGCCGCAGGATCAGGATGACCGGGTCGACCCAGGCCGGGCCGACCGTGGGCCAGGCCCAGTCGATCAGCCAGTCCCGCTCTTCGCCGAGCAGCACATTGTGCGACGCGAAGTCGGTGTGCAGCAGCGTCCGGCCGGTGCTCCAGCGTTCGGCCGCGCCCGGGTCGGCGTACTCCGACATGCGTTGCCCCATGTTGCGGACGACCGCCGCTGGCGGGGTGTCGATCTGTGCCAGCTCGGAGGCCAGTTGCAGCACGCGCGGCAGGTCCGGCGAGCCCGGCTTGTAGTCGGCGTGACGGCCCTCGGCGTACTCGTACCCGAGCAGGTCCCACCCGGCCTCCTGGACCTGCCACAGGAGCGCGGGGGCCAGGCGGGGCGCCACATACGCGTTGATCGCGGCCTCTCGCTGCTGCGAGCGGTGCTGGGAGTGATCGGCCAGCATCCCCTTGACGAACAGGCGCTGCTCGGCCGTGAACACGACCGAGGCGATCTGCGAGTTCAACCCGCCGGAGACGGTGTCGGACTTCAGGACCGGCCCGGTGTGGGCCTCCACCGCCTCGCGGACCTCCTCGGGCAGGTGGTCCCAGTCGATGCGCGACATGGACATGTGTGGCGCCGTTCCTACTCGGACGAAACGGGCGGGGCCGCCCCGGTGGAAGCTACCACCGGGACGGCCCCCCGGATTGCTAGTAGGCGTTGTCGTCGCCCGCGGTGCAGCTGCAGCTGGCGGCGTCCAGGACCTTGTCCAGGTCGCCGATGAAGATCAGCTCGTCGTCACCGATCGGGCCCGGCAGCGACGCCCCCAGGGGCGGGGTGCTGGTTCCCTGCAGGGCCGCCCCGCGGGGCGGACCCATCGTGATCTCAACGGCTACAGCGGTCATCTCTCTCACCTTCCTGCGTGCTGGCAGTAGCTGGACAGTGGTGCCTTGGCCTCCTGGTAGAGCTTGGCCAGGGGCCTACAGGTCCGGCAGGAGCCGGACAGTGCGCAGCCGGAGCAACCTCCGGTGCGCAGCTGGAGGGAGTCCGCGATGCCTCCGAGGCGTCGCAGACCCTCCACTCCTTCGGCCATGAGGTCGATCTGCGGGTCACGCCCGATCTTGCAGATCGACGCCTTGCCGAATGGGTCGGAGTGGAAGAACGTGTGGCCCGCGTTGCAGCCCCGGAAGACCTCGCGGGCCCGCTGGTAGCGGATCGACTGCGTGGCCAGGCCCGCGCCGTCGCCGCCGATGGTCGGCGACATGTTGGGGAAGACGTGGTGCGGGCCGTACCGCTCGGCCAGCGCCTCCATCTCGGCCACCTCGTGCTCGTTGTCCTTGGCCACGACGACGTTCATGCGCAGCGGCAGCCCCGCCTCGCGGGCGGCGTCGAGCCCGCGCATGAACAGCTTGAAGGCGCCGCGGCGGCGGGTGGTGGCGTCGTAGGTCTCCTCGGTCGCCCCGTACACGCTGACCGTGACCCGGTACGGGGGGCGCCCCCGGAACAGGTCCTGGATCGCAGGCGAGTGCAGGCGGGAGCCATTCGTGGAGACCTGCAGCATCATGCCGAGGTCGTGCGCGTAGGCGTACACCTGCGGGAAGCGCCGGTCGATCAGCGCCTCCCCGCCTGTGATCTGCAGGTACAGCACGCCGGCGTCGGCCATGATGTCGAGCAGCTGCTTCTGCTGCTCCCAGCCCAGGCCCTCGAACTTCTTCTCGCCGAGGTAGCAGAACTCGCAGTCGAAGTTGCAGCCCAGATTGATCTCGTACGACGCGCGGACGTACCCGTACGTGGACGGCTCGCGGACCAGGATCGACTGGCCGAGCGTGCGGCCGGCCAGGTTCACGCCCCATGCCTTCCGGGCCGCGTCAGTGGCCCACTCCGGGATGGCGCTGCCCCGGCCGGCGTCGGCCAGCTCCTTGAAACGGGCTGCGCCCACGCGGAGCCCGCTGTACTGGCCGGGCCGCAGTAACAGGTGGCCGTCCATGAATGGACTGGCGATCAGGTCATGCATGTTTCCTCCTCTCCAGGTGGACCCGTCCGGCCGCCAGCGGGGAGGCGAGGCGGCCGGACGAGACGTGGACGGGAGGGGGGGCTCTCCCCCTTCCCGCGTTCTCTTATTGTACCTGCATTGACTGTTGAATGCCAGCAAATTGCCAACAAAATTGCAGGTCAGAGCCCTGATGGCCCTATCGGGGCCGGATGGTCCACACCGCGCTCGCCCTGCAGGATCGAACTGACCGGCACGCTGCTCGCCGGGTCCGACAACGCGGCCACCGCGTCCTCCAGACGCTGCGCGTCCACGCCCAGGTGCCGCACAGCCGCCTCGGCGATCATGTCGGCCAGCTGCATCCGCAGCCGGGCCTCGTGCCGGTGCAGCGTGATCTCGTACGCCGCCTGCTCCGCGTTGGGGATCACCGAGCTGGTCACGCGCTGCCTCGGCGGGACGCCGACCGTCACCATCACCACGAGCTGCCCGCCGTCCGGGTCGAACGCCACACGGAACGGGACCTGGTCGCCAGGCTCAGCGGTCACTGCAGGGGCCACCTTCGGTATCGGCGGACGAACGGGAATGGAACCGGCCCGGCAGCACGACGGGGCACGCGCTGCCGGGCCGGGGCTTCACGCAGCGGACCGCCTGGCGACGGTCGCCCACACGGTCTTGCCGACCGGATCACGGTCCCGGGCGCCGAAGTCGGCGGCGGCCGCGCGCACCAGCATCAGCCCGCGCCCGCTCTCGGCGTGGCTCGGCGCGATCCCCGGGCGGGGATACAGGCGGCTGGGATTGGACACCTCCAGCAGCAGCTCCGCCGCGTCGTCCGTGATTTGGACGTGCACCAGATGCCGGGTGTCGCAGTACCGGATCGCGTTGGTGACCAGCTCGCTGGTGATCAGCACCGCGGTATCGACGGCCTCCTCGGGAACATCCCAGCCGGCCAGAACCCGGCTCACCTGTCTGCGGGCGATGTACACCGTCTTCGGGAACGGTGTGAACCACATCTGCCACGTCTGCGTCGTCGCGTCGACTCTCGTCATCACGGGCACTGCTCCCCCTACATGGGGGCACTGCCCCCGTCGAGGCTTCCAAGAGGTCCGGCCGCACGGCATATGCCGAGATCACCGAACCTGTTCGGCTACACCGAACCCGGGGATTACTCTCGGCCACAGGCCATGCGCGCCTGGTCCTGAAACGGTATGGGCCAGCAGGTGCCTGCAGAACTGACTGCGGGTACGAGTAGCGGCAACGGCAACGGCCGCAAGGGGACGAACATGCCAGCTCACGCGCCCAGGCGAACCAGCGCAACGCTGACCGGCAGTCAGGCACGTCTCCGCGAGGGCGTGGTCGCCGGTCATCTGCTGAAACTCACGCGCGAGCGAACCGGCCGCACCCAGACCCAGCTCGCCGAAGACCTACGCGTCGACGCCACCACCGTGCAGGGCTGGGAGTCCGGACGCCGGCCGCTGACGTCCACCCAGACCGGCAAGCTCCGGGAAGTCCGGCGCACCCTGCTGCGGCTCGGTGCCGACCCGGCCCTGTTAGTGCTCCTGGACCAGGCGCTGGACTCTGACGCGGTCCTCTCCCACGCGCTGGCGGGGCCACCGGCCAGCACCCTGCACGACCATCCGCTGTCCGGATGGGTCCTCACCCGAGACACCATCCACATGCTCGCGTGGGCACTGACCGGTTCAACGCCCACCGCCGTCCCCCACGTCCCCGCCCCTGCCCGCCGCCGGGGCCCAGTCGCCGACTCGCCGCTGCTCGCCCACGCCGAACGCCGCATCTTCTTCGAGCACATGCGTCGAGCTGCCGAGCTCGCCCACCACGCTGGCGATGAAGGAGGGCTGCTGCGCCGCCAAGCCCTATACCTGTGCTCGTATGACCGTTCGGCCGACACCGGGGCGTGGCTGGCCGACATGCAGCGGCGCCTGCCCAAGCCCAAGCGCGGGCAGTGGACGCCGTACTGGGCCGACCAGCGGTCCGTCGCCGCGTCCCTGACCCGCCACGGCGACATAGACCCCATCCACGCGTTCATCGCCGACGGCATGGGCGACCTCGGCGAGCAGGCCAACCTCAACTACTGGGCGTACTGGCTCGGTCTGGACCCGGTGCCGCAAGCCGACGACACGTTCATGGTCACCCGGCCCGCAGGCTCCTGGGACGGGCAGGTGCTGCTGCGAGCACTGACAGGCCGCCTCGACCCCGCCTTGGGGTGCATCGACCTCAACGTGCACTCGGTGTGGGCACTGCTGGGCGCCCGGCGCGGCCTGCTCTCCACCGACCCACACCTGAACGCTGACCTCCACCAGCGCGTCGTCACGCTCCTGGACAGCAGCGTCGTCTCCCGGCAATCCCGCTCCGAGCTGGAATCGATCCACTACGGTCTGAGGCTGCACCGTGTGTGATCACTTGGACGTCGGAAAGGACACGGCATGACCGACCAGCACACCCCTGGGGACGCGGGAACTGCAGGCTTCCTGCTGGAGATGGGCATGCTCAAGCGCGCCAAGCGCAGCGGCTGGTGGATCGCCGGCATCAAGGACCCGGAGACGATCGCCGAGCACTCCTGGCGCACCTCCGTCATCGGCGCCGTGCTCGCCATGATGGAAGGCGCCGACCCGGCGAAGGTTGCACTCCTGGCGACGTTCCACGACACCCAGGAGACCCGCATCGGGGACATCCCGTGGATCGGTCGCCGCTACATCCAGGCAGCCTCCAACGAGACCGTCACCGCCGACCAGGTCGCCGACGCCCACCCGGCCGTTGCCGACGGCATCAAGGCCATCGTCGCCGAATACGAGAACAGCGACAGCCTGGAAGTCCTCGTCGCGCACGACGCCGACAAGCTCGACTGCATGCTCCAAGGTCTGGAGTACCTGCAGCAGGGCTACACCGCCGCCCAGGAATGGGTCGACTCGACCAAGACCAAGCTCAAGACACCCTCGGCTCAAGCCCTCGCCGAAGCCGCCGAAACCATGTCCCTCGCCGAGTGGCAGCGCACCTACCTGCGCTGAGAACTACCGTTCGCCGGCGGCGCGGATACTCTCCTCCAGCGCCGCCATCAAGTCCACCGCGGGCACAGGCTCCTCCGGCTCCTCCAGCCCCGCCCCGGTCACCTTCGCGACTACCAGCTGCTCCAGCGCCGCAGCGTACTCATCGTGCAGGTCGGTGATCTCGACGCCAGCGAGCTGATCCATCAGCATCTCGGCCAGCTCCAGCTCCCGCTCGGTCACCGGTGCGGGGCTGGACAGGTCGCCGGGCTCGCGGATCTCCTCCGGCCACAGCAGCGTGTGGAGCACGAGCATCCCGTGCCGCGGCCTCAGCACTGCCAGCCGCTCCCGGGTGCGCAAGGTCACCTTGGCGACCGCCACGGTGCCGTGCCGGGCCAGGGCTTCCACCAGCAGCGCGTACGGCCGCTGCCCCTGCTCGCCAGCCGCTCCGACCCAGTACGGCTTGGAGTACAGCACGGGGTCGACGTCGTGCTCGTCGACGAAGCCGAGAACGTCAACCGTGCGCTTCGTCGGGAGGGGAAGCGCCGCCAGGTCCTCGTCGAGGAGGACCACCGTGCGGCCGTCGGGCCGCTCCCAGCCGCGCGCGATCTCTGACTGCGGCACTTCCCGGTCCTCCCGCTCACACACCTTCCGGTGCCGGATGCGGGCGCCGTCGCTCGCGTGGACCTGGTGGAACCCGGCGCCGTGCTCCTCGGTCGCCGAGTAGAGGTGGACCGGGATCGTCACGAGCCCGAAGCTGATGAAGCCGGTCCACGTCGCGCGCATACCGACAGCGTGCGACCCGGGGCAGTTCGCCGCGCGGGCTGCCGCTCCGGGCCGGTGACGTCGACTTTGCGCCGAATGCGGCTTAGAGGAAAAGGTCGATCTTCGCTCGGGTTAGGCTCTTGAACGGATTCGTCCGGTACGCCGACCAGTAACTCAGGAGCACTGACCATGCCCGAGACCCGGCTGAGGTGCCGCAATGTCTCCTCGGCTGCCGCTGTCGTGGCCGCCGGCGTCGAGCCCAGCGACCGGCAGCACACCGTCCGGCAGGATGGCCGTCACGTCGTCATCGGCTACGCGGACACGCACTGGCCCTTCGACGTGGCCGAGTGGGCCGCTCTTGAAGGGCACGCCAGCGACAAGGCTGCGGCCCGCGTGATGGCCCGGCTGTAGAACTGTGGAGACCCCCACCGCACACCACTGGCAGTGAGGGCCCCCTCATTACCTGAACGGCCCCGCAGGGTGGGAGAGGCGAAGCCGCAGTTCCAGGGTGCGCGCAGATGGACCGGGCCGTACGCCGGATGCCATGCCTTTGCGGCCTGTGACGTGCAGCGTAGCGTTCAAGTACGCGCTTGGCTGGTCGCTAGTGATGCCGCACCTGGCTGAGCGGGGCAGCGGTGGCGACGGCTCCGCCGAAGACCTCCACTCCCCGCTAGGCGGCGGGGCCGACGACGGCCTGGTTCGCTGCCGCATGCGCATCGTCGCGCCGCCGGAGTTGGACGCGACACGCGGGCGCAGGGGTTTCGGCAACCTGTGCGAGGTAAGGCGACCTGCCGGAGCCGCCCGTTTCGCCCCCCGAGCGGGCGGCTCCCCGAGAGGGCTCCCCCTTCTCGGCGGTCAGCACCCTTGCGAGCCGGGGCCTGCTCCACTCAGGCCCCGGTCGGCGAGGAGGTCACATGGACAAGAAGACCCGCATGTATCGCCCCGGAGAGAAAGTCCCGGTCAGCGGCATCTACGAATGCACGTGCGGCGAGGGCCACCGCTTCACCATCACGAGTACCGACGTGCAGGGCCACGCCTTCCCGCCGGTCCCGGAAAGCTGCTCCGGAATCGGCTGGAACCTCCTCACGCCCGCCCACGCGGAGCGAAGCCCCTAGGCCCCCAGCAGCCCGCCCGGTTACGTGGTGAGTGCCGGGCGGGCGCCCTACGCGGCCCTGCCGAATTACCTGTCGCGACGGGACCGATCACGCCTCAGGTCGCGGGAGGGTGAGCGACTGGCTCTTTGCCGACGCAGTCGTCGCCGTACACCGGCCGCCGACGGTTTCCGTGGCGCGCCGGGCGCCCTGCTCGTACCGGTGCGGCAGTTGGCGGGCGACGAACGACTCCGCCAAGCGCGCGGTGACGTGCCGGGCCCGGCCCTACTCGACCAGCGCGGCAAGGATTGGTCCTCCAACTCCTGGGAGCGGAGCGGGCCTCCGCCTCCAGTTTTCAGGTCCGTTTCCCTATTGAGGCCGTTTCCCAGCTCTACCAAGAGGCTGATCAGCGGCAGCCAGATCACCGCGCAGGGTCGGTGGATGCTGCTTCACCGTTCAGCGTCGGGTCAATCACCGCCGCGTTGATGTCCATCGCTGGGGCAAGATCGGCTCAAGGTGCACGTTATATCCACGACACCCCAGGGCGCAGGCGGCAACCGTCTGAGCGTGACGCGGCTGCGCCTGCTGCTCCTTGAGGAGGCTGAAGCAGCCATCGTGGGCGGGCGAGCGTATCCGCCGCTGGTCTCCGCGATCTGGGGATAGGAGGCATGAAGCCGCTTAAAAATGCCGACGCTATGGTGACAGGTTCTCACCCACAGCCGCCGCAGCGAAGCACAGCTTGAGGCACGAGAAAGGGCCCGGTCGATAGATCGGGCCCTTTGGTAGTAGCGGGGACAGGATTTGAACCTGCGACCTCTGGGTTATGAGCCCAGCGAGCTACCGAGCTGCTCCACCCCGCGTCGGCGATGCCACTCTACACGTGACGCCGACAGGGGGTGCAGGTCGCGGCTATCAGCCGCGGACGATGTTCTCGGCCTGGGGACCCTTCTGGCCATGGGACACCTCAAAAGTGACGTGCTCTCCTTCGGTCGCTTTGCGCTGCCCATAGTCTGCAACCGGCCCCTGGCGCTCTTTCACCAATACGCAACGAGCTCCGACCGAGTCGGTTGCGCGTCGAAGGGGTGAACTGCCGGCCGGGGCCGAGGGCGGTCACAGTCACGCGGCCGGCGTCAATTCGGCCCGGCCGAAGAGCAAGGCGTACCCGGTTGCCAGTTGTGCGAGAACCCGGTTGATGAGGTCGTCCCCGGCCAGGCGACCGAGAATCGCGAAAACGGTCCCGGCGTCCCAACGTGCGGTGGCGGGCGTGCCGCCGGTGCGGGTGGCCAGGTCGCAGACGAAGTCGAAGCCGGTGAGCGGTTCGGTGCGGGGGATCTGGGCGGTGAGCTCGAGCGCGGCCTCGACAGGAAGCCGGGCGGCCAGGGCGACGCGTTCTTCGCCGATCAGCTGCTGACCGAGTCCGGCCAGCACATCACGGACGGCCTGCTCGGCCCGTTCGCGGGTTGGGTAGGCACCCTCGTAGCGTACGTGCTCGACCATCGCGTCGAACGTCATCGCCGTTGTAGGGAGGTCCGCTGGGCAGCACTGGGGAGGAGCGGGTGAAGGCCACACGCGACCGCCGCGCCGCCGACCGCACCGTCACTGCCTGGGCCCGCGACAACGCCGCCGACGTGCGCCGCCTGGCCGCTCTCGTCACGGGACTGGCCGACCTTCCTCCCGCGGCCCACTCCGCCGTTGCCGCTATCGACAGGGCCCTCGCCCACGACGACGCGGCTCGATTGATGGCCCCCCTTGCGGCCGCCCGCATCCATCTGCAGCCGCGGCATCCGGAGGTGGCTGCGCGCGTGGACGCTCTCATTCGGCACGCCGACCAGCTGCGCCAGGACAGCAACGACCAGCGACGCGACGCTTGACCCAGCGGAAAGGAATCGCAGCGGCCCAGCGACCCCGGGGCAGGGCCACACGGCAGGTCGGCGATCGATACAAACTACGGGTGTGGATCTGGGGAAGCCTTCCGTTTGACCAGGCCAACCGCCATCCAGAGAAGAGCCGCAGCCCCAAGGCCCTTCCTCGCCGGGCGGCGCTGCGCGCCCGTCACCAAAGATCAGGGCCGCCCCCGCCATTCGACCAGCTCCCCTTCCCAGAAGTCTCGGACCTGAGGCCTGAGACCAGCCCGCCGCAGCAAGACGCGGATTTCCCTGGGCCGTGGGCCGGGCCGAGGATGCGCACCGATGAAATGGCTGTCCACCCATTCGGCAGCACACCGCGCCTGCGGGCCGGGGCGCCCCTAGCATGCTGACTGTGCGACTCATCCTCCCGAAGGTCGAGGGCGGCGGCCGGGTACAGGGCCTCCTACAGCTCATCGAGGACGGCATCCACCTCGTCGTCGCGGCGCTCCTCGTACTGCTCGCGGGGCTCCTGACCGTCGGGGTCGTCCACGACGTCATCAAGTCGATCCAGGGGCCGTACCGCGAGGACACGGTCGTTCTCTCCACCCTGGACAACGGCCTTGTGCTGTTCATCGTGGCCGAGCTGCTCCACACCGTCCGCCTCACCATCAGGAACCAGACCCTCGACGCGGAGCCGTTCCTCGTCGTCGGCCTGATTGCCGGCATTCGTAAGGTGCTCATCGTGACGGCCGAGGCGGAGAAGTCCTTCCGGTGGAACGTCGAGGGGATCGAACTGCTCATCCTGGCGGGGCTAATCCTCGTGATGGCGACAGCGGGGTACGTGTGGCGGCGCTCGACGCGGCCGGGAGACTACTTCCCGCTTCAGGAGGCGCGGCGCTACCCGTCGCCGACGCCGTCACCGGCCCCGGTGAGCGGGTCCTGATCCGTCACCTTCCGCCGCCACAGCCGCCCGCACCCGCCGCTCCTCGCGTGCAGAGCCGACGTCCCGTTCCAGGGGTGTGCGGCTGACGGCCGTCGTGAGGTCCTCCAAGGCCCGTTTCTGCAGTTCCGCCCCGCGGCGCACCACCGTGCTCCGGTCCCCGGCGGCGGCGTCCTCCCACGCCTGGAGCGCCTCCTCCACGCGACCCCAGTCCGGAATCCGGTGCTCGCGCACGTCGTCTGCCGCCTGCGCGGTGTCCGCCTCCAAAGCCTCGGCGAACCGCTCCGCCTCGGGGATGAAACGGCTGTCGGCCCGCGGGACGTGGCTCTCCATGAGCATCGCCGCCCGGCCGAAACCCTTGAGCGCCTCCTGCGCCTCCTCCGCCTCGCGTGACGTCAGACCCCTGGGGCGGACCGGTTCCTGCCTTGCCCGGTCGTAGGCCTCCTGCCAGGCGGCTCGTGCCTCCCTGCTCGCCAGCAGTGCCCTGCGCATGTCGGCCCGATGTTCCCGAGTCGGTTCGGCGTAGCTGCGCAGCACCGCGGCCGCGTAGCGGCCGTTCGCAGCGAGCCAGTCCGCAAGCCGGCCCGGCAGCCGGGGCGTCTCCCATGCGGGGAACACCACGTACGCCAGCATGGCCAGGGCCCCGCCGAGCAGGGTGAGCACCACCCGCTCCGGGACTGTCTGCTCCCATGCCTGGCCGCCCATGCCGAGCAGGAAGACGACGTACGCGGCAGTGAAGCACTGGGAGTATGCGTAGCCGGTACGGATCAGCGCGTACGACAGGCCCGCCGAGACCACCGCCAGCGCGCCGAGCACCTTGGCGTCCGGGCCGATGGTCTGCACCATCCCGGTGGCGAGCGCGACCCCGGCCAGGGTCCCGGCAAGACGGGCCACCGCACGCGCGTACGTCCGGTGGAAGTCCGGCCGCATCACCATCACCGAGGCGATGGGTGCCCAGTAGCCGTGGTGCAGGGGTAGCCAGGCGGCGATCAGATAGCCGAGCGTGGCCACCGCCGCCAGGCGGATGGCGTGCCGCAACACGGGCGAGTCCCGGCGGAGCTCACGGCGGACCGCCCGGACGACGACCGGGAGCAGCCGGAACATTGTCGGACGCACCAGAAACTGGGCGCTCGCGGTGCCGGGCGGCGTGGGCGTCTTCCCGCGCGCGCCGCTCCCGGCGATCTCCAACGCCTCGCCGAGTAGTTCCACGAGCCGCTCGGCGGCCTGCCGGGCGGGCCCCTCCAGCACCTCGTGCTCGTCGTCGACACGCAGGACGTCCGAGCTCCCGGGCGGCACCTCGGCGGGAGTGCCGCGGCGGATCGACCGGGCGGCCGCGTCAAGGACGTCGGCGGCCGCATTGAGCAACTCCCGCGCGCGGTCCCGCCCGGGTCCCTCCGTGGGGGCGCCGACGTCCGGGTCGGCGAGGGCGGCGACGACCGGCCGAACGCGCTCGGCCAGGCCCCGGGGGCCGTGGAGGGCTGGGGGACGGGTGCGTGCCTGTGATGGCGTCACGGCGGCCGCGTCCCGGGCCGTCATCAACGGCTCCGGGTCGAACGGGGCGGTCGGGTCGTGCCGCAGCCGGCGGGCGTAGTCCGCCACGGCGGCCAGGGCGTCGGCGAGCGCGTCACGATGCGCCCCCCACCGGCGGATCGGGAACAGCAAGATCAGCACGGCCTGTGCCACGCCTCCGAGCGCGATGATCCCGGCGTGCTCCAGGGCTCGCCCAACGCTCGTGGGCAGGGTGATGGTCACCAGCATGCTGCCGACGGTCGTGGCTGCGACGATCCCAGCGGTCGATCCGACGGCCCACGCCATCCCCGCGAGAAAGGCCCATACGGCCAGCAGTGGGAGGAACGTCACGAGTCGCCCCGCTGCCAGGTAGCCCACGAAGGTACTGAGCGCCAAGCCCGCGCCCGCGCCGAGCGCGATCACCTTGCGTGGACGCCAGGTGCGCTGGAAGGTGGCCCCACCCGCGGAGTAGGCACCGAGGGCGGCGGACGCGGCGTACGCAGGGGAAACCAGCCACAGCGCCGGCCCGACGACGATCGCAACCCCGGCAGCCGTGCGCAGCGCGAGCAGGGGCTCCAGCCGCGTCTCCTCGATCGTGAGCCCGGATCGCACGACCTCCCCGAAGGCCCGCAGCCACGTCACGGGTGTGAGCCTAGCCGGAACGCCCTGCCGGGTCGCGTCGGCCTGGTTGAGCAGCGGCCGCCGTCAGGCAAGGAAGCCTCCCGCACGGGCCCAGGAACAGGGCGGCCGCAGCCGCTGGGACGGGGTGCTGCCACTGCGGACACTGCTGGACGTCCACCGTCCGTCCCACCGGGCCGGAGAGCGGGCGATCGCTGCTGGCTCAGAGCGCAGGCGATCGTCGCCCGTCCAGCCCCGGCCGGAGCCAGGGCGATCGCCACCCGACGGCCGGACCGGCCCGGGGGAAGGGCTGGGACGGCGGCCCCGGGTCCCTTACCCCTTGTGGCCGTTGCCGTGTCCGTTCGGATGCAGGACCACCTTGGTCCAGCCCTCGTCACGGGCGTCGAAGTGCTCATAGGCGGTGGATGCCTCGTCCAGGCTGAGCTCGTGGGAGACGACGAAGCTCGGCTTTGCCTTCCCGCCGGCGATCAGATCCCGCAGCGCCCGGTTGTACTTCTTCACCGGCGCTTGCCCCGTGCCCATGTGCTGGCCCTTGAACCACATCATGCCGAAGTCGATCGGGACCTTGCCCTGCGCCTCCAACTCCCCCTGGGCCTTGGCACCGCCGGGGTCCTGGGGTAGGAACACGCCCACCACGCCGATGTCGCCCGTGAACCTGACCGAGTCGATCAGTCCGTTGAGCGTGAGGCTGGCGTCCTCGTGTCCCTTGGGATCGTGTGCCTGGTAGCCGACCCGGCGCTCCGGCGGCGTATCGTCCGAGTCCCCGTCGGCCCACGACGCGAAATAGCCACCGCACCGATCGACCGGCGGAATCTTCAGATCCAGACGACCACCAGCAAACGACGCATCTCCAATTCAGGTTACCAGCTAGTCACCACGGTCGTCCTGGAGCATGTGGCGACGTTCCTGTTCGCGCTTGGAGTAGGCGGCTGCCCGGATCGCCTCGTCGCTCTCCAAACCTGATCCGAGCGCGCCGCCCACGGTGGCGACCGAAGCGACGAACCATGACAACGTCAAGTATTCCGCGGCGTGCAGCGGGGTTCGTGTCACGGAAGCGAACACTTGGCCGTTGATGATGAACAGAGCCCACACCAGGTTGATGACGATCAAACCGACGTAGCAGACGAGCACCCCGATACCCACGGTCATGACCGTCGAGGCGTTGTAGAGCCTCGCCCTCTGCCTCGCCTCCGGCGACACCTCTGTTGATCGATGCCACAGCTGTGCGTCGATGATCAGCCAGCCGATCATGAGCCCGACAGACCCGACCATGGCGATCACGAGGCGTGGCGCGCCCAGGTACTCAGCCAGGCTCCAGATGGTGGAGTTCACGGTGGCGGCTGCGCCCGTGGCGAGTGCGGCCGCCAGGGCTTTCGATAAGCCCGGCACCAACCGCCACGGCCGGTTGGCGCGGACCATACCGAGCAGCACCCTCAGGTAACCGCGCGGCCCGCTGACGACGTACCGAAGATCAGCGGTCTCCTCCTCTTCTACCGCGCCCAGGTGAATAGGCGCGAGACGACTGACGAAGGGCCCGAGCAGCGGCTGACTTTGCGGAGGTCCTCCAGCCCCGGTGGCCCACGGACCAGCCAAGCCAAGCACGGCTTCTTCCACAGCCCGCAGGGCCCTCGTCTGCAGACGCAAACCCCCCAACGGAGGAAGAGACAGCAGCGCCAAGCCGTGTTCGTGACTCAGATCCACAACGAGCTTGCGCCCGTGTGAGTGGAGCGGAAGGTCGGTGAGGGCCACGACGATGTCCCAATTCTCCGCTCTTCCGCGGTCCATGATCCGGCGCATCAAGGTGGGCGGGTCCTCGGTCCCTGCAGTGAAGGGCTCACTGACCACCTCGACGTCGAAACGTCGGCCCTGGCCCGACTTGTCGGCGAGCCGAGTGGGAAGTACCTGGGCCATGCGCTGCGCGATCTCCGTCGGCGCATCCGGATCCGCCAGGAGAGCCACGACCGTAACGCCCTGAGGCGACACCCGCATGACTGGGCCCTTCTCGTCGGCTGCCCCGCGATCGCAAGTGCCCACAGGATGCCCCCGAGGTAACGTCGACGCCGCGTGACACGCTGGCCCCCACCAGCAGGTGCAGGAGGTACGGCCAGATCTCCTCCACCTTGCTCATCGGCATCACCTGCCTCCCCGCCACGCTGTTCGTGCTCGTTGAGTCACCGCGGCGTTCCTGCTCACACCGGAGTCGTTGCGCCCGCTCGCCGGGCACCAGCCCGATGTCGGGTTCTACCTCTCCCTCGCCCGGTTCATCCCGCCCATGGGAACCGTCGGCGCTGGACGCAGGCTGGCAAGACGCCCGGGGGGGGTGCGCGGGGCCGCCTACGGGTCGTGGGGGAGAGAGCCAGCCCCAGGACACGGACCGGCCCGCCTCCGCCCGACGCCCCTAAGGGCCAGCGGAGCGGACCAGATTTCCCGTCTTTCCCCGGTGCTCGTGCACGAGGCGGATCGCCATGGCACCCTCACCGGTCGCCGAGGCCACCCGCTTGACCGAGCCGCTCCTGACGTCGCCGGCGGCGAAGACCCCGGGAAGGGTGGTCTCCAGCAGCAACGGACCCCGGCCGAGCGAGTCCCACCGGGTCGGGTCGGCCGCCGCCTGGGCGTCGGCGCCGGTGAGGACGAAGCCCTTCTCGTCCAGGGCCAGCACGCCCTTGAGCCACTCCGTGTGCGGCCGGGCCCCGATGAACACGAACAGCGCCGCGACCCGCAGCTCCCGGCCCTCACCACTTGCGTTGTCCTCCACCATCAGCGACTCCAGCTTCTCCTCCCCAGAGGCACGCCGGACTTCGGTGTGGAGCAGCACCTCGATCTTCGGGTGCCGTTCCACCTGGTCCACCAGGTAGCGCGACATGTCCGCGTTGAGGTCACCGCCCCGGACGAGGAGGTGGACCTTGGACGCGTGGTTCGCGAGGAACAGCGCCGCCTGCCCGGCGGAGTTCCCGCCGCCGACCACGGCGACCGGATCCGCCTGGCAGAGGCTGGCCTCGTGGACCGTCGCGGCGTAGTAGACGCTGATGCCCTCCAGGCGGTCGATGCCGGGCACCTCGAGCCGGCGGTACCAGACGCCCGAGGCGAGCACCACGGCGCCTGCCCGGGCCCGGGACCCGTCTGTGAAGGTGACGACGTACTCGTCGTCCTGCGGGGTGAGCCCGCTGACCTGGGCCGGCACCATAAGGCGGGCACCGAACTTGTGGGCCTGGAGCACCGCGCGTTCGATGAGTTCGCCCCCGGAGATGCCCGACGGGAAGCCAAGGTAGTTCTCGATGCGAGACGAGGTACCGGCCTGGCCTCCGGTGGCCACGGCATCGACTGTGACCGTGGTGAGACCGTCGGAGGCACCGTACACGGCGGCGGCGAGTCCCGCGGGGCCCGCACCGACCACCATCACGTCACACCGCCCGGCCTCCGGCAAGGGGGCGGGAAGCCCGATGAGCCGGGCGAGTTCGGCGTTGCTCGGATTGCGCAGCACCCGCTCGCCCTTCCAGATGACCACCGGAGTCTCCTCGGGGCGGATGGAGAACCGGCGCAGCAGCGCCTCCGCCTCCTTGTCCTTCTCCAGATCCACCCAACGGTGGGGCAGCCGGTTGCGGGCGGCGAACTCACGCAGCCGCAGCGTGTCCGGTGAATAGCACGACCCCAGAATCCGGAAGCCGGCGCCGAGGCCGATGAGCAGATACCGGCGGCCCAGGTAAGCGCGGAGGATCAGGTCGCCGAGGACGGGGTCGCGGCCGACCAGGGATCGTTGCCGCTCCACCGGCACGGCCAGGACCTCGCCCGCCTCGCGCACCACGGCGGTGTTGAACGCCGTCTGGCCCTCCAGCAACCCGAGTTCACCCAGGAATCTGCCGGGTCCGTGTACGGCCACCGTGCGCTCGTCGGGCCCGCCGAGGTCGTGGAGTATCTCGACGGTCCCGCTGAGGATCGCGAGGAACTCCCGGAAAGGCTCGCCCTCGCGGTACAGCACTTGGCCTTCGGCGGTCCTTCGGCGCTCACCGTGCCCCGCCAAATCCTCGAGCTGCTCCGGTGTCAGGCGCGGGAACGCCCCGTATCGGTCTGGTGTCTCGTGGACCGCACTCTGCTTGTGCTCGGCCGCGCTCATCAGACCAGGGCCTCGTGGACGTAGCACCAGCGCCAGTCCTCTCCCGGCTGGAAGGACTGCACGATAGGGTGACCGGCGCTGCCAGCGTGCCGCCTGGCGTGCTTGAGGGGCGAGGAGTCGCAGCAGCCGACGTGTCCGCAGGTGAGGCAGAGCCGCAGGTGCACCCACGGGGAACGCTCCTTGAGGCACTCCTCGCAGCCCTCCGGCGTACGTGGCATCACTGGGCGCACCATCGCCAGGTGCGGGTCGGGAATCGTGGCCATCAGGGTTCTCCTTCCGTGGGTGGGACTGCTCAGCCGCGGCCCGCGATGCTCTCCTTCACCCAGCGGGGCAGCGCCGGGGCGGCGGCACCAGCCCGGCGGGCATCGCCGCTCCTGTGTCGAGCAGGACCAGGGCGGGTCGATGCTGCTCTCCACTTGTCGGCGGGGGTGCCGTCCGGCGCCGGTCGAAGCCCTTGCCGCAGGGGGGTGGTACGGCTGCCCGCGGAGTCGGGGTTGACCGCGGCCTCCCCGCCCTGCCACGCGGCGACCGCGGAATTGGTCGTGCCGAGGTCGATTCCGACTGCCTTGGCCATAGGAGTCTTCATTCCTCGACGCTCCTGGAATGTTGGGGTGGGCCCGCAGAGCCGTGTGCGGCAGCAAGAGCCAACCGGGCACCAGTCCGAAGCAGGACGCGTCGAGACGCGCTTCCCGGGCCTTTGGGCGCTCCAACCGGTCCAGCCTCGCGGCGCCAGGGCTTTGTGCGCTAAGCGCACCCATCCAGGCTGCGGACTCTCGCCTCGCAGGGGCGCCCATCGCCGACGAGATCAGGGCAGGCCGACGCAAGCGGTCTCGTGGATGAGTTCGACGTGGACACGGCGCTGCAGCGGGCTCAGGACCGACTGTGCTTCCGGCGGGGTCGCAGACCGCTCTTGGCGCACCCTGGACGTGGATGAGGCGATCGCCACTCACAGCAGGAGGTCGAAGACTGCTCGGGCCTCGTCCCAGTGCTGGGTCTGGGGGTTCTTCAGGTCGGGGTGGAGGATCTTGAAGCTCTGGGCAAGGGCCAGGCTGAGTCCGCCGACGATGTCCGGGTAAGCCGCCTCGGTCTCCTCGTCGGGCGTCCGGTCCAGCGCGGGGTGGGTGGCGAGCTGTTCTAGAATCGGCTTGATTTCTACTTCCTGGTCGATCTTCTGGAAGTGGTGAATGCTCTCCTGCAGGCCTTTCGTGATCGGCAGGTCACAGGTCCGGATGATGTCGCGCCCGTTGGCCTTGGCAGTGGCCTGGGCAACAGTCAGCAGATCGTAGAGCTTGGCGTCGACGAAGTCGCTGTAACGCTTGAGATCGTTCTTGTCGACGTCCAGCCCCGCGGCTGCGCGGAAGAACCTTTCGAACCTGGCGATGGACATCACGGTCATGACGGCAACCTCCGGCTGCGGGCGCCGGGGTAGCTCCCGGCCCCTGGGCTTCCCCCGCCAGCCTGGCCGACGGGGCACGTGAACGCATGCGCTTGTCGGGACCAATCAGCCTCCCTGAATCGCCCTGCCAGGCCCAGGCGTCCGACTGCCCGAGTGCGGGCGAGCGTGCGAGTCGATCCAGACGTACCTGCGGGGGGCCCCATTTTTGCTACGGGAATACGCTCCGTACAATCCGGAGTCCCGGGGACCGCGGTTCCGTCGGGCTTCCGCGGTGGTCGGCCCATCGTGTTCACTTTCCTGCAGTGGTCTGCCGTCCCTTCATTGCCTGCTCGACCCACGAGCGCAGGACGTGCGCGGGTGCCGCGCCGGCCTGCCGGGCGACCGTCTCGCCCTGATCCAGGACGAGCAGGGTCGGCACCGCCTGTACCTCGAACCGCTGGCTGAGCTGCGGGTTCTTGTCGACGTCGACCTTGACGAGCTTGATCCGTCCGGCGAGGTCGCGGGCGACCTGTTCGAGGGCGGGGCTGACCATGCGGCAGGGGCCGCACCAGGTGGCCCAGAGGTCGACGAGGACGGGCTGGGCGGCGTTGTCGGCGACCTCGGCGAAGTCGTCGTCGCCCGCGTCGACGATCCAGGGCAGGGGCTGCTTGCAGTGGCCGCAGTTGGGGCGTCCCTCGGCGGCTACAGGAATCCGGTTGTCGCGCCCGCAGTTCGGGCAGGTCACGGTCGTCGTCCGGGTGGTGTTCACGCCGCCCTCGTTTCCCGCTCCGCCTGCTGCTCGTAGGTGACCACCAGTTCGCCGTGCTCGGCGTCTACGCGGACCGTCGCGCCGTCCTGGACGTCGCCGCGCAGCAGGGCGCGCCCGACCAGTGTCTCGACCTCGTGGGAAATGTAACGCCGCAGCGGCCGGGCCCCGTACACCGGGTCGTAGCCCTGGTGGGCGATGACCTCCCGAGCCGCGTCGGTGAGTTCGACGGTGATGCGGCGTTCGGCCAGCCGCTTCCGCAGCTCGTCGAACTGCAGCTCGACGATCCGCTCGATCTGCCGCTCGCCGAGCGGCTTGAACAGCACGATGTCGTCGACGCGGTTGAGGAACTCCGGGCGGAACTGCCCGCGCAGCTCACCCATCACCAGGGCGCGGGCGTCAGGCTTGATCTCACCCTCGGCCGTGGCGCCGTCGAGGAGGTGCTCGGAGCCGATGTTGGACGTCATGATGATCACGGTGTTGCGGAAGTCGACGGTGCGGCCCTGCGCATCGGTGATGCGGCCGTCATCGAGGATCTGCAGCAGGGTGTTGAAGACATCAGTGTGCGCCTTCTCGATCTCGTCGAACAGCACTACCGAGTACGGCTTGCGGCGTACGGCCTCGGTGAGCTGGCCGCCTTCCTCGTAGCCAATGTATCCGGGCGGTGCGCCCATGAGCCGGCTGACGGTGTGCCGCTCCTGGTACTCACTCATGTCCAGGCGGACCATGTTCTCCTCGGAGTCGAACAGGGTCCGGGCGAGGGTCTTGGCCAGCTCGGTCTTCCCGACACCGGTGGGGCCGAGGAAGATGAACGAGCCGATAGGGCGGCGAGGGTCGCGGATGCCGGAGCGGGCACGGATGATGGCGTCGGCGACGAGCTTGACGGCCTCGTCCTGGCCGATGACGCGCTCGCGCAGGATCTCGTCGAGGCGCAGCAGTTTCTCGCGTTCGCCCTCCTGGAGGCGGGCCACGGGGATGCCGGTCCAGGCGGCGACGATCTCGGCGATTTCCTCCTCGGTGACGACCTCGCGCAGCAGCCGGTTCTGCCCCTGTTTGGCGGCCAGTTGCTCCTCCTCTGCGGCGAGTCGGCGCTCCAGGTCCTGGAGGCGGCCGTAGCGGAGTTCGGCGGCGCGGTTGAGGTCATAGGCGCGTTCGGCCTCCTCCGCCTCGTGGCGGACCTGTTCCAGTTCCTGGCGCAGTTCCTGCACGCGGCGGATCGCCTGCCGTTCGGCCTCCCACTGGGCGTGTTTGGCGTCGGCCTCACCGCGCAGGTTGGCCAGTTCACTGCGCAGCTCCTCCAGGCGGGCTTTGCTGGCAGAGTCGGTCTCCTTGGACAGGGCCGCCTCCTCGATCTCCAGGCGGGTGACGCGGCGTGTGATCTCGTCGAGCTCGGCAGGCATCGAGTCGATCTCGGTACGCAGCCGGGCGCACGCCTCGTCGACGAGGTCGATGGCCTTGTCGGGCAGGAACCGGTCCGTGATGTAGCGGTGGCTGAGGGTGGCCGCAGAGACCAGCGCGGAGTCCTGGATCTTCACGCCGTGAAAAACCTCCAGGCGTTCGCGCAGTCCGCGCAGGATGGAGATGGTGTCCTCCACGCTCGGCTCGTCAACCAGGACCTGCTGGAAGCGGCGTTCGAGGGCGGCATCCTTCTCGATGTGCTTGCGGTACTCGTCCAGGGTGGTGGCGCCGATCATGTGGAGTTCGCCACGGGCGAGCATCGGCTTGAGCATGTTGCCCGCGTCCATGGCCCCTTCGGCAGCGCCCGCGCCGACGACGGTGTGCAGTTCGTCGACGAAGAGCAAGATGCGCCCCTGGGCGGCCTTGACCTCGCTGAGCACAGCCTTGAGGCGTTCCTCGAACTCACCGCGGTACTTGGCTCCGGCGACCAGCGAACCCATGTCGAGGGCGAACACGATCTTGTCGCGGAGCCCTTCGGGCACGTCGCCGCGGACGATGCGCTGGGCGAGGCCCTCGACGATCGCGGTCTTGCCGACGCCGGGGTCGCCGATGAGGACGGGGTTGTTCTTGGATTTGCGGCTGAGGATCTGGGTGACGCGGCGGATCTCCGCGTCCCGGCCGATGACCGGGTCGAGCCTGCCGTCCCTGGCCTCGGCGACGAGATCACGGCCATATTTCTCCAGAGCCTCGTAGGCCACTTCGGGGTTGGCGGAGGTGACGCGCTGGTTGCCGCGGACCTGGGTGAGCGCGTTCAGGAACGAGTCCCTTGTAATGCCGGCCTGCTTGAGCAGTCGCCCGGCGGCGGTCGAAGAGCCCTCCTCAACAAGGGCGAGCATGAGGTGCTCCACGGACACGTATTCGTCCTTGAGGCGTTTGGCTTCCCGTTCGGCGGCATCTAGGAGGCGGGCGAGGCGCTGAGTGACGAAGACCTGGCCGGGTGCCGCGCCGGGGCCAGTGACCTTCGGGCGGCGGGAGAGGTCCCCGCTCACGGCCGCGTGCAGTTCCTTCGGGTCGGTGCCGGCCCGTTGCAGCAACCGCGGGATCAGACCGTCCTCCTGATCGAGAAGTGCGAGCAGCAGGTGTTCCCCGTCGACCTCGGTCTGGCCCATGCGGACGGCCGCGGTCTGGGCCTCCTGAAGGGCATCCTGGGACTTCTGGGTGAGACGGTTCATGTCCATGGGGGTGTTTCACTCCTCGTGCCGCGGCCGCGCAGGGCGGCTTCGAGCAGGCTGATGCGGTCGAGCAGGTCGAGCACCAGGCCGATGGATGCGTAGTTGAGGCAGAGTCCGGAGCGCAGCCGCTGGATACGGGCGAGGACCGCCGGGGCCGTGGAGTCGAACACCAGGTGCCCCGCCGCGTCGCGCTCGGCGTCGACCAGGCCGAGGGCGACGAACCGGCGGATCAGATCGGGGTGGAGGCCCGAGCGACTGGCCACGACGTTCAAGGAGAGCCTGGGGGCGGGCACGAGCGCGTACCGGACAGCCGTCGAGGCTGTGATGTCGGCGCCCGTTCGTACCGGAGGATGGCCCACACCGGCCCGGCCGATGCCTGCTGCTCCCGCGGGTCGGTCCTTCATCGTGTCCTCCTGGGGTCGAACGACGAGGTGGCGGCGAGCTCCTCGAACAGTTCACGCTCCCGATCGCCGAGGGTGGGCGGCACCACGACGCGGAGTTCGGCAAACAGGTCGCCGTTCGCGCCGCGCGGGTTGGGCATGCCTTCGCCGCGCAGCCGCAGCCGCCGACCGCTGGACGAGCCCGCAGGCACCGTGACCTTGGCCGTGCCGCCGCCGGGGGTGGGCACCGGCACGGTCGCACCCAGGGCCGCCTCCCAGGGGGCGACCGGGATCTGAATGTGCACGTCCCGGCCGTCCAGCCGAAACTGAGGGTGGGGCTGGATACGCACCCGCAGGTACAGGTCGCCCGCGGGGGCGTCACCACTGCCCTGGCCGCCCTCGCCCACCAGCCGGATGCGCTGCCCGTCGGTGACGCCCGGCGGTACGTCGACCTCGTACCGCCGCGGCTGCCCGGTGGGACCGGCGAGCGTGACGGTGCGACGGCCTCCCTTGTACGCCTCTTCGACGGTGAGGGGCAGTTCGGCCTCCTGGTCCGCTCCGGGGACGCCGCCTCTGGCGGCGCCGGCCCCGAACATGGAGCCGAGCAGGTCCTCGATGTCGATGCCCTCCGCTCCGAAGCCGCTGGCGTACCGGACGCGTGGACCGCCCGCGCCCGCGGTCCTCGCGTCCCGGAAGCCGGCGCCCGCTCCGGCCGCGACCCGTTCGTCGAAGTCTTCGGGGATCTTGCGGAAGTCCTCGCCGAAGCGGTCATAACGGGCCCGGGTCTTCGGGTCCGACAGGACGCTGTAGGCCTCGTTGAGTTCCTTGAAGCGTTCCTCCGCCGCGGGGTCCTTGTTGACGTCGGGGTGGTACCTGCGGGCGAGCTTGCGATATGCCTGCTGGATCTCGTCCTGGCTCGCGGTCCGTGACACGCCCAGCACCTCGTAATAGTCCCGTGCCATCGCCGGTCACTCCCGCTTTGCGACGGTCACCGCAGCTGGTCTGAGCTGCCGCTCGCCGTCCCCGTAGCCGGGGCGCAGCACCTGAACGACCGTGCCCGGCTCCACGTCGGGGTCCTGGACGACGCCGACCACCTCGTGCCGGGCCGGGTCGAAGGCGACGCCGGTCTCCGCGTGTCGCGGGTAGCCGAGCAGTTCGATGACGTTTACTGCCTGGTCGCGAACAGCCCGGATGCCCTCCACGAGCGCGCCCGAATCGGCGCCCGCGTGGTTAAGAGCGAGTTCGAGGTTGTCGATGATGGGCAGGAAGGCGGCCGCCGTGCGGGACCGCTCGACCGCCCGCTCCCGCTCCAGTTCCCTGGCGTGACGCTTGCGCAGGTTGTCGAGGTCGGCGAGCGCGCGCCGCCAGCGGTCCTCCAGTTCCTGGATCGCGGTCGTGTACTCGTCTTCGGCACGCGCGGGGCCGGCGGCGTCGGGTCCCGGTTCGCCGTTCGCCGCTTCCGGCCGGGGCGGCGGGCCCGGTTGCGGCAAGTCCCCGCGAGGAGGGCGTACGGCGCCTTCCGGGACCGGTTCGACCGGATCCGACGCAGCCTGGTGGGGTTCCTGGGAGCGGCTGGGCATGGCGCGCCTCAGTCCTTGTCGAACTCGGCGTCGATGACATCGTCGCCACCGCCGCTCGTGGGACCACCGGTGGCGGTGTCTTGGTCGGGACCGCCTGTGGTAGCCGCGTCCTGATGGGCTGCCAGCCCGGCGAGCACCTGCTGGAGTTCGGAGGTCAGGGGCCTCACCCGCTCCACGCCCGCCACTTCCTTGACCGCCGCCCGGGCGTCGGACACGAGCATCTCGGCGCGCGCCTTCTCGTGCGCCGGCGCTGCGTCGCCCAGTTCGGCGAGGCGCTTCTCGACCTGGTACGCGACGGCGTCGAGCTCATTGCGGGCGTCGACGGCCTCGCGGAGTGCTTGGTCCTGGCCCCGGTTGCGCTCGGCCTCCTGGACCATGCGTTCGACCTCACTGCGGTCGAGGTTGGAGCTCTCGCTGATGGTGATGCCCTGTTCCTTGCCGGTGTCCCGGTCGCGGGCCTTGACGTTGAGGATGCCGTTGGCGTCGATGTCGAAGGTGACCTCGATCTGTGGTTCGCCCCGCGGTGCCGGTCGGATGTCGGTGAGCTGGAAGCGGCCGAGCACCCGGTTGTCGGCGGCCAGCTCGCGCTCGCCCTGGAGGACCACCACATCGACGGCCGGCTGGTTGTCCTCGGCGGTGGAGAACGTCTCGCTGCGGCGCACCGGGATGGTGGTGTTCCGCTCGATGATCTTCGTCATGACTCCGCCGCGCGTCTCTACGCCTAGCGACAACGGTGTGACGTCGAGTAGCAGGACGTCCTTGACCTCGCCCTTCAGTACCCCGGCCTGGATCGCGGCGCCCAGGGCCACGACCTCGTCGGGGTTGACGCTCATGTTGGGTTCCTTGCCGCCGGTCAGCCGGCGCACCAGGGCCTGGACTGCCGGGATACGCGTGGAGCCGCCGACGAGGATGACCTCGTCGATGTCGCTCTCGCCGACTTTGGCGTCGGCCATTGCCTGCTGGACCGGTCCCAGGCAACGCTCCACCAGGTCGCCGGTGATCTGCTCGAACGTGGACCGCATGATCGAGTCGGTGAGGTGCTTGGGTCCCGAGGCGTCGGCGGTGATGAACGGCAGGCTGACCTGCGTCTGAGTCACCGAACTGAGTTCGGTCTTGGCCTTCTCCGCGGCCTCGAAAAGTCGTTGCAGCGCCTGCGGGTCCTTGCGCAGGTCGATGCCGTTCTCCTTCTGGAAGTCGTCCGCGAGGTAATCCACCAGACGCCGGTCGAAGTCGTCGCCGCCCAGGTGGCTGTCGCCGGCGGTGGAGCGCACCTCCACCACGCCGTCGCCGACGTCGAGGATGCTCACGTCGAAGGTGCCGCCGCCCAGGTCGAAGACGAGGACGGTCTCGTGCTGCTTCTTGTCCATGCCGTACGCGAGGGCAGCCGCCGTCGGCTCGTTGATGATCCGCAGCACCTCCAGTCCCGCGATCCGTCCGGCGTCCTTGGTGGCGGTGCGCTGAGCGTCATTGAAGTAGGCGGGCACCGTGATGACCGCCTCCGTGACCCGCTCCCCGAGCTGCTTGGAGGCGTCGTCGGCGAGTTTGCGCAGCACCTGTGCGCTGATCTCCTCAGGCGCGTAAAGCTTGTCGCGCACCCTGAAGCGGGCCGCCCCGCCGTCACCCTCGACGACGTCGTACGCCACCGCCCTGGCCTCGTCGGAGATCTCGTCGAAATGCCGGCCGATGAACCGCTTGGCCGAGTAGATGGTGCCCTTGGGATTGAGGATCGCCTGGCGCCGGGCCAGCTGGCCCACCAGGCGTTCGCCGGTGTCAGTGAAGGCCACCACCGACGGTGTCGTGCGGTTGCCCTCGCTATTGGGCACGACGGACGGCTCACCGCCCTCCCACACGGCGATGACCGAGTTCGTGGTGCCCAGGTCGATGCCCACTGCCTTGGCCATGAGGAACTCCTCCCGGTGCGGCGGCATGCGCCGGCACTGCGGATCTGATCGTTCAGGTATGGGTCACGACCGCTCCAAAAATCAGGCCGTAGAGAGCGTCGAGCAGGGCGGCGACGAGGTGGGCCACCCGGTCGCCGAGGCCGCAAAGCCAGCTGATCAGCGCACGGGGAAGGGCCCCGCTCGCCGCTCCATGTCAGACGGCCCTGCCGTAGTCCATACGGCCGATGACATGCTCGACGAGGCGGACGTCATGACCGATGATGACCACCCTCTCTACGAAAAACCCCTGGTCCGAGACGTGGTCGAGGGCGCGTTCGGCTTTCTGGTACGCCTCGTACGTGACAATCGGTCTACGTGGGTGCTCGGTCATCGCCCAGTCCTTCCTGCCGGGGCGTACGGCAGCCCCCGACAGACCCAGACTCGCGAACCGAGCAGCTCCACGCCTGCACCCGGCAAGTCAAAGAACAGCAGAGTCCGTCACCCCGTGAGCACAGGCCGAGGACTCCGGACATCTCGGGTAAGTTGGGTTGGGGGGCGTACGGGAAGGGTCGGTCGCCGTCATTTCTCGGCAGGCTCGGGGGAAGGGAGTAATCCCATGGCCGGCTGCTGGGCCCGGAACGTGTACCGCCCGCTCGGGAGAACGGAGTGATCCCATGGCCGGCAGCCGGGCGCACAACCTGCGCCGCCACTCCGACCGGGAGAGCAGCCCCACGCGATGTAGCGGGCGGTACCCCACGACCGCGCGGAGAGGATCTCGCCCACGCGTTCCAACCCCAGCTGAGCATGCCCCCCACGAACTGATGGCGCTCTCCCGCGCCCTATTCGACACTCGGGACGAAGGCGAGATCCTGCGCTTGGCCATGGACCGCATAGCCGCCGCAGGGCCGTATAGCGCCGAGGCCGGATACCTCAGGGTGGACGGTGACCTAGTCCCCAGCCCGAGGGGCGGGCAGATCCATGCCTTGGCCGTGGACGGGAAGGTGCGGGAGCTGGCCGGGCAAGACGGCCCTGTGGCTGTACCCGGCTGGCCCTGGGGCCGGGCGCTGGGGCTGCGCGGACTTGAGGGACTCCTCGGTTATCTCGTGGTGACGTCCCGCTCCCGGCCCACCGAGGCCGAGCGGTGCCTGCTCGCCACGCTCGTCCGGCACACCGCTGCCGCTTTGTCCATCGCCTTCGCACACCGCTGCCACCGCGAGGACGCGCTGGAGCTTCACCGACTGAGGGATGAACGGACGGCCCTCCAGCAGCAGCTGACTTCCGTCGTGGCTGAGCTGGGGTGGCAGCGGGCCGTTCACGCGATCATGGCCGAGGTCGCTGCCTCGGGTGGCGGCGAGGAAGCCATCACCCGCGCACTTCACGGGCTCACTGGACTTCCCGCGCTGGTCGAGGACCGCTTCGGTCGGCTGAGGTCGTGGACCGGCCCCAGCCGCCCCGATCCCTATCCGGAACCGGACCCCGTGCGCCAAGACGAAATGCTGCACGCCGTCGCCCGGGAGGCCGGGCCGGTGCGGATCAAGGACCGGCTGATCACCCTGGTCCGCCAGCACGGAGAGATCCTGGGCGTGCTGGCGCTGGTCGATGCCCGGGACGAGGCAGATGAGCACATCGTGCTCGCGCTGGAACACGCTGCCACGTCGCTCGCCCTGGAGCTGGCGCACCTGCGTCATCTGGCCGAAGTGGAGCTGAGGCTGCACCGCGAGCTGGCCGATGACCTCCTGGCCGGCACAGACGAGGCGAGCGCCTACGCCCGGTCCGAGGCAGTAGGGCACGACCTGCACCGCAGCCAGTACATCGTCGTGGTGCAGTGGTCGAACCGGACTGCGGACGATTCCTTCGCGCAGACCGTAGGCCGGGCGGCCTCTGCCGCGGGCATGCGCTCGCTGCTGACCCGACGTTCCGACCACGTGGTCCTAGTCGCCGACGACAGACCGCACGCCCACGCTTTGTACGAGGCGCTCGCCCGGGAGACCGGGACACGCTCGGGGACGATCGGGGTGAGTTCCCCTTGCAACGCCCCGGACGGCATCCCCCACCGCTACCAGGAGGCGCAGCGCGCCCTGGAAGTGCGCCGTCACTCCCGCGAGCGTTACGGCACGACGTTCTTCGACGAGCTTGGCCTCTACCGCATCCTGGGACCTGGCAACGATTACCAGGAGCTAGAGACGTTCGTCCACGAGTGGCTCGGGCAGCTCATCGACTACGACTCCCAGCACCACGCAGCCATGGTGGAGACCCTGACCCGATACTTCGACTGCGGGGGCAACTACGACGAGACCGCCGAATCCCTCGCGATCCACCGCAGCACGCTACGCTATCGGCTCCAGCGCATCCACGACATTAGCGGCAACAACCTCGCGAACGTCGAGGACCGCCTCAACCTCCAGGTGGCGACCCGAGTGTGGAAGATCGTGCTAGGCGGAGTCGAGCGGTCCCACTAGCACTGATGTGTCGATGTCAGCGGCAGTTTGTCGGGCTGCGGTGTACAGCCCGTCCGGTTACGTGGTGAGTGCAGGGCGGGCGTCCTATGCCGCCCCGCCGGCCACACAGCCTCGCGTACGGTGGGGCCGCTCGGCTCCGGTGGCGGGCGAGCCGGCTACTCGCCGGCGTAGTCGTCGCCGTACGCCGCCTTCCGGATATCCCTGCCCAGCTCATACGAGCTGTGGTCCGCCTCAAGGCCGGATTCCTCGATCGCGGCCCGGAACTCCGCCGCGACCTGCACCCACTTCGCCTGCAACGCGGCACTCTCCGCCCGCTGCTCCTCCGACCACTCCAGTGCCGGAGTCTTCGTAGCTCGGTGGTGAGCTTCGATCGCCTTTCGGGCTGCGTCGTACTGCCGCCGCAGGTCAGCGAGTGATTCAGGTACGTCCATGGCGCGGATGCTAACCCCGGGCACTGACAGCGCCCGGGGTTACGGCGCGGGGACGCGGTCAGGGCGCGGGCCAAACGCTCTCGTGCATCGCGGGTGGGAGATGGGCCACGCCGCGGCCTCCTCGACCGTGCGGAGCGTGCCTGTGGCCTTGTCGGGGTCCTTGTGGCTGGTCCAGCCACACCCGGCGCCGTCGAAGACCTGCATCCACTGCACGCCTCCCTCACGCGCCCGGTTGAGGGTTCCCGCGTTGTAGGCCACGGCGCTCTTGGCGAGCGTCGCCGCCTCCGCCCACGCCTGCACCGGCATCCGCGCCCCGTTGCGGTAGATCACGGTCGTCAGCTGGTGCTCGGCGGCCAGGCGGTCAGCCAGGGCCTTCGCGGCCTGGAGGGCCGTGGTGTGTCCGGCGGCGAGCAGGGGCACCTCGCGGCGTGCGGCGTCCCGTACAGCCCGGTAGAACGCGCCGGCCATGCGCTGCTCCTCCTGGGAGCGGCGCAGGAAGTCGACGTAGGAGTCGGAGGCCAGCGACTGCAGGGCTTCGCGGTGGATGAGCGTCCACGAGAAGTGCCCGCCGACCGCCCGGGCCGCGGCCCGTGCCCCCTCCTCGTACAGGTGCGGTAGCTGCACGGACACGAACGCCCGTGCTTCGCTGTCGACGCGCTGCTGGAAGTCGGTGATGGCGGCCTGGAACTGGGCGAGCCGGGCGGCGACCTCCCGGGACCGTTCGTTGTTGCCGATCGCCGCGATAACGGCGGCCTGTTGGTCGGCGAGGCGCTGCCAGGCGTCCTGCAGCACTGCGGCGACCCTGGCAGCCACGGTGTCGGCGTCGCCGGGTGTCAGCGGCGGGAAGTCGTACGCCACTACCGGCACCAGGGGTCGATGTACCGGCGGCGGGCGGGCTGCAGTGGGGCAATAACCAGGGTGTCGCCGCCGGCCGGGTCGTCGGGAGCGGCAGCGTCTTGCAGGGCTTCGATCTGCCGCTCCAGGCCGGTGAGGTTGCCGGACTGGTCGACGGTGGCGACACCGTTCACGGTGAGCTGCAGCGGCTCGGCCAGCAGCTTCGCACGCCGCTCGGCCAGCACTTCCAGAGCGACCGCCCTTGCGCTGCCCAAGCGGCCGTAGCGGGTCTGCAGGTCGCTCTGCTCGGTGGCGGGGCCGAGCTGCGACAGGAGCCAGGCCAGAACGGCGGGGTCCACGGGCGGTCCTTCCGGGTAGAGACGCGGCCCGGCACCCCGCAGTGGGTGCCGGGCCGGGCCTGGCTGGGTTACTTCTCGTCGGCTGGCTTGCGCGTCCGGGTCCGGGGCTTCGCCTCGGGCGCGGGCTCCGCCTGCGGCGTGGGTTCGGGTACAGGCTCGGGCTCCGGGGCCGGTTCCGGCTCGGGCTCGGGCTCGGGCTCGAGGGCGGGGTCGGGCTTCGCGGTCCTGTCGGGGTCGTCGAACGTGGGCGCGGCCGGCTCGTCGCCGATCAGCTCCGGGTCGTCGATCGTCGGCGCCTCCGGCAGCCACGCGTCCGGGTTGGTGATGGCCTCGGCCACCACCTGGTCGATGTCTTCCCCGGGCAGCAGGATCAGCAGCTCGTGTGTCTCGGGGTGCTCCACGTGCACCGCCGCGGCCAGGCGCCGCATCACAGCACCTTCGCCACGATGTGGCAGTCCGGCGTGAACAGCACCGGCATGGCCACGGCCGCGCCCTTGGACCACACCTGCGGCGGGTCGTCCTGCGTGCCCTTGGTGATGATCAGGCCCGGCGCGTCCTCGCGGGCGATCTCCGGGTTGGAGCCGCGGGACAGCACCAGGGACTCTGCCGTGGTGCCGTACATGGTCTGGCCCCACTTCGAGCGGTCCGGCGGCACCATCACCCACCGGTCGTCGGGCAGCGGCCGCACGTTCGCGCCGTCGACCCGCACCTGCCCCTTGTACAGCTGGATCGGCGGCAGGTTGTAGTTGCCGCGCACCACGTTGACTTGCTGCGGGGTGAGCGTCGCCGTCGGCGTGTTCGACGGGTTCACCGACCCGTAGTAGGCGGCCCGGTAGGCGTTGTTCTTCCCCAGGTACGAGGTCGCGCGGCGGCTGGTCAGGACCAGCTCGGGGTACGGGGCGCTGATCGAGTCGAGGTAGTCCAGCCACCCCAGCTCGTCCTTGATCGGGTCCGACGTCGGGTCGGACCACGCGACCGGCGCGGTCGGCATGTTCGCCGCCGGCACCTGGAAGTCGACGTCCATGGTGAGCTGGTTCTCCGCCGACAGGGAGAACTTGCCGTCGGTGAGGACGTCACCGGCCGCGAGTTCCAGGCGGGAGTTGACGGCCTCGACGTGCCGCTCGACGTCGTCGTACAGCAGCTCGATCAGGCGGTCCTGGTCCGCGCCGCGGGAGGCCTCCTGCAGCAGGATCTCCATCTCGCCGACGAGCAGCTTCTGGCCCAGGGCGGGCAGCATGCCCTGCGTGCTGGTCGTCCACGCTTGGCGGTCCGCGAACGGCACGGACGCGTCGTAGCTGCGGTACTTCGCCGCGTTCACGTACCGGCCAGAGTTCTTGATCCGCCACATCACGTCGGAGACCTTCACCTTCGGGAAGATCGTCTGCGTGAGCAGGAAGTCCGCCGGGGTGGGGATGGCGCGGGCGAACGTGGTCAGGTCCTTGACGGTGACGCCCTTGATCAGGTCCTGGATGGTCATGGCTTTGGGCCTCCTTCCTTACACGAAGCGGATCTGGGTGGTCGCGGACGGGGCGACCGGGGCGACGACGACCGGGAGCTTGGCGGTCTTCACCGAGCCGTGCCACAGCAGCGCGGCCCCGAGCTTGGTCTGGCCGGGCGCGAACAGCACCTCGGCGAAGACGAACCCGGCCAGGTTCTGCCGGCCGTCGGCGGCGCCCGTGGCGTACAGCCCGTACAGGCCACTGGCGGTGATCTTGCCGACGGGGATGCCGGACAGGAACCGGCTGTAGGGGATGGTCGTGTCGGTCGACGGCACGTAGTGGGTGCCGGACACGAACGTGGACAGGTCGAGGGTGATCGAGTCGACGTCGCGGGTCCCGTGAAGGCTGGCAAGCCAGGACCGGTCGGCCGTCAGGGTCTGGGTGGTGGTGACCGGCTGAACGGTCATGAGTCCTCCCGTGGACGATCAGACGAGTGGGGCAGTTCGTCCGCTCACCTGCTGGTGGCGTCGTCCACGGAAGGGGTGGGGCGTGGTCCCCGTAGGTCCGGCCTTGACCCGCCGGTGGGAAGTTCAGGTGGTGACGTAGCCGCGCCGGCGGGCCATCTCCTCGCCGTGCGCCCCGGGCTTGGGCACGTTGGCGCCGCGCGGCGGGGGGCCGCCCGCGGGGGAGCCACCGGGCGCGGCCGGCGGCACCACCTCCGGGTCGACGGTGGTGAACAGCTCGGGCCTGCGCGTCTTCAGCGAGGTTGCGGCCTCGGCGACCGCGTCCTCGTCGGCGTCGTCCTCGACGACCAGGAGCAGTTCGGCGTCCTTCAGGTCGTCGCCGGTCGCACCGAGCGCCACAAGGGCGGCGCGCCGGATCGCGGCACGCTCACGGACGATGGCCCGCGCCTCACGCTGCTCTGCGGCGGTCGTGGCATCGGCGGCGGCCTGCTCGCGGCGCTCGATCTCGGACAGCTGCGCGGCCTGCGCGTCACGCTGCGCCTGCACGAACGCCGTCAGGTCGTCGGTCTTGGTGAAGCCCAGCTGCTCCACGAGCTTGCGGACCGCGGCGCGTTCGCCCTGCTGCTTCTCGCGGGCCAGCAGCCGGTTCAGGGTCTCCTGGTCCGGCAGTTGCGTCGGCGACCCGGACGGGTCCGTCGTGCCAGACGGCAGCTGCTGGTTGGACGGGTCGGTGGGGTCGGCGCCCAGGATCGGGAAGACGGGGCGGCCGTCACGCCGGTACCCGACGGGCCTACGGGGGTGGGGCAGCAGCCTGACCATGCAGATCCAGTCCTCCAGCAGCAGCGCCCCCGCGCCGACGATCAGTGTAGCCACAGGCGTAGCCCGCCAACCGTGCAGTGACCGCTCGCTACTGGGTCTGCTGCGCCGGTACCGTGGGGTCCGCCTGAGCCGCACGTCGTCCTCGCCGCGGCTTAGGGGTGGCCTCTGCCGCGCTCACGCCCGTCGCGGAGCGATGCATCTCCTTACCGCTCTCCAGCACATCAGCTACGACGCGCTCCAAGACCTCGTACTTGCGGGACTCAGGTAGGCCATCCGCGATGCGTTCAGCCGTGAGAAAGTAGCCGTTCAGCACCGGCTGGTTGAAGTACTGGTTGAGCTGCTGCAGGGCGCGCTCGTACGTCTTCATGTAAGTGCGGCTCAGGTAGGCCGTGAAGGCGGTGCCCACTGCTGCCACTGAGCCCACAAATAGACGGTCACCCTGGGCGTTGTAGCGCCACCCGGCAACGAATGCGACGACCAAGATGCCCAGACCCACGTGCATGGCGAGGCGGCTACTGCGATACGCCTTCGATGCCTGGTCAGTGGCAATGCCGTGATACCTGTTCAGCAGGACTCGGTTGAAGTCGACGAGGGCCCACAGCGCCATCTTCTCCCGCAGCCGATCAGCAGCCGACTCCAGTGCCTCCCGCTCCCGCTCGGCCTCCAGCAACTTGATTCTCTTCGAGACCAAGTACAGCCCCACGCTAGCGGCGATCAATACGCCCAGCGTGAGCGCCGTTACGGGCCACACCCACTCCGGTAGGGGTTGGACCGAGGCCTGAGCTTGACCCTGATCAGGCTGGGAGAGTGCCCACGTGACGAGGGGGGCCACAATCGTGCCCGACAAGCCGAGAAACGCGATGAGGATGGCCACCTTGCCAGCTTCCGACAGCGCGTTGAAGCGCATCGAAACGCTCATCGACTTGCCACTGGGCGAACTCTCAGACATTGCTCGTCTCCATGCATCTCTGTCGGAGCGTCAGATGCTAGCGTCTTCGTTCGGACGTAACCGCGCGATCAGCGGGCGTCGACGGCAACGGCACTGTGGGCACGGGGTCGGCTTCGGGCAGGCCCAGGTACTCGCGCACTGCGGCGTTGTCGCCGGTGGCGTCCGCGAGACGGGCGGCCTGGTCGAAGGCCCGCTTCTGGATGCGCTCGATCTCCTTGGTGACGTCCTCGATCGGGTAGCCCGCTTCCTGCAGCATCCGTACCGCGGTGTCGAGGGAGAACACGCCCTTCTCGTAGCCGGCCGTGACGTCGTTGAGGACGGTGGTGCGGTCGGCGGGGGTGTGCGCGCCCCACGCGAGGCGGGCGGGCAGCGACTCGCCGGCGGGCCACGCCTGCCCGGCCTGGTGCAGGCGCTGCACCATGCGCAGCAGCAGCTGGTACTTGTGGTTGCGGGCCAGGCGCATCGCGGAGACCAGGGAGTCCAGCGGGCCAATCGCCAGCTGCAACGCATACCCGGACGGCACCTTGGCCACGTCGAGGGTGCCGAGCCCGGCCGTCGTCAGCCGCGTGTTCGACGCCAGCCGGTCCAGGAGGTGATCGGTGCGCTCGCGGAGCTCGGCGAGCTGCGCCGAGGTGTCGAGGGTGTCCATACGCCCCGAGTCCGACAGCTGCCACACCGTCCCGGCCTCCACGCGCACCGGCATGGGCTGGCCTGTGGCGCGGTCGATGGGCAGCCGCGCCCCGGCCAGCGCCACGATCGGTGTGCCGGTGGTCGCCGACGCGGACGCGCTGTCGGTGTCGGTGGCGGCCAGCTCGTCCAGCAGCTGCAGCACGGTCGCCAGCGACGACTTCCCCCAGTGCTCGCCGACGTCGGGGATGGTATTCGGGATGTGCACCACGGGGATGAAGTCGTGCATCAGGTCGAGGTGGTCCAGGACTTGCCCGTCGGACCGCACCCGGTACGCGGCCTTGTCCGGCGGCAGGGAGAACACGTCGTGGGCCAGGCCCAGGTCCTCCAACAGCCATTCGGCGTCGGTCAGGTAGCACGTCGTCCCCGACGGCTTGCCCGGCGCCCACGGGTACACGCGGGTCAGCGTGCCGGTCAGTGGGTCGAGGGTGTCGCCTACGGTCAGCACCGGGTCGCCGTCGGCGCCGGCGACGTGCTCGCGGATGGCCCGCCCGTCCTCGGTGCTCCCGGACGCGGTCGACGGCCCGATCGGGCCAAGCTCGTACGTGATGCGCCGCACCCGGGCCTTGAGGCCGCGGGCCGGGTCTGCGGCCAGCTCCCACGCGAAGTGCACCCGTGACGGGTACTCCTGCGCGTCCTGCTCGCCCTCGTCCCACTCGGGGAAGTAGAACCCGGGGTCGTAGGTGCGCAGCAGGGCCCGCTGCTTGGCGGGCTCCCACGCCAGGGTGTACACGCCGTCGCCGCACCGCACCGCGCACCGTTCGGCCTGCTGGATGCGCAGCGGCAGCAGCTCCTTGTCGGCCCAGGCGCGCAGCTTGTCCTGCAGGTCGGCGGCGGCCAGGTCCTCGGTAGTCGGCTCGTCCTGCTCGGCGTGGTCGGCGCCGGGCACCGCGATGGTCTGCTGCGCGCCCAGCAGGTAGCCCAGGGTGGTGTCGATCAGCTTGGACGGGTCGCCGAGCTCGCGGCGCTCAACGCCGTGCTGGTCGCCGGTGACGGCGGCGAGCTGCCCAGCCTGGTTGGAGTCGTAGGCGGCGAGGAACTTGTACGCGGACAGGCGGCGCAGCTCCTCGCCGGGCACCCACGAGGTGTTCAGCTCGGGGAACGCGCTCTGGCCCGGCCGGGTCGGGTCGGCCATGGCCTGCTTGTAGTTCAGCCACGACCAGGCGTCGATGAGCAGTTCGCGCAGCCCCACGGGTGCCCTCCAGGCATGCAAGGCCCCGCGCCCGCGCCGACCAGGATACGGGCAGGGCCTGCCCGCCCTGCATCGGGCCGAGGACCCCCTGCCGAGCTAAGGCTAGGGAATCTGGCGCGGGCAAGAGCTTGACGCTTTGCAACTTCGGTTCGTAGGCGAGCTTCCCGGCTGGCCACTGGCGCACTTGCCTCTGCGGTATCTTGCGGCGGTGACCCAGGACCGACCCTCGCTCCCCTCGGCACTGCATCGCGCAGTGCTGGAAGAAGCTGGCTATGCCTGCGCAATCCCCACTTGCCGCATGACGCCGGTAGAGGTCGCCCACATCGAACCGTGGTCGAAGGTGAAGGAGCACGCCTTCGACAACCTCATCGCGCTCTGCCCGAACCATCACACGCGGTTCGACCTGGAGCGACGTATTCCGAAGTCCTCGATGCTGAAGTACAAAGCGAACCTTGCCGTCCTAAACGGTCGGTACAGCACCCTAGAGCGGCGGCTCATCGAGGATGGCGCAACGATGCCGCCGGGACAGGAGATCCCTGTCCACATTGGCGTCCGGATCTTGATCCGGAACCTGCTGGAAGACGGCCTGCTCGAAGAAGCCAACGATCCTCAATACCTGCTCACGGGCTACGACCTGGGCGGCGTCAAGACCACCGAGTTGTACCATTTTACGGAGAAGGGCCGAGCGTTCATCGAGCGATGGAAGGACGCAGAGCCGCTCTTCGACGAGTGACCCGGGGCCAGCTGCCTCCCCGCTGGACTCTTGATTGCGCCGCCATACACCGGGCGCTCGCTTCGCTCGAGCCGGACAACGGCTCCGCGTCGCACTCGCACAAGCCAGGCAATGCAGAACCAGCCGGGACGGGACGCGATCCGCGAGACCTGGCCTCATGACGGCTGGCGGAATCCGTGGCCGTCTGAGCAAGGTGGAGATCCTCGTAATACCCCACGAGGCGTCATCAGTATTGCGAGAATGGGCAGCCTCAGGACGGGGTGGCGGCGAGGAGACATAGCGTGGGGGAACAGCGCATCAGTGGCCGATTCCTGCTGCTGGGAGACGGGCCACGCGACGGCGGCATGTCGACGGTCCACCGGGCGATCGATTTGCGGTCTCCTACCGGGGAGTCCGTGGCTGTCAAGCTGCTCCACAAGCGGGCTGGGCTGCTCTCAAACGAGTTCCTCGACCGCGAGCAGGAGTCCCTGAGGCGACTGGGCAAGGCCGACCATCCGAACATCGTGCGCCTGATCGAAGCCGGATGGTCGGAGGAGCTGGACCGGGCCTACCTCGTGCTGGAGTGGATCGAAAACAGCCTCAAGCAGAAGATGGACCATGGCGAGGCGATGAGCTGGCGTCGGTTCTACACCGACGTCGGTGCCCCGCTGCTTTCGGCGCTGGCGTGTGCTCACCTGAGCGAGATCGAGCATCGCGACCTCAAGCCGGGGAACGTGCTGCTCACCGCTGATGGGCTGGTCAAGCTCGCCGATTTCGGGATCGCAAAGATTCGCGACAACTTCTCGTCCGTTGCGACTGTCGCTGGATACCGGTCGGGGCTCTACTCTCCACCGGACGTCTCCAGCCCCCCGTACACACGCGACGTTTTCAGCTGGGGCGTTCTTGCTGTCCAGGCCCTCTCCGGTAGCGCCGCCAAGGAATACGCGGATCTGCAGACTGTTTTGGAGGGTCTTGACCTTGAGGACGAGGTCCGCAGCATCCTGCGTTCCTGCGTGAACCTACAGGCAGCCGAACGCCCCAGCAACGCGAGTGTCCTTGAGCAGAAGCTGGCCCGGGTAGAGCAGCGGTTCGATAACAGTGCGGCGCAGCGAGCCTGCCATCTGTGGCTTGGGTTGACCAGGCGGGCCGCCAACGTCGTCCTCGGCCGACCGGCGGGCAGCCAGGAAGCGGTTGTCCGCGACGAGTGGAAGCGCGCGGAGTCGCTGCTGTTGGAGGACCTCGCAGGGGCTGTGCACGCGGACTTCGGCACTGACAGGGAAAGCGGGAAGGTCAATGACCACGACGTAATCCTTGTCGGCCAGGCCTTCCAGATAACCATCGTGCCGGATAACCGCAGCGATGACGACCGGGCGGTCATCGTGAAGGTGCAGAAGGTACAGCCGGAACAACGAGCCCGGTGGTGCGAATCTCGGGTCAACGTCGGTGCCGTCCTGACGTTCACGTTCACCAACCCAGGGGAAAGGGCTGCTGCGCAGGGCTGGGATGAGATGGTCGCTCAGCTGGATCGGCAGGCTGAGGACCGCGAGCGTGCGAAGCAGGTTGGGACTACCGCCGTGTCGGCGGACCTGTTCGAGGGGTGGGGGCGGCTCCTGGCGGCTCGGGATGACCTTGCCGCTGGAGGCCGAACCCCAGTGGCATATACGCGGGCCGTACCGGACCCCGATGGCCGCACATGGCGGCTGTACCTGTCCCAGGGCTCTGTGGCGGAGACCGGGGAAGAATGGTCGGTCGCCGAACACGAACGTGGTAGGCCTGTTGAGCGTGGTGACATCGTCGCTGTCGACCGGGAAGACGACGTGATCACCCTGCGCTGCCCACGGGGAGCCCATCTGCCCGATCGGGGGGTTCTAGTCCCGTACCTCGGCGCGTCTCGGGTTTCTCTCAATCGGCAACGCGATGCTTTGGCCGCACTAATGACCGGCGGCGACGCACTCGCGAACCCTGATCTGCAAGCGATCCTCCTCGAACCCGGCTGCGCTCCCGCCGGCGAACCGGTGGAGATCAACACTTGGCTCCGGCCCGACCTCGACGACAGCAAACGGGATGTGGTGCGGCACGCACTCGGTAACCAGCCACTGTTGGTCGTGGAAGGGCCCCCAGGGACGGGCAAGACTACGGTGATCGCCGAAGTCGTCGAGCAGAATCTCCGGCGCTCGCCCGGCATGAAGATCCTTATCGTCAGCCAGACCCACATTGCTGTCGACAACGCCCTTCGTAGACTCGAAGAGGCAGGAGTCACCGGCATCGTGCGTCTTGGGCGCCCGGACGACCCCAGCGTCGGCGCCGACGCTCGACACCTTCTGCTAGACCCGCAAATGAAGAAGTGGGTCCAGCAAGTTCGCCGCAGCGCCCAGCAGCACATGGAGGACATGGCCTCCCGTCTTGGGCAGAAGCCTCGGTACCTGCGCGGAGCCCTGCACCTGCAGCAGTTGGCGTCTGTGGCCGCCGACCTCGAACACGTCGAACGCCGACTGGCCCGGCTGGAACAAGGCGATAGCGACTTCACCACCAGCGAGCAGGCCCGCGGTGATGCCATCGTCTCGACGCGTCAGCGTCGAGACGACCTTCTGGCTCTTCGTGCGGAGGTCTTTGCCGAGGTCCAGCGCGAGATCGGTGAAGATCTCACCCTCAGTGAGACGCAGCCCCCGCAGGACTCCAGGGACGCTGTCGCTGTGCTCCTTGGCGACAGTGAAGAAGCGCGGGCGCTGATGAGTGTCATCACCGTCCAGGGTGACTGGCTACAACGCATGGGCAACGACCGCGAGATCGTTGCCGAGTACCTGCGCACCAGAAACGTCGTTGGCGGCACTGCCATCGGCTTCCTGGGCCACCCTGCTGCCCGGAACCTCGAATTCGATCTCTGTATTTTTGACGAGGCATCCAAGGCGAGCGCCCCCGAAGCCATCGTCTCTCTGGTCCGAGCCAAGCGGTGGATCCTCGTCGGTGATCCGAACCAACTCCCGCCCTTGGACGAGGACCTCCTGCGGAATAGAGCTGTCATGCGGGATTACCAGCTCACCCCCGGCCTGGTGACGACGACCCTGTTCGATCACGTTCTGCGGCAGACCGCCAGCCCTGTACATCAAAAACTTCGGCAGCAGTACCGTATGACGCCCGCAATCGGAAACCTAATCAGTGAGTGCTTCTATCAGGGGGATCTTGAGTCGCCGGGCAGCCAACGCCTCGAGGGATACGCCACACTCGGCAAACCCGTCCTGTGGATCGACACTGGCGCCCTAGGGGCTGCTCGGCGCGAGTCCAGCCGCGCAACCGGCGAGACCAGTGTCGTCAACCGCGCCGAGGCCACGCAAGTCATGCACCGGTTGACCACGGTCGACAAAGCCGTCGCGAAGAACCACGTCCGCCCCCCTAGAGGCCGGACTCTGGAAGTCCTCGTAATCACGCCCTACAGCCGCCAAGTCGACGAGCTGCGTCGGCGGCTGGCTGCTACCCGCCTTCCTCACCTTCACGTCGAAGTGCTTTCTGTCGATGCTGTACAGGGCCGTGAATGCGACCTCGCCGTCGTCAGCGTCACCCGCAGCAACGACCAAGGACAATTCGGGTTCATCGGCCAGCACTACTGGCGACGCGTAAACGTGGCCCTCTCTCGGGCTCGCTATGGAATAACCATAGTTGGCGACGCAAGATTCTGTCGCAGCAAACCAGGCCCCCTGCGCGACGTCCTCCAGTACATGGACCGCCATCGAGAGGACTGCGAGATCCGTGATGCCCACCACTAATCACGCCATCCTGGCCGATCAGTTCGCCGACGCCCGCGACGGGCTGACCCTCGTAGCCATCGTCCCCGCCGGCATTCCAGTCACCACGCTCAAAGTCGATGTCGACGCACAGCAGGAGAAAGAACTGCCCCTGCTCACCGAGAGCATGCTGCGTCTGATCGGAGCCGGAGTCACCGCCCCCACTGACCTCAGTGGCCTGCTCGGCTTCCCTGTCGACCCGGTCCGGCGAACCCTTAGCGAAGGCATGTTCAGAGGGCACATTCGCCTTGACCCGAACTCATCGGACGGCGACGAGCGCGTACGACTAACACCGCTGGGGCAACAGGTCGCTGTGGAACACGCCGCCATCCGTCCCGTCCGGGAGCGTATGACGTTCTACTACGACGGAACCCTCGGCGACATCCAGCCCTACGACCCTGGCCTGCTTGTCCAGGCCCGAAAGGCCGCCGACGAGGACCTGCTCAAGCTTCCCGCTGTCACGACTAACCCCGTCCATGCCGACGACGTTACCCCCGAGAAACTCAACAGCCTTCTGCGTGCAGATGCCGACAATCGCTACACCGTCCTGTGCGTGCGAGACGTCCGCCACCCTCCCACACCCCGATACCTCCCAGCGGACTTGCTGGTCTACTCTGATCCTGACCGCAAGGACATCGAAGTTGCCGTCGTTATTGACGGAAAGATCTCGACTGCGCACGAACTTGCACTGATCAGCCGCGGCGGAGCAAACGCTCTCGGAATCCGAGTCGATCCTCCTGCCGAACGACCTCGACTCAATGACGAACTCGAACTCATTCGGGTTCCCATCGCCACAAGCCGCGAAAAGACCTCATCTCACGCCATGCCCGGGGCCGACCCAGGCGAGCAAGGGAAGGTCGTAGGGGTCAGTGTCTTCGACCACCCCCGTCTACTCGAAGACGCCATCACTCAGGCGCGTGACCGCCTTCTCATCATGTCTCCATGGATCAAGAAGTCCGTTGTCAATAATGCCTTTATTGCCAAGCTCGAAGGACGAGTTCGCCGCGGCGTCCGAGTGGACATCGCCTATGGCTTCTCCCGCCATGACACCAAGTGCGACCCAGAAGCGGTTGGGCTCCTCGAAGACCTAGCCAAAAGCTATCCCGAAAGCTTTACCTTCAGCCGCCTAAATAGTACTCACGCCAAAGTCCTCATTTACGACAACACCTGTGTCACCACGTCGTTTAACTGGCTTTCCTTCCAGGGGGCCCGCGACCGTACATATCGCATGGAGGAAGGCAATCTGGTTACGATCCGCTCCTTCACTGACACTCAATATGCGTACTTCCTCAGCCGTATCGCCGATGAACGCATGGCCTGACTGAGGTAGGGAGCTCGTGGACGAAGGACTGGCCGCGCTCTACGGAGCGGGCATCGGTGCCGTGTTCGGTGGGGGAACCGCTATCGCAGCCGCGTGGCTAGGCCGGGCCGGGATGCGTATGCAGGCCGATGCCGCCATTGCACAGGCCGAGCGGCAGGCTGACGCCCAGCTGGAGCAGTGGAAGCTGACGACGCGCAGGGAGGCGACGGTGGCGTTCCTCATGACTGGCCACGAATTCGCCGCAGCGGCGCGGGCGCACTGGCTTACAGACACAGACCGGCGGTGGGGGGACGTCCCCCGGGAGCTGCTTGCCGAGAAGGAGGCAGCGTTTGACGAGGCGCACCGCGTGCTGGAGCGGACCGGCGTGATGCTGTACCTCGAAGCGCCGCCGGAGCTGGCTTGGGAAGTTAAGCGTATCCGTGATCTGGCCCATGGAACTCATGTCGTCTGCCGCGGCCACGTCGACACGGATGGGCCCGCAGCCGAGGTGGAAGCCGAATTTGACGCTTTGTGGGACAGAATTGTGGAGGTTGACGAGGCGTTCGCGCGGTTCGCTGACTTTGCCCGCCCACACCTGATGACGCTGGGTACCGCAGACTGGACTGAGCACCCCGTGCGGAGGCGGTAGCCCGGAACTGCTACGGCGATGGGGCGGTGGCGCAGCCGACCATCCACATCGAGAGGTCCATGCCCTTTTGCTCCTCGGGCAGCTTGTTGTCCCATGCGGCCTGGCACGTTTCGTCGCCGGGATTCTGACCCGTAGCCCGCAGGTTCGCCCGCCAGTAGCGCCCGTCTTCGACCGAGGCGTCCAGGCGGGCCTGTGCGGAGGCTTTGATCTGGTCCGACGTGGGTGCTGCGGGCGTCGAGCTGCAGCCGGGCAATAGCAGGACCACGCTGGCGATGGCGGTCGCAGCCGCCACTTTCCCCCTGATCGACATGGGCCGGAGGCTAGCAGTCGGGACGGGTTTTGGCGCCCCGGCTGGGCCGTTGGCCTTATGGGGCCGTTTCCGGGGTCTATCGGCGTCCTCCGAGGCGGTCGTCGTGGATGTGGCCGGCGACGGCGTCGAGCTGGTCGGGGTCGGCGAGCTCGGTCAGTCCGTGGACGGCCGCGTCCATGCGGTCGGGGCTGTCCATGCCGACGACCCAGGTGACCATCTGGTCCTCCAGGGCGACGTGGGCGCCGACGTGGTGGACCAGGCCCTGCTCGTACAGCTGGGCGATGGGTTCGGCGCGCAGGCGTTTGCCGACCTTGGCGGTGACCTCCAAGACGCGGGGCATGAGCTGGCCCTTGGTGGTGCCTTCGCGGCGCAGCTGCTCCCACGCCTGGGAGAGGACCTGGCGGGCCATGTCCCCGCCGTAGTTGGACTCGACGACGATCGCGTCGGCTTTGAGGGCGAGCGCCAGGTGGCAGGCGGCGCGTCCCCAGTCGTTGGCGCCCATGCTGCCGGAGTGGTCTTCGAGGATGTACAGGTGGCCGTCGTAGCCGCGGGCGGCGCCGATGATGCCGGTCTCGTCGCCGATGGCGGACTCTCCGCCGGCGGGGTCGACGGCGACGATGACCCGGGCCATGTCGAGGCCGCCGAACTCGATGGTGGTGAGCCGGTGGTTGGTGATCCAGGCGCGCTGCCACACACCGCCCTCGGGGGGCCTGGGCTTCTGCTGGTACAGCGCGGCCCATACGCGTTCGCCGACGCGGCGTCGGGTGGTGGCGTGGTGCTCGGCGTCGAAGCGTTCGGGCCACAGGGGCTCGCCGAGCTTGCGGCCGAGGGGGTCGGTGTCGCTGTCGGCGAGCGCGGGCAGGTCGATGATCTTCCACTCGTTGGCCTGCGCGTCGGCGAGGATGCGGCCGGCGAGGTCGTCTTCGTTCCATCGGGTCTGGATGACGCAGATCGCCCCGTCGGGTTCGAGGCGGGTCTGCAGGACGGACTGCCACCACTCCCAGGTCTTGCGGCGCATGCTGGGCGAGTCGGCGGAGGCCATGTCCTGCACGGGGTCGTCGACGAGGGCGATGGTGGCGCCCTTGCCGGTGAGGCTGCCGCCGATGCCCGCGGCGACGAGGCCGCCTTGGTGGCCGGCGATGTCGAAGCGCATCGCGGCCCGGCTGGAGGGGTTGAGGTGGATGCCGAGGTCGTCGCCCCAGGTCTCGATGGCGTCGCGGATCCAGCGGGAGTGCTCCTCGGCCAGGTCGCCCGAGTAGGAGGCGATCATGATGCGGCGGTCGGGGTGCTGGCGCAGGTACCACAGGGGAGCCCAACGCGAGGCCCTGCGGCTCTTACCGTGACGCGGGGGCATGGTGATCATGACGCGGTCGGCGCGGCCCTCGGCCATGTCGATCCACGCCTGGTCGATCAGGTGGAGGTGGCGGGCCTGCATCTCGCGGCGCACGGTGAGGACGGCAGCCATCGCTCCGGGCGAGGCGTCCATGGCAATGCCGCGTTCGATGCGGGCGAGCTGGACGCGCAGCTCCGGGGAGGCCTTCGCAGCCAGGGCGCGGCGCTGCGCCGGCGGCCGGGTTCGGTAGGCGGCCAGCAGCTTGGTCTCGCGCTCGCTGCTAGTCATCGGAGCCATGTGCGGCATCCTCCGAGATGCCGATGAGGGCTTCGAGTTCGTCGAGGGCCACGGCGGTCAGCTCGCTGCCGGTGGCGGCCGGGGTGGCGAGCTCGGTCTTGTTGGGCTTGTCGAGGCCGTTCATGCGGGCGCGGCGCTCCATGATCCGCAGGGCCCGGTCGATGGCGGGCAGGTCGCCGTCCTTGACGGCCTGCCGGTAGGCGACGAAGAACAGCCGGTCCAGACGCAGGTTCTCCACGGCGCGCAGCTCGTCGGCGCTCTTGTCCTGCTCGGTGGTGCGCTCCTTGAGCGCCTGGCGGACGTCCTTGCAGGCGGCGTTGATGAGCTGGTCGTCGCCCGGCGGCTCCAGGCCCTTGCGGTATCGCTCGATGCCGTAGCCCTGCGGGTAGGCGATCCGGTCGGAGTTGACCGCGGGGTCGGCGGCGAGCTTGCGGCCTACGGTGAGCCAGTCGACGCCGGCCAGGCGTAGGTCGATGGCGTCCGCTCGCCGCTGTGCGATGGCGGCGCGCGCGGCCTTGTCGGGGCGTCCCACCGGCAGGAATCCTTCCGCTGCTGCGCGCCCCCGCGCCGAGAATCATGATGGCACCACGGCCGGGCGACGTTGCCTGTCGCCGAGCCGTGGTCCCTGGTCGAGCTACATGAAGGTCAGCTGCTTGGGCGCGTCGGGATCGTCGGGCGGTGTCCAGGTGGAGGGCGGTGCGTCGGGGGCGCCCCGGTTGGTGCGCAGCCACCACGCGAACTGCCAGTTGCGGCAGGTCCGGTACTTCCACTGGCCCCGCCGGTGGGCGTCGGCGGGGATCGAGTGCTCGCCCCATCCGAGGATGGGGCGGGCGTTTTCGAGGGTCACGTGCAGGCCGCGCACGAGGGCTGGCCCTTCCCACTGGTAGCCCTCGGCGTACTCGAAGGCCAGATGGGCGTTCTGCGACCAGTCCCACGGGTGGGGAAGCGCGCACAGGTACCAGGCCAGCGGCCGGTGTTCGGCTCGCAGGACGACGTGCTGACTGGGCGCCTTCGGGTTGACCGGGTGGCGGTCAGACCAGCCGAACGTTTCCAGGCAGTGCCGGTCGAGGTTCACGTGGCGGACCCCGGCCAGCCACATGATCAGGTACGGTGCGGCGGCTTTGATACCGACCCTGACGGGCGGTTGTGGCATGCGCGTAATTCCCCTTCGATAACGGGCCGTGGTTTATTCGGCCCGGTCATTCCTTTCTTTAACCAATTTTATCAAAATTTCCACGAGTTGCTTATGGCGCCCGTGCCGGAAGTCGTTGGGGTAAGGCATGTTGAATTCCTCGTCGAGAGCTTTCTCGTAATCGAGGCCTGAAAGCGGCAGGGGGTCCTTGCATATGGCCCTGAGTGTGGCGTTGGATCGGCCGGCGACCTTCACGGAGCCGAAGTACGCGCCCAGCAGATCGGCCAGTGACTCGGGCGTGTGGTAGCGAATCCGCATCCACTTGCCCTGCATGAATCGCATGTCGACGTTCTCGGAGTCCAGGAACGACAGCCGGGTGGAATCGTTGGCGCTGGTGGTGTGCTGCTTGGCCTCAAAGGCCTGCTCGACCAGCAGGTTGCGGGTGCCGATGCACACCGTGCCGTCGGCGGCGCACAGTGCGTTGACGGTCGTCAACACCCAGTGCTGGTAATCCAGCGACGTGGTGGCGTTGATGACGGAGTCGAGCACGACCATCTCGTACAGGCCGTGCGCGGCCAGCCGCTTCTCGACCGTGCGGATCATCGAGACGACACCCCGGATGTCCACGGCGTACTTGCCCGGCGTGGTGCGGTACGGCTCGTAGTCGTCGATGCTGTAGCCCTCGGGCCGCAGCTTCTTCGCGTAGTCGCCGTGGCCGGCGCCGAAGTCGACCACCCGCGTCTCGGGGCGGTCGCGGAGCCGGGGCAGGGCCAGCTTCTCCCACACCTCGCTCTTGTAGGCGAGCTTCCCCTGCTTCTTCAGCGAGGTGTACTGGCGCAGCCGCTTGGGCTGCACGATGTGCTGGTTGTAGACCGGCGCCTGGTCCTCCAGGCCTGACCAGTCGTACACGCCGTACTCGCCGGTGAGGTCGGCGACCAGCTGCGCCGCGTCCATGGACGTGCAGGTCCAGGCGAGGACGTCGAAGTGGTTCGCAGCGGCGACGACCGCGTACTCGGCGTTCAGCGCGATCTGGCCCTGGTCGTCGATGACGACGCTGCCCCACGCGCCGTGCCCGCCGGTCATGTGGGAGATGGCCTGCTGGAACGGCTTGTTGCGGGAGACGGCCACCTCGATGGTCTGCCACGGGATCCACGACCACTCGCCGATGGGGCCGGGCTGGGCGTACACGATCGACGCCTCGGTCTCGACGCGGTTGTGCAGGAGGTTGAACTGGATCTCGTCGGTCAGGCGGACGACCTGGCCGAGCATCACCGCGGGTGTGTGCGTCATCCCGAGCGCGGTCATGGCCTTGGTTCTCTGGTGGCCTGCGACCAGGGTCCCGTTGGCGTTGAGGATGACCGGCTTGACGATGCCGTGGCGGCCGATGGACCCCTGGAGTCGCTCGAAGGCCTCTTCGGACAGGTGTCGCGGGTTGTAGTCGGCCGGCCGCAGGTCCTTAAGCGGGTACGCCTCGTAGAAGGTCGTGGCGGGGCCGCTGCTGTTGGGGGCGGGGATGCCGCCCGGGACGTCGCTCATGCGTCGACGTCCTCGTCGTCCTCGTCCGCGACGTCGTCGGCCTCTTCGTCGCCGGCGGGCTCGTCCTGGTCGCCGGAGGCGTCCTCGCCAGGTGCTTCAGCGGTGTCGGTGTGGGCCTCCTGCAGCAGGTGCCAGCCGAAGCCGAGGTCGGTGCGGGACTCCTTGAGGAAACGCTCGTAGATGCCGTTGAGGGTTTCCACCTCGGCCGCGGTGATCTGCACGCGGGTGGTGGACCACTGCAGGTAGCCCCACTGCAGGTACTCCAGCTTGGCCATGGCGCCGGTGCCCTGCCCGTCGGAGGGCAGGTCGATCGTGGCCGGCAGGGCCCGGCTGTCGAGCAGCTTGTCCAGGGCAGTCTGGTCGTAACCGGTGCCGTCGAGGTCCGGAAGTTCCTCGAGGATGTCGGCCAGCAGCTCGCTGTCGTACCCGGCGAGGTCGGAGGTGCGGTTGTCGACGACGACGATGCGGGCCGCGTCCTCGTCGGAGACGTCGACCCAGGTCGCGGCGATCTGCTCCCAGCCGAGCTGCTTGGCGGCGGTCCAGGTGTGGTTACCGGCCAGGATCTCGTTGGGGCGGCTGGTGTGGGTACCGCGGTTGACGACGATGGCCTTGTACTGGCCGTTGACGCGCAGTGACTCGGCGATGGCGTCGACGTCGCCGGTGCGCGGGTTGCGGTGGAACACCACCAAGTCGTCGATCGGCACCGCCAGCGGCAGCAGCGACTCGGGAATGCGGGCGGGCGCAGCACTCACTCAAGTGTCCTTCGGTGTAGGAGGCGTTTCCCCGCGCCCTACCCGGTCCACCCTACGGGATCAGTGATGAGATGCTCCTTGGCTTACGGAACCCGCCGGTTACTCCAGGTTGCGCCTACGTGCATAGCGCGGAGCGGCGGCCATTGGGGGATGCGCTGGAGGCTTGTAGAGGTCCCGACCCGGGAACGGTTCGTCGGGAAGGTACGGACGCGATGCCGATGTGCCGTCCTCACTTTCGCCTACCCGGAGCGGGGACCCTGGCAAAGCAAGGGGTCTAGCGTGTCGCTCGCAGGCGTCTGTCGTGCGTCACGGTCGTCTTCCAGTCTGGCGACCGGCATCGCCGAGAGCCTGCCCAAGTAACGCCGATGCTGTGACGTTGACGCGGCGAGCCGGGCTACCTGCTGGGCTTCTGGGCTTCCTTTCGAACCTGATCGAAAGATCTACCGCGCGTGACCTGCACCTGTCAGCATGTGATCGCTGCCGGCCGGTCTAGCGCACGCTGCACCCCGGCGGGGGATCACTCACGATCAGACGGAGGAGAAATGGCTGTGGGACGGCTCGGCAAGTGGGGCATACGGTCAGCGGCGCTCGCTCTCGCGATACCTCTCATGAGTATCGGGTTGAGCACGCCTGCATCGGCTGGCACCTGTACGACTTCGGGCTGCGGTGGTGAGGTCAGCAACAATGCGCGCATGTCGGTCCGGATCGCCAACTGTTGGTCGGGAACTTCCAGCACGTACTCCGGCGACAAGCTCCCCTGCGTGACGCACGTCAACGTCTGGGGCAGCTATTACGCTGACGTTGAGCTTCCGGCGGGGGACGAGTCGAAGTTCCACTACAACTACTACGACACCGATGCCGTTCGGTTCTACAAAAACTGTGTCACCAAGTGGCACTACTGGGGTGGCTGGACCAACACCGAGGACCGGCGGGGCAAGACCAGCCTGTGGAAGAAGTTCACCGACCTGGACCACGTCTACATCGAAAGCATCACCTGCTAGCACTCCGGCGGAGCCGAGGGGCGGCGGCGCGCGGCGCTGTGAGCAATGACGGCTCCGTGAGCGCCGCGCTCCGTGGCTGCTGCGGATAGCGGCTTGCGTCTAGCGGTTGTTGCAGCGACACACGCCTTGGGTCGTGCACCAGGAGTCACGATGGCGTCCCTCGTGATGGTGTAGCCGATCAACATTGAGTAGTGCGCCGGTGTGCTCCGACTGGTGGCGTCCGCTCCCTGCGCACGGGGTGGGCCACCGTGCAACTCTTCCTGATAAACGCCCAGTTCATCGAGGAGAGGAGGTGCACGGTGGCCCTGTCTCAGTCTGAACTGATACGCCTGCTGGAGTCACTACGTTCGTCCGACGGAATCGAGCTCGTTCGCAGCGTCGCCGAGCGGATGCTGCAGGAGCTGATCGACGCCGAGACCGCGGCGAAGATCGGCGCCGAGTGGAACGAGCACACCGACACCCGTACCAACTACCGCAACGGGCATCGGGACAAGAGGCTCACCACGCAGGCCGGCGACCTCGACCTGGCCATTCCCAAACTGCGGGCCGGCAGCTTCTTCCCCAGCCTGCTGGAGCGGCGCCGCCGCATCGACCAGGCCCTGTACGCGGTCATCATGGAGGCATACGTGCACGGGGTGTCCACCCGGTCGGTCGACGACCTGGTCGTGGCCCTGGGGGCGGACACCGGTATCTCCAAGAGCGAGGTCTCGCGGATCTGCGCCGCCCTGGACGAGCAGCTGACCGCCTTCCGTACCAGGCCGCTGGACCACACTCGCTTTCCCTACATCTACCTCGACGCCACCTACTGCAAGGCCCGGGTCAACCACCAGATCGCCTCCCGGGCCGTGGTGATCGCCACCGGCATCACCGAGGACGGCGGCCGGGAGGTCCTCGGCGTGATGGTCGGCGACAGCGAGACTGAGGCGTTTTGGACCGAGTTCATGCGCCACCTGCGCGAACGCGGCCTGAGCGGGGTCCGCCTGGTCCTCGCCGACCACCACACCGGCCTGGTCAACGCGATCCGCAAGGTCATGATCGGCGCCGCCTACCAAAGATGTCGTGTCCACTTCCTGCGCAACGTCTTCGGCGTGATCCCGAAGGACGCCGGTGAGATGGTCGCCGCGACTATCCGCACCATCTTCGCCCAGCCCGGCCAGAGCGCGGTCCGGGCCCAGGTCGACACCGTCGCCGACATGCTCGGAGGCCAGTTTCCCAAGGTGAAGCGGATGCTGCTGGAAGCCAAGGACGACCTGACCGCTTTCGCCGCCTTCCCGGAACGGCACTGGAAGAAGATCCAATCGACGAATCCACTGGAGCGGATCAACCGCGAGATCAAGCGCCGGACCGACGTCGTCCAGGTCTTTCCCAACGACGACGCACTCCTGCGGCTGGTCACCGCTGTGCTGTTCGAAATGCACGACGAATGGATCGCCTTCCCCCGCCGCTACCTGCCCGAAGGCAGCATGGACGAGATCTACCCCGACAAGCGCCCCGACAGCGCCCCCTCGCTCCCCAGCACTACCAACACGACGGCCGATTGATCGGCTACACCACCACGCGGGACGCCATCGGAGTCACAGGAGTTGCACCACGTCGCACCTCGAAGCGGCGGGGTGTTACGGGCCCTCTCGGCCACATGAGGCTGTTTCGTTCGGCGAGAACTACGGTCAGCGGCCCGTGACGTTCCCGCATGAGCCGTTCGTAGAGTTCGGGATCGGCGGCATGGTTGCTTCGGTAGGTCGTCACAGGGCGCCTCGCGGGGACCCGCCCAGCCTGGCGGGCTGGGCGGGTCCATTCACGGGTGCGTGGAGCGGCGTCCCCGTATGGCTTCACACGGGCGGAGCCGGCGTCTCGCGGGTAGGGCGCGGGGCATTGGCCACCCCCTGAGCCGATCTCATTCTGAAACAAGCAGGTGCGACACGAGGTCGCTCCAAGTAAGTCAGGACAGCCACATGAAGGAGATTTCAATTGGCTGAAGTTCGGGCCAGTGTCAAGGTTCGTACCCGCGTCTAGCGTTGGGTGGTCAGGTGTCGACGCCGTCGTCGGCGTTGCTGCCCGGCGTGCGCAGCACTGCTGTGTGGGTGCGGATGCGGCGGTATTTCTGCTCGAAGGTGTGGCCGTCCCACTGGGCTCGTGGGTCAGAGTCGGGCACGCGCAGAACGTGGTCGAAGAGGGACAGGTCGCCGGGCGAAATGTGCCAGCAGAACTGCCAGCCTCCTGCGCGCAGGAACAGCACGTGCCAGCCGTCGCCGACGTCGGCCGGTGCGGGAGCGACGACGCTGGGGTGCAGGGCTGCGAGCCACGCGGCGAGGTGGGCGCGTTCGCGGTAGGCGGCGCCCAGCAACTCGTTGAGGGGAACGACGGTGCTGATGTGCACGCTTCGCTGCCTGTGGTGGTCGCGGGTGCCGACGCCGGTGACGGCGGCCGCGAGGCGTTCGGTGTGCGAACCGGACAGGGGCGGCTCCAGGCGCGTGACGCACCCCGCTCCGGGGGGTGCCTGGCAGACGGGGCACTCGACGTCGAGGACGGCGCGGGCGCCGCCGGCGAGGCGGCGGGTGAGGTCGGCGACCTTTGCGGCCAGACCCGCCTGGCTGGCGACCAGGTGCTCCACGCCCGCGGAGCCGTTCGGACTCGACGGCGCTGAGGACCCGATGCCCGGCGTGACCGATCAGGTGCCGCAGCTGGTCCAGCGTCGGCCGTTCTTTAGGTGCCTGGGTCATCGGCTTGCCTCCAGGTCGGCCTTGTCCACCAACGCAGCAGGGAGCGACGCTGGCCGGGCGTGAGCCGCACGGCCCTGGCGTACACGGACACGACGCGAGCGGCGGGAGCGCACGAGGTGGGGAAGCGGTCCTTGGCGGAGGCCTCCAGCTCGCCGACGGGCTCGACGGTGTACAGGTCGCCGTACCGCTGGGCAGCCGTCGAGGGCGCGCGGCGGGTGCGGGGTGATGAGGTCCCCGGGCCGCAGCCCGGGACACCACCGTGGAAGTAGCACAACGCTGAGTCGCCTACCGGTCGTTGCAGCGACACATGCCCTGTGGTGTGCACCAGCCGTCGCAGGCGTTGCACCAGGTCGCGCCGGGTACCGGCGGGGTGCGCTCGTTGGGGGCGACGGCGCGGCGCGGTCGGCGGGCGTCGAGGTCCTGCTGGAGCTCGGCGAGGTGCGCGGCCGCGTCGGGATCGGGGGCGGGTCGGGGGTACATCAGGTGACTCCGGACATGATCGGGGGGACGCGGGACGGATCGCTCGGCCAGGACCTTGGGCAGTGGTCCGTAGCGTTCGCGCATGAGCCGTTCGAACAGCTCCGGGTCGGCGGCGTGGTCGCTGCGGTAGGTCGCGGTCACGACTTCGTCCCCGAGCAAGCGGGGACCCGCCCGGCCTGGCGGCTCGGGCGGGTCCGCACGCGGATGCGTGGGGCGGCGTCCCCATGTGGCGCCGCATGGGGCGGGGCCGGCGTCTGGCGGGTAGGGCGCGGGGGATTGCCACCCGCCAGACACCTTTGGGGGATGCCGCATGCCACGGCACTGCTGAGGAGCCGGTCCCGCGGCTGCAGCCGTTCCCCTTCAGCGTGAGGAACGTACCACGATCTAATGTTGTGGCACATCATTCGGGGCCTGTGGTCGTGACGCCCGCCAGGCCCGGAAGCGGATCGGGATCGTTCGGAGCCGCGGTGGCGGCCGAAGCGTCAAGGGTGCCGTCCCACAGGTCGACGCCGAACAGGGCCTCTGTGCCGCCGGCGTCGAGCTCGTCGGCGGAGAACAGGCCGCGCCCGGCCTGCAGGGCCCTGGGTCGGTGGCTGGTGAAGTCGCCGGGCTTCATGCTCCGCCAGTCGGGGCGGTCGGTCGTGTCGCTCATGGGGCTTCCCTTCGATGGTGGGGACGAGGCCCGGCCTGCCCCCGGGCTGGGGGCGGGCCGGTTCGGGTCAGACCGTGGCCGCGGCGGCGCGCTTGGCCGGGGCCTTACGACTCGCGGGGGCCTTGCGCTGCGCCGGGGCCTTCGGCTTGGCGGCGGTGGCCTTGGCCGGGGGCTTCGGCTTCGGCGTGGCGGCCGCGGCCGGAGCGGCGGGCTTGAGGCTTTCGTGCTCGGCGTCGGGGTTCAGGGCGATCGCGCGGGCCTCGGCGTGAGCCTTGGCCTGCCGCACGTTGAACCGCGCCTTTTGAACGGCGTCGGCAACGCGGTCCATCTGCTGCAGCCGCTTGCCGACCTCGCCCTCCAGGGCCAGGGCCAGCTTCATCGGGTCGGCCTTGGCCAGCTCCTCCAGCAGGCCGAGGATCTGCTCGATCTTGTCGATGCTGCTGCGGGTCTTGGTGCGCTCGCGCTGCCGCTCCTCGCGCTCTTCGGGGGTCATGTCTTCGACGAGCATCGCGACGACCTGGCCCTGTTGCTGTTTGAGCGCGTACGCGAAGTGGACCAGCTCGTTGTCGCCGGCGAAGGCGCCCTTGGCCCACTTGGCCATGACGGCGCGCTGGTTGCCGGGGGTCAGGGCCGCGATCTGGACGGCGGCCTGAGTGCCGATCGCTCCGGAGTTGACGTGCTGCTGCACCTCGTCGGTCAGGTCGAGGAGGGCGAGCCGCAGCGAGACGTACACCGAGGACTTTCCGAACTCCTGGGCCACGTCTTTGACTTCGATGCCCTCCTGGTCGTCGAGGATGCGGCGGAACGCCTTGGCCTCCTCGATCGGCGTCATGTCGGCCCGGTTGATGTTCTCGGCGACCGACCGCTTGAACCGCTCCAGTACAGTCAGGTCGTCGTCGGTGACAATGCACTTGATCTCGGTCAGGCCGGCGAGCTGGTGTGCGCGCCACCGGCGCTCACCCGCGACGATCTCGTAGCCGCCGACTTCGCGGTCGCGGCGGACCTCGATGGGCTGCATGAGCCCGAAGCGCGTTATGGAGTCGGCCAGTTCCTGCAGGGCCGCGGGCTCGAAGAACTCGCGGGGCTGGCGCGGGTTTCGGTGGATCTTTTCGACGGCGATCGTCCGGGTCGTCACAGCGGGCTCCAAGAGGTCGACGGGCGGGGGCTTTCCCTCTCACCACGCCTCTTATTTTACCTGCATATTAGAGCTAAGGCCAGAATTTTTTCGGCGTTTACACAGGTCAGGGCACATGTAAGGGCGGGCAACAGCCTTGCCCGCCCTTACCTGCGTGGCGCTTGTTCAGCTTGCCCGCACCAGCGCCGCCGCGTCACTGTGCTGCTGATCGTTCTGCGGCTCCTCGTCCATCACCACGGCCAGGACGCGCAGCGCCGCGCGCGCCTCCTGGGCACCCAGAGTGCTGCGGCCCGACCTCTCGGCCTCCAGCATCCGCGCCTGGATGCGTGCCGGATCGATTGCCACCTTGACCCTCCCCTACGGGGCGGTCCCCCCGCCCCCGCTGTCGCCGTGTACATCGCCGGTCCACGCGCATTGGGGACGCGCGGCCAGCTCCTTCCCACCCCCTGCTGGGTGCTCGGTATGGGGCCCGAGCGCCCGGCTAGCGACCGCCTGGGATCTACCAGGTGGTGTCGTTCGCCGTCTTCACGCGCAGGCTGCCGTCATGGGCGTCGACAACGATGTCCGCCGCCTGCACGGGAACGGCCCAGGTTGTATCCCCGGCACGAACGGCCCAGGTCGTGTCTTCCGTGCGAGCCGCACCAGGCTCCGACTGGAGAGACCCGGCCAGGATGAGCGCCACCACGGTGAGCACGGCAGCAGCACCGACGCGGGCAACGCGAGAAATGGACATAAGAACCCCCTGCGGATAGTCCCTTGCTGGCAGGTTGGTGTGCGCAGGAGCGGCAGCAACTACCGGCCGCCCGCCCAGGTCAAAGGTTCGTCATATGCCATACGCACACGCCAGGTGTGACAGCCTTGTACGCAGCGTGTGTAATGATCAAGAGGATTCAACGCAGGAATTTCACCAGACGGACAACTCAGGGGTTGTTAGGTGCCACAAGTACCCGACCTGCCCGATCTGTCGGACCAAGTGGTCACGGCCTACCAGCGCATACTCAACGGCGAGGCACTGAAACCGGGAACCCCCGGCCTCGCCGACTTGCTGACGGCAGGTCTCGCAGTTGACAGCTATTCAGGACTGAGCCCCGTCGATCCGCAGTACCCCGCCCTAGGTGTATTGCCCCGTGAGGTTAGGAACGCGGCTGGCGGGTGGTTGGCCCTTCAGCGCGGTGTGTCCGCGGTGGTGATTGTAGGTGTGCAGCCAGG